>NZ_JABCQB010000010.1:0-129042 GCF_015244525.1 Gluconobacter sp. R75690 | reverse complement strand
TTCTGCGGGCCGCAAGACGCTCAATCTGTCGAAACAGGCTCGTGCCGCCTGATCGTTCCTTTATTGTTCATGCCAAACGTTGTTTAGCGTACCATCCACACGATGGCCTCTGATAGATCGCCCGCAGCCCCATCGTCGCCATCAGCCGACGGACACGCTTGCGCCCGACATCATGGCCGAGCCGCCTGAGATGCCGGGTCATCTGCCGCGACCCGTAATAGGGTGTCTCAAGAAACTGGGCGTCGATCAGCCGCATCCGTTCAAGATTGCCCTCACTCTCCGGCACCGGCCGGTAATACACGGACGACCGGTTGAGTTGCAGCAGCGCGCATTGCCGCACCACGGAAAGCCGAGGCCGCTTCAGGTCGATCATTTGCCGCCTCTGAGCATGCCCAACCGCACAGAGGCATCCCGCAAAAAATCCCGTTCCACCAGCAATTGGCCAATCTTTGCGTGAAGTTTCTCCACGTCGGCCGGGCTGGCCGCCGCCTCCGGTGCCGCCTTGCCGGAGAAGATGCCCGCCATGCCCTCGACTGCCTGGCGCTTCCACTGGGCAATCATCGTCTGGTGCACGCCGTGCTTCGACGCCAACTCCGACAGCGTCTGCTCGCCCCGCATCGCCTCAAGCGCAACCCGCGACTTGAACTCCGCCGAATATCGTTTCCGCGTAACCTTGCCCATAAACCCGTCCTCTCTCAGGTCGGATTATAGCTTATCGCCCTGTCTGAAAAACCGGGTCCACCTCTCCATGCCGCCATATTTCGCGCGCCACCGGTAAAACGTGGCGTTGCTAATCCCATGCTCCCGGCACAGGTCAGGAACCGGGACACCGTCCTCAGCCTGGCGGCTCACACCCATGATCTGGGCGTCAGTAAAGCGATCACTCTTCATCAGAATCTCCTCAATTCTTACGCTGAGAAAATTCTCATTCAAAACTCACTCTTTTTATGGGGGGATTACCGCTGGCTGGGCGTTCCTCATCGCTGCGTAGTGCCGTTTACGGCCTTCTCGGAACAGGCGCGACAGGACGATGGATCGTTTCACCCAGTGTGGTTTGCCGCCGATGAGACGAAGCCTCTCCGCTTTTTTGCCGGGATCTGGACGTCCTGGACCTCGGTGCGCAAGCTCAAGGAAGGCGAGGTCACGGCCGATCTCTTCGGCTTCCTCACAACGGAAGCCAACGCGGTGGTCGCGCCCTATCATCCCAAAGCCATGCCCGTCATTCTGGAACGCCAGGAGGAGATCGAAACCTGGCTGACGGCCCCCATACCGGTCGCCCTGCAGCTCCAGAAACCGTTGCAAGAGGCATCCCTTCAGGTTCTATGAACAGACGAGGGGTCTAGCTGACCTTCTGTCCCTTGAGGCGGGCGATTAGCCGGGAGCTTCTCAACATGGCTTCATCAGCCTGTTTCATGGCTGCAGCCAGATCCTCATAGTCGAACTGAACCGGGTCCAACCGCGTTGGCGGCGGAAGCTGCGTAATCTCTTCCTCCGGGATTGATTGCGTCGTGAAAGGATCATCCTTACGGGGCCGGCCGTGCTTTCGGCCGGGAACGGGTCGTGTGGGAGGTTTCACGACGTCGCGGAGCGCTCCCATGCCGGCCAGACCAAACAGGCGATGAGCTCTCCGGTGCGTGACTTCCACTACAATGCCTCGGTCCTGGAATGCGCTGAGAAGCTGCAGTGCGCTTTTCATCGACATCCCCAGACGATCCGCCAGCATGGAGGCAGACACGAGCGGCTGGATCGCCAGCACATTGACCGCCTGGGGCGCACGGGAATGACGACGCTGTACGCCGCACTTCTCAAGCGCCTGTGTCCTGGCTCGCTCTAGCTGGTGCAGAAGATCATGCGTGTCCCGGGTTTCGGTTAGAAGAGCATCGAGCCACCGGCATAGCCAGGGCTTGATCTCCCAAGGCGTTCCCGGGGCGAGTGCTTCTATCCCGGTCAGGATCAAGGGCGTCCGGAGAATATCATGGGAGTGCCAGTACCGGCTTAACGCCGCGCAGAAGGGAGCACGGGGGTGACCGGCCTGTAACCAGCGATGAAAAGCGATCCCCGCATCAAGGATCGGTCCCCATCCTGATGACTGATCATTCAGGAACGCTTCGGCTTCGGTAATGGCACGCGCCTGCATAGCATCCGGGCGAGCGTACCAGCGCCAGAGCGTAAAGGCATGGGATGCCGCATCCACGGCCGTACCGCGTTCATAGCCGTCCTGGCCGACCACTTTCGGCACGAGGCCGTGCAGTTCGGCAACCAGATACCAGGGATCGATCAGCCAGCCGTCGACAGCGCTATGGCGCTGGATCGCATCCAGGCGTTGTCGGAACAGGACGGAAGGTACAGCGGAGCCACGTCTCAGCGCCTGATCCAGACGTCCCAGCTCAAGACTGAGACGGGTGAGCCTCTCGGCGAACGGAGGAACCATTGATCCTATGAGGCGTCGCTTTTTGGATAGTCTCCAAGATGGATCACCTTCCCGGACGCGACGAGTTCCGCGTAGTGCTGCTTTACGTCCGTAGGAAAAGACATTTTAAACACCTTTCCACCCATAGCTTTGACCTGATCCATCGAGATCGGATGAGGGTCGTCCCGGATCGTACCGATGATGATAGGTCCGACCATTTCTCCGCCAAGGCGGGCGTTTCCGCTCCCACCGGGAGCAGGGCCTTGGGCATGCACAGCTGACGATTTGGCGAGACTGGCTTTCAGAGCAGCGAAAGTCCGGAATCCGTGGCGTTGGGAGAGTTGTGCAAGAGCCTGCGTATAAGACAAAGCACCTGACCGGCTTTCCTGTCGTGCCTGCTTTTTGAGCTCTTCAAGGGAAATCGTCATTTGAATCCTCGACCGGAAGGATGAGTCACAGGGCCTGATTTGCGCCACACTCCGAACAGGATGTCATGACTGTTTGTCTGAGAGATTTTTCCGTTATTTCACAGGCCGGAAGGCGCGCTGTGTCTCTCGCCTATGAGCCTTCAATACCACCAAGCGGCCCGTAGCAACAGCATTCAAACACCCTAATATCCTCAAAAGGTAAGTCTCCGTCTTTTTTCTGAAAATCGCCCCCTTCCCGCCCCTATGTCCGTTAATTCTTATTATCGGACATAGGGGGTAGGGCACAAAAAAGACCCAAAAAGGTCTTTTCGAGGCGTTTTCCACGGATGCTCATGCAAGGACAAAGTCTGCTGCTGGAAAGACAGCCTGATCGTCTCTGGCCCTCTTTGCGAGAGACATTTTAACTCACGCAGGCTTGGAACCGTCTCTTTGCGTTGCAGCTGACTTGGGAGGCAAGCGGAATGTCGGCTATTGGCGAGGAAATAATCGTAAGTAGCCATTCCGGGTGTTGGAAACGCATAACCACTACACCTCCCTATCCGGTGATATAGTTTTTTGGATTCCCGAAGCCAATGACGATAGAAATCGAAATGCCTGCAGCACTTTTTGTGTAGGTATTTTAGGCGTATTAAAAATAAATATTATGAATTTTTGTCATAAAAATATTTGAATTACTGATTTTCTATAATTTCTTTTCCGAATATATATCCTAGATCATCTCTATGTATCTCTAAGGTAGATTTTATATCGCTTACCTTATACTTAATTTTTACCGACAAGTGACAAATATATTTTATTTCTAAAATTCCCTTCTTTTGACAAGAAAGTTCAGTTATCTCGAAAGTCGGATTCAAGCCCTGACGCATTTCTAACATTTCAATGCGCCTCAGGCGCTGCAGGCCGGTTTCTACGTTGGAAGCAGGAATAGGTTTATAAATATAGTTTACTAAGTAGTCATGAACCTCATCCACTGTCGGACTTTTCTGATGGCTTTTAATAAAAATTACTGCGAGAAAAAATAAAAATAAAATTGTAAAAGATATTTTTAATACTATTTTGTTCACAAAAAAAATTCCGTAAATAGTGTAATATAGAGCGATTATCTGATGATACTCGCTCTATCTGTGTGAGTTTTCTCTAGAGTCGGCTTCTTCTCCATTCGTCCAGCTTAACATACAGACTAGGTAAGACGAGAAGAGTCAGGGCCGTACATGACACCAGCCCTCCAATAACAACGGTTGCTAATGGCTTTTCGACTTCAGCCCCTTCGCTCATTGAAAACGCCATCGGAAAGAACCCCAGGCAGGCCACAGTAGCTGTAGCCATGACAGGGCGGAAACGCTCTTCAGCGGCCGCCTGACTGGCAACGCGCGCCGACAACCCTGCCGCTCGTTTTTCCCGAATGCAGGAAACAAGGACTACTCCATTCAAGGTCGCCACCCCGAACAAAGCAATAAACCCAATCCCAGCAGAGACGCTAAACGGCAGGGATCTTACCGTCAGTGCCAGGATACCACCCGTTGCGGCAAACGGCAGATTCAGGAAGACCAGGCCCGCTACCCAGATATCCCCAAACGCGAACACCAACAGAAAGAAAATAAGCGCCAAGGTAATCGGTACGACAATCTCCAATCGAGCAACAGCTGACTGGAGATTACGAAACTGCCCGCCCCATTCAACACGATATCCATGAGGAAGTTTAAGTTGCTGACCAACGGTCGTCTGAGCTTCCTGTACGAACGAACTCATATCGCGCCCGCGCACGTTCGCCTGCACCATCATCCGTCGCTCCCCCTGATAGCGGCGGATGGCCGCTGGCCCATCAGTCAGGGTGATTTTAGCGACCTGAGACAATTCAACCATCTGGTCATCTCGTGTCGCGACCGGGAGGCGTTTGATATCATCAAGAGTACGCCTTTGCGGAGCGTCGATCCGCACTTCGGTTGGAATTAAAGCATCACCCGTTGAAACCGGCGGCCCGACGTGTCCGCCGACGGACTCGACAACATCAAGAATAGCCGCTGTATCCACATTGAGCCGACCTGCGGCTGTTCGATCCACATCAATATGAAGATATGGAATCGTCCCAACGTCCTGGGGAGCGACGTCCGCCGCACCGTTAATCCTGCTGACAATATCTGCCGTTTGTTGTGCCAGTTCCTGTAGCCGGCGAATATCAGGGCCGTAGATGCCGATTGCAATCTGTGAGCGCACTCCGGCCTGCATGTCATCCATGCGCATTTGAATGGGTTGGCTCCACGAAAAAAGCGAGCCGGGATTATTCTGGCGCAGTGCTGCGTCAAAAGCCCTCACGAGCCCTTCCTGGGATTGTGCAGTCTTCCATTCTGATCGTGGCTTGAGCAGAACATAACTGTCAGTTTGCTCTACACCCGACGGATCCGTCGGAATAGCAGACGTGCCTGTGTTACTCACAATCGTTCGTATGTCGGGAAAGGTCTTCAGCGTTTTCTCGATTGCTGTCACTTCATGAATTGAAGCCCCTAACGAGATCGCCGGAAGACGCGTTGACGTGACAATCAAATCACCCTCCTGGAGTTGTGGGATGAATTCTCCTCCAAGGCGCGTCGCCAAAAAGACAGATACAAGCAGAATACCGACTGCAACCATGAAAATCTGATTTGTATGCGTGCGACAGTATCGCGCTACCGGGTTAAAGCCACGCCTTAGAAAGGCGATAAATCGTGTGTCATGGCTCTCAACACTGAAGGCATGTTCCTGCCCTTCAGGTCCAGTTGCTGTATCAGCGCTTCCTGAATGACCCTTCATGATCATCGCACATAAAGCGGGCACGCCCAAAAAAGCAAAGACCAGAGAAGCCAGCAATGCCAGGATAATGGTTTCTGCCATCGGTCGAAACATCCGCCCTTCGACACCTTCCAGTGTCAGGATCGGCAGATAGACCAGCATGATGATAAACACGGCAAAAATCACAGGCCGCGCGACAGAGGCCGTCACTTTGGCCACGCGCTCCTGCAGAGTCAGCTCCGCAATAACGGAAATACTCAGAACGCCTTCGACAATGACAAGTGCACTATCGACAATCATTCCAAAATCTATGGCCCCAAGACTGAGAAGATTGGCCGAAATACCAAGATGGTGCATCCCAACCATTGCAGCCAGCAGAGCAAAAGGGATGATGGACATGATGACCAGAGAAGCCCTCCAGTCTCCAAGAACGACAAGCAGCACCACCAGAACAAGCAACGCGCCCAATGCAAGGTTTTCCTTGACGGTATCAATCGTCACATCTGTCAGCGTTGTACGGCTGTAATAAGGCTCCAGGGTGATGCCCTCTGGGAGTGTTTTTTGAAGCGTTGGGAGAATTCTGTTTAACCGGTTGAGCGTGTCACGGGCACTTGCGCCTTCCTGCAAGAGAATAACTGCATTCACAGCTTCTCCTTTACCATCCCGTGTTACAGCTCCTAGCCTTGGAAGCGCACCTTTGCGGACAGTGCCAATATCCCTGATATGAACAACTTCTCCGTTTGGACCACTTTTGACCTGAATTTCTCCCAGCTCCTTGAGGTCATCGATAAGTGAACGCCCCACAATAATGTGCTGCTCATCGTTATGCTCTATCCACGCCCCCCCCGCAGCTTCATTGCCAGTATCGACAGCTTTGAAAACATCTGAAACGGACACATTGAACCGACGCATAGCCATTGGATCGAGCGCGACTTCGTAGGTCTCCGACGCGCCACCATTGACGTTAACATCCACCACCCCAGGAACCAGTCGCAGCTTGGGTACAACGGACCAGTTCAGAATACGGTTCAGATCTGTAAGAGACTGGCCTTTCCCTTTTATCTCCAGTTGCATGATTTCACCCATGCCTGTGGCCATTGGCCCCATGCTAATGGAGAGGCCGTGAACTGAAATGGTATTTTTTGCTTGATCCAAAAATTGGGACACCAGGTCCCGATCGCGATAAATACTCGTGTTGTCATCGAATTGAAGGTACAGAACCGACACGCCTGTGCGGGAGACCGATCTGAGATTTTTTAACCCGACAACCCCAGATAGTACTGTCTCAATAGGGAATGTAACAAGCTTCTCCACCTCTTCCGTCGGTAATCCAGGGGCCTGAATGGAGACCAGAACCTGACGTGGAGAAATATCTGGAACAGGCTCTACGGGAAGAGAGCGAAGATCGAGAAGACCTGCCACCATCAGAAGAAGAATACAGCCCAGAATTCCTTTCCGGCCTTTGACGACATGCAAAAAGAAATTCATGATCTAGTCCCGTGCTTCGGAATGATCAGGCGTCGGCGCCAGAAGATATTGCGACTTGAGGACAAAGCTTCCTTGTGAGACAACTTTCTGCCCAGACTTGAGACCCTCTGTCACCAAAGCTTTTCCCTCAAGAGTAGTCGCGACAGTCACATTCCTCGGAACAAATTCATGATCTGATTTTTGAACAAAGACACAATTTTCTCCATTCAATGTCTGAATGGCGGCTTCTGGAACAAGAACGCCGGAGACACGATTTCTTGTCATCAAACGAGTTTTTACAAGCATATCAGGACGCAAAATCATATCAGGATTTGTTACGAGGCTACGCACCAGAACATGTCTGGTTCCGGGCTCAATACTGGCCTCGATAAGAGTAATATTTGAAGAAATAGGATCCTGATTTGCAGAGATGTATGTTAACTGCTGCCCCCCAGCAGCCAACAGTCCAGCTTTCTGTGGATCAACCTGCGAGATGACCCAGACCTGCGAGAGGTCGTCAATTTCAACAGCCGGTAAGGCTGTATTCGAAACACTCTCTCCCTGCGTCACTGAAATCGTACGGATAATACCGCTGATTGGAGATGTCACGGTAGAAACCAGACCTTCTCCTTTTTCCAACTGTGTCGAATACCGTGCGAGACGTTGCCGTTCCGTAGTTAACTCTGCCTGTCTCTGACGAACCAATTCACGTGCTGCTTTGAACGATGCGAAGCGTCGCTCTACTTCGCCGGAAGAGACAACGCCCCCCTCTAAAGCATGTCCACGTTTATAAATATCCGTTGCGTTACTTTCTTGCGCCAGGGCCTGCTGATAAGCCGCCTGTGCCTCGTTAGCTCTCTGTTCCTGATCTGCCAGGCTGAAATTTTCATACTTGAAAAGGGGGGCGCCTTTCTGGACTTTCTCTCCTGGCGTTACAAAGACTTCCTGAACACGGCCGTTTCCGACTGGGTGGATACGGGCGACATGGCGCTCATCAAGTGCGACATAGGCCGGAACATCCATATGATCAGACAGCCTTCCGGCTATCGCCGTAGAGATCACAATATTTTCCGCTTTAAAAGCATCCGGCGAAATCTGAACGGTCTTTTCAGCCATGCCTACGCCAGGAAAGCACAAAGAACTCATGCCCAACAGGACAGACACAAAGATGGATTTTTTCAAGGGGTCTCTCCTGTCAGGAGCATCATTCTGATCATGGCAGTGTGCCAGACGACATTCGCCTGAGAGGCTCGTTGCTGCGCTTCCAGAGCGCTGCGGCGCGCACGGAGATATTCTATGACCGGCACCTCTCCGACCTTCCAGGCATTTTCAAGGTCGTTTGCGCGCTTCTGTAACGCGACATTGGTCGCTTCGCTGTGCTGCATGATTGTCAGCGACGAACGAAATCGGGTGTGAACCTGTCGATATTCGGTCTGAACTTTTCTGCGCGCCAGAATGGCATCCCGGTCTGCCGCCGCCATAGCCCTGACCGCTTTCATTTCCATGGGAGTATTTCGGGCTGCACTTGGTAGAGGGATTTGAATCTGAACTCCTACCTGCGTATCCCACGGACTTTGATACTGTTCCTGCCGACTGACCATGACACCCAAACGCGGATTGGGGATTTTGGAATGACGCGCAACTTCATAGGATGCTTTTGAAACACCTCTTATGGCCTCTGCCAGCCTGACTCTCGGATCTCGTTCAACGTTCAGAGCCATGTTACGCCCATCCAGGATATGTCCTGAAAGAGACAGAAGATCAGGAATATCCTCGTGTCCGGTCAGAGCTTCAAGATCGGCTTTGATACCGTCCAAAGATTGAACTGCATCCGAAATCCTGCCTTCAAGGGTTTCTTTCTCTGCGACAATCGCCTCGTTATCAGAGCCGGACAGTTCACCATTCTGATAGGCAACTTCAGTGACGTGAGCGATATTTCCCAGCAGGGAATCGGCATGACGTAAATTTCGAATGGTTTCCTGCTGAAGTGTCGCCTCGCTGGTCAGCGTAACGATACGGACAGCCGTTACCAGTTTTTCGACCTGAGTGTTGGCGTCGGCAACTTCCTGATTTCCAAGTGCTTCATTGGCAATCGCGCGGCTTTGTCCTGGCAGCCACAAAGGAAAATTTATATCACCTTGGTACGTTGTATAACCGACTTTGCTACCGATAAAATGATCGTCAAGATACTCGCCTGTAATAGTGGGGCTGTCAGGAAACCAGGCACGTGCCGCTTTGGCCTCTTTCCTGGCTGCAAAAGCATCCGCATGAAAAGACGACAGCCTCGGATCTGCTTGCCAGGCCAAGTGAATGGCATCATGAAGTGTTTCTGCTCCAGCCTGCGAAAGACCACTTAGTAAAAGGAGAGAGAAGCTCAGATAATATATCGACAGAGGAATTTTCACGAATATGGGTCTCTCGAAGATGCAAGATCTTCAAAATTCATACACACGCAATGGCTTCTTTATTTTTCAAAGAATGTTTCACTATTAATAATTTTTTTATAGAATTGATTGGATTTTATGCTCGTGCATAAGGCACATCGAGGATGTTATAATAAAATTACTATTTTCTGATCTGGAAATTTGCCCATATCAAGTACTATGCGAATTTTTTAATATTACTGTCCAATAACTCGGTGCTCCCTATGAAATACACGGACCCGAGGTCCAATATGACGCACGCGCGCAGGGACATCACGTACCACTTCCCATGAAGATTATTTCTGCGCCAAAACCGAATTCATCCCTTCTCCAGAGAAGCTGGCTCTGATTATTATTTTCTGCCAGCGGAATTATTGATATGGAGAAATTGTAATTGCGAAATATTTTGCGGGGCCCTGTCTTGCAAACGCAACAGTGCGAGAGGGTTTAAAGCTTCAGAGACCAGATTACTCTGTGATATTTAGCTTGGACTGTCTCAGTCCTCGTAACGTCCATCATGCTCTGATTTCCAGACGTCCCAGTAAAGAAAGCCCAGAAACGGCAGGGGCCAGAGAAACGGAAAGCTGCCGTGCACTGCCAGCCCGAGCGCTGCCATCACTGCCCCCACAAAAAAAGACAGGAAGGACAGTCCCGGCAGGAGAATACTTCCGGAGAGCGGAGGCCCCACGCGGGACGGTGCCAGTTTTGCCGCCACCCAGGTTGCAACGCCAGATGCGGCTTTCAGAAGATTGGTTGTGATGACAATCGTCGGCATTGATGTGCCGGAAAATTTCGCAATGGTTTCTCCCTGTACAGCCAGCAGAGCTGGGAGAATCAGGAACTCACCCCAGTATCGGTATGGAGATGAATGAGCCGCCTGTGCCAGCACCATCAGGATTGTCATGAACATGACGCCGTAAGCCGGAAGCCAGAGAAGGCGCGCCAGGCTGGTCAGGACCGCACTGGCAAAGAAAATACTCAGCGCACCGACAAGCAGGAAGCCATGAAACCAGTTTCCCTGCACGAATGAAGCGCCCATATGCGTGGTGTTTCCAGTCATCGCACCTGCAAAGACACCTCCCAGGTCCACGAAGCTCAGAGCATCTACATATCCTGCGACAAGACCCAGGATGAAAACGCGGCGGGCGGAGACAGCAATGGGCATGAGGGAAGGCGACATCATGAATTCCGATATTTGACCCGGTTCAGATAAATCTGGCACGACATTCTTATTCCAGTTTTCCAGTCGTCGTCATGAGGGCCGAGGAAACGGCTTAATACTGCTATGGACGTTTTCTGTGTCTGATGTGTCTTCTGCTCCTGTGAAACCATCTGTTCATCATAAGGACAGGATCCACCATCTCAGACGAACAGCGCGCGCCAGAACAACACGCTGGCGCAGGATGAGTCTTTACTGGATCGGCGCTGTCCTCGTGGGTCTGACAGCCGTTTTATTCGCCCGGCTGGGTGATCAGTGCACGGACCTGCGAACGCGCTTCGTGACGTGGCATCCCTGGGCCATGCTTGCTCTCGCACCCGCGGGCTTTGCCTTTATTACCTGGATGACGCGAACGCTTTTCAAAGGGTCACAAGGGTCAGGAATTCCCCAGACGATCGCCACCCTTCACATGGGAAACTACGAAGTTGTTGACCGTATTCTCACGTTGCGGATTGCTGCCGGGAAAATCATTCTGACCTGCCTTGGCCTTGTCTGCGGTGCCTCTACCGGACGTGAAGGTCCCAGCGTGCAGATCGGAGCGTCGATCATGCATGGCTTTTCACGACTGCTTGGGCAATCCAATATCGCGTCCAAGCGCAGTATGATTCTGGCGGGAGGCGCTGCTGGAATGGCAGCGGCTTTCAACACGCCGCTGGCTGGAATTGTCTTTGCTATTGAGGAGCTTTCTCACTCTTTCGAACAGAAAGCCTCAGGCCGGACATTGACGATCGTTGTGATCTCAGGTGTCACCGCTATTACCCTCATGGGAAATTATACCTATTTTGGTCATGCCGACGTCAATATCCCTGTTGGGACAGCGTGGATCGCCGTTCTCGTCTGCGGCATTGTCGGGGGGCTGGCTGGGGGAAGCTTTGCCGCACTCGTTATCAGGGCGTCCAGAGGCTTACCTGGCTCTGTCGGCCGACTGGCCAAACAGCGTCCGATCATGTTCTCAGCACTGTGCGGACTGTTGACCGCCGTGATCGGCCTGATCTCCAAAGGCAACACTTACGGAACGGGCTATGTGCAGGCTCAGGCAATTTTTGCAGGCACCGACCACTACCCGGCCTCGTTCTTTATCCTGAAGTATCTCTCAATGCTGGTCTCGTACTGCTCGGGTATTCCAGGTGGAATGTTCGCACCCTCTCTTGCAATCGGAGCGGGCATCGGCGGATGGATCGAACAGTTTCTTCCGCATACGACCCCCGGTGCAGTCGTGCTGTTGGGGACAGTTGCCTATTTCTGTGGTGTTGCCCAATCGCCGTTAACCGCAACGATCATCGTCATGGAAATCTGCGATAACCAGCAGGTAACGCTTGCACTTCTGGCCACAGCGTTTCTGGCGTTTGGTGTCTCCCGGATTGTCTGCCCTCAACCTCTCTATACCGCCTTGGCCGACAGATTTCTGGAAACGATGGACAAACCCGCCTCACGACCAAACCCCATGCCTGCGAAACAGGAAGATGCCTCTGAGGAGAAGTTACCGATCTAAGCTTGAGAGTCGGGTGGTGGGGAACAGTCTCTGGACGACCCATTCCATCGTGAGTCCTTGTGCGATAATCGTGAATACCACCACGCCGTAACACACTGGCAACAGCAATTCGCGTAAGTCTCCGGCTGGCAGTCCCAGCGCCAGAGAGACCGAGATGCCACCACGCAGGCCACCCCATGTCAGGATACCCAGGACGCGGCCCCGTTCCCACTGCCTGAGGTGGGCCGGAAGTGTTGAAAAGAGCACGCTCAAGGCGCGCACAGCAATGGACAGCGGGATGATGGCAAGTGTTGCCAGAACTGCAAACACATGCGGCTTAATCTCAAGGATTTCAAAGCCGATCAGCATGAACAGCAGGACGTTCAGCACCTCGTCAATGAGGGTCCACGCAACGTCAAGGTCCTTGCGGGACGCTTCGTCGAAAATGGAATGGCTATAGTTTGTTCCAAAGCACAGTCCTGCCACCACGACGGCAATCGCTCCGGACATTCCAAACTGATTGGCGATGCTGAAGGTTCCAGTGGCCAGGGCCAGCGATGTTAGCAGGTCGATATGCGGATCCCGCTGTCCCTTGAGCACCCGCAAAGCAATCCACCCGGTCAATGCGCCCAACAGACCACCACCGATTGCCTCCCGGCAGAAACTCAGCGCAATCTCGGAGGCGGTCACTTCGTGACTTCCTCCGGTTGCCAGCCCGATCGTGACACCGAAAATGACAACACCCACGCCATCGTTGAACAGGCTTTCCCCTGCAAAAACAGCCTGAAGCGGTCCCGGCAGACCCAGACGTTTTAGCATTCCCACGACTGAAACCGGGTCCGTAGGTGCGAGAATGGCACCGAGCACAATGCACCATGTAAAGGGAACCGCGTGTCCCAGCAGCGGAAAAACGGACCACGCGGCGAGCGCAAGAAATGCGACAGCCAGAATGGTTCCCAGAATGGAGAGGGCTGCCACAGACATCAGCTTTGCCCTCAGATGTCCGACATTGACCTGCATGGCCCCGGCAAACAGAAGAAGCGACAACGCGCCATTCAGAAGTGCCGCAGGGAGATTGATGGCTCCAAGCATCGAACGTGGAAAAGCCTGAAGGTCGTAGGCCGGAAGCAGTGAGTTCAGGATCATGACAATAAGCGACGTCAGCAACGAGAAAATCAGAACACCAATCGTGACAGGAATACGCAGTGTGTGATGATTGAGAATGCTGAAGCCTGCCGAAAGGGTCAGAAGCAGAGCAAGAAGACTGATGGTATCCATGCCGCCACCGCTGGACACTTCCGGACCTTACGTCAAGGAAAACCAGTAATGTCCGCTATCGGGAAAGCGTGACAGTTCGTTGAACGGCAGAGATGAGGCGCAAGCAGCAGGTCCGCTTCCGCCTCATCTCGGTCAAAAGAAGAGCCGTTCCAGTTTCCGAAAAGCGGGCGGTCGGCAATAATTCTCGTTATCCGCCGATGTCCTCCTCCAGACTTCTGATTGCTGCATGTGCAGCTGATCAGGAGAAAGTATCATGGAAAAGAAAACGCGTTTTCCATCGCCTACGCTGAAGGCGTCCGTGCCTTGGAATGCAGGAAAAATGGTTGGCGCCAAGCGGGCGCTCAAAGAAAAGCACGTCTGGGCTATTCGGTTCTGGCTGGGGAGCGAACAGCGTGTCAGAGACAGAGCTTTGTTTGATCTTGCTCTCGATAGCAAACTCAGAGGCTGCGATCTTGTCAGCCTTCGTATCGGCGACATCGTTACCAGTGGTCAGGTGCGCCACCGAGCCATGGTCGTCCAGCAGAAAACCCGGCGACCTGTGCAATTCGAAATTACAGAAACAACGCGGGAAAGCGTGCGGGCGTGGCTGGAACATCGAGGTGGTGGCTTGAATGAGTATGTTTTTCCAAGTCGCCTAAGCGCCAAAGCTCACCTGAGCACAAGGCAATACGCCCGGCTTCTGGATCAATGGGTTCAGGCGGTGGGATTGATCGCCGGGGAATATGGAACTCATTCGCTCCGCCGGACTAAGGTTGCCATGATTTACAAACGAACCGGTAATATCCGAGCCGTGCAGATTCTGCTGGGTCATTCAAAACTGGATAGTACGGTTCGATACCTTGGGGTGGATGTAGAAGACGCTCTGGCACTGTCGGAAGCCACTGATCTCTGAAATCGAATATGCCTCAGGAATTCTCTACCTCCTCCTTCTGTGTACATGATATGATGACACATAAGGAGGAGACCATGAGCGAGCATCTTTCAGAGAACGCAGCATCCCCACAGAAAATCGGTGTTCGGGAGTTCCGGGGAAACCTGACAGCGTATCTGCGTCAGGTCAGGCAGGGCAGTACGATCTTGGTGACGTCTCATGACCAGGTCGTAGCCGAACTGCGGCCGCCAGCCTCTTCCTATCGCCCCCGTCGTCAACCCGGCGCATTGCGCGGACGGATCAGAATAAGCGAAGATTTTGATGAGACACCGACGGACCTTCTTGAAAGCATGGAACGCGACCTGTGAAGGTTCTGCTTGATACGCATGCGTTGCTGTGGTGGCTTTCGGACTCCGACCGGCTGGGTGAGACTGCACGGGAAATCATCGCAGACCCGGTTCACGATATTCTGGTGAGTATCGTGTCACTCTGGGAAATTGCGATCAAAATCCGTATCGGAAAGCTGGATGCGGATATGAACGATATTCTGGCAGCCATTCCTGAAGAAGGTTTCTCTCTATTACAAATACAGCCCGAACACCTGCAGATCCTGATGTCTTTGCCTCTGCATCATCGTGATCCGTTTGACCATCTCCTGATGGCGCAGGCGCAAGCTGAACACGCCACATTTCTTTCGGAAGACGGACAAATGGATCATTACCCCATCAAGAGAATACGCTGTTCGTGAAGCAGAAACTGCCTTCAGAACACGCCTCATATTTGACATACACACCGACGAACAGCTTTCCGCATAACGGACATGAGCCGCACGATCTCTTGCAGGCGGGTTGGGCCGATAGTGAGATTTATAATTTTAAGGTAAAATCGGGGAGATAAGCACGCGTTTCCTTAAGGCGATGCTGTTTGCCGAATCCCCAGGCCTCACAGGCATGTCTCATTATTGCTTATATACGCAGAATGATGCGAAAAATCAATCAGACCGCTTTTTGAGCCAGGCTCTCGGGTAAACATGGTGTTTGCCGTTCCGCCGCAGAAAAATAGTGAAAGTCGTCGCATTTATGAACGCTGACAATCTGACAGGGCTTATCGGATATCTGAAGCAGGATCAGTGGCAATCCTGCTTTGAAGAGGTGTTGGGTGAGCATTTGGGACCGGCTTTAGAGGCGGCGGATATCAGCTTCGAAGACCTGGAAGATATCCTAGGGCAGGGTGCGGCGATGTCACTCTGGGGCTGTGCCTTCGAAGATTTCTTGGGACAGGAATGGGATAACGAAAATTTCGTTGAAGTCTATCTGAAACGACGGGGCTGGAAAGAAGGTCCACGTAAAAGTGCTTATATGCGGGGCCTCAAAGAGGCCGTCATGAGCCTGTATGAGGTTTCGCAGATCGTGCCGGGTCAAAGCATGATGGTGCGTGACCTGTTGCGGGGTGGTGACCCTGTTCTGGTTCATGAACGCTCAGCCACACAGTCCTTGAAGCCTTGGGCGCGCATCGCGGCACGCCTTGTTCCCGAAGACGGTAAAATGGTTTTGGCAGGGAGTCTGTTGGCATATTCGCCGCAGGCTTGCGAATATCTGGCTGAGAATTTGCGCGATGTTCTCAAGCGTAAGCGAGGTCAGGCTGAGTTTCCAAAGATCAAAACAGAGGTGCTCCGCGATCTGGCTCCGGTCTTTACGTTGACCTGGCTCTTTAGAACCATGGAAAACATGGTGAGCGCCTCTGAGCCACCCGTTCTGTTTAACGGCGATGGCGAAGACCTGGTCTTTCATGACGTGTGTTTTCCTCTCAGCAAGGGAAGCACCCAGAAGAGCATTGCCAAGGTTTTGAAGACGATACCCTGTTTGCAGCATGCGGGGCGCATGATCTGGAATTGGACGCGTCAGGCTGGGGACCATGTTCCTGAGGCCCATTCTAAAGCAGGCGACAGCAAAGCTCAGTTTTTGAGCACCACGTTGGATGATGGTGGTCTTGTTCTGGGGACTCTGGAACTGAAAGGCCATCAGCTGAGATTGCAGGTCAACTCAAAAACACGGGCTGAGCAAGGCACGGCTGTACTCCGCAACGCCTTGGGAAGCCTGATTGGATCTCCTCTAACACAGATTATGACCGCCGAGCAGGCTTTAGAAGAACAGCGGACCTCTGGCCGAGGGGACGTGCTTGAAGACGAGATCCCGCTCGAAGCGGAAGCGGAAATTTTGGCTGCTGTTTTTGAGCAGCATTATCGCCGTGTTCTGGATGAGGTTGTTCCGGGGCTTGGGCATGTCACGCCGAGGCAGGCTGTTAAAACAGCGGCGGGGAAGAAGAAAGTCGCGGCCTGGTTGAAGCAGATTGAAGCCACGACAGCAGGCCTGGGGCGTGAGGAGGCAGGGGCCTCTTTCAGCTTTGACTGGATGTGGGAAGAGCTGGGTATCAAGGGGTTGCGGAAGTGAAGGGGAGCGCTGCTCACAAACGCAACCAGTCGGGCCAAAGATGTGTTTTAGGTCGCCACTCTATGAGAGGCACGCGCCTCTTTTTAGGTGGGATAGTCGCGGCGTTGTTGTGCATGCCCATACCCAGTCATGCCGCTTCGTCTCGCTGTGATCCTGTTACCTATGGTGCACGGCATGATGGCCGCACCAATGACGATCCGGCCATTCAACGTGCCATTACAGCCTGTAGCGAGGCAGGCGGTGGCATGGTGTCGTTGACGTCAGGAACATGGTTGAGCGGACCTTTATCTCTCAAAAACCATGTCACGCTGAATCTGGGGCAGGGAAGTACCCTTCTGGGGAGTTCGGACACGCGTCTATTCCACTGGGCCTTTCTGGGGAAAGCAGCGCAGCCCGGTGAAGCCCTTGTTTCTGCGATTGATGTTCAGGACGTGGCTATAACCGGTCAGGGCCATATTGATGGGAATGGGGCTGCTGTCTGGTGGCCTCAAGCGGTGCGGGCGCACAAGACGCAGACCTCAGGTCCTTTACCTTACGGGCCAGACTATCCGGGGGTTCCTGCTGCTAATGGCCTACCACGTCCTTGGCTGATTGAGTTTTCGCATGTGCAGCATGGACGGATCTCAGGCGTTACGGCGACCAATTCTCCGATGTGGACGGTCGTTGTAAGGGAGTCCAGCCAGATCAAGATCGATCATCTCACGATCCGCAACCCGGCCTCGTCTCGGAATACCGATGGTATTGATCTTGTCTCCTCGGATCATGTCACGATGAGCACTCTCGATATTGCGACGGGGGATGATAATATCGCCATCAAGTCCGGTTTGAGGCAACCGGGACGAGCCGTGAGTGATATCAGCATTACACAGTCTCGCTTTGGCGAAGGGCACGGTCTGTCTATTGGCAGTGAACTGGCCAATGGGGCCCATCATATCAGAATTTCTGACGTCTCGTTTCAGAACACGCTGTCCGGGCTGCGGATTAAGTCTGGACGAGATCGTGGGGGAGATATTGGCTGGATTAGCGCGGAACATGTGATGATGAATCATGTCCGCGCTCCGCTGTCGATCAGTGATTATTATGCAGGGCAGCCCGGTGGAACCCAGAAGACTGTCTCAATGACCGATCCCGCTGCTCCGGTAACGTCAACAACCCCGCATATTCACGATGTCACCATTACCGATCTGACGGCGAAAAATGCGGAGACTGCGGGGGTTGTGTTGGGATTGCCCGAAGCGCCGATTGAGGGACTGACTTTGAGAAATATTCGACTATCGGCCCGGAAGGGGCTTCAATTTAGTCATGTTAGCGGACGGGCCTCTGAAAGTACGTTTGCAGTCCAGACGGCTCCAGTTCTTCAGTGTGGATCTGCTGTGCATATTGACGGATCAGATCTGCGCTGCCCAGATGAGAGAAGCGTTCATGAATGAGTTTTTGCTCGTCATGATTGACCGTCTGTCGACGCAAAACAAAACAACACAAAACAGACAGGCGGCAGTCGCCTACATGTCAGTCATAGAAAAGATCTTAATAATTTTCCAAAAGCGGACGTGATCTCTAGAATTAGAATGCTGATATCTCCGAGTTAATTCATTATTTTATTATTGCCACGAACGAGCCAGTAGACGATCCCCAAGGCCAGGATTGCTGCCGATAGTGCTAGAACTTCCATGACGTCGACGCCGCTGAGATCGAGAACAATGAATTTGCGAACGGTCGCCATCATGCCGATGAGAAGGACGGACCGCATCCTGACCATGCTGTGCGAGGGTGTGTCAGGCGAGACAAGAATAGAGTGCTTGAACTCCAGTGCAATCAGGACTGTAAAAAACAGACCAAAAAGGCTCTGGAGAACCGCAGGATTGGTTGGGGAGAGGGTCGCGGTCAGCACCATTTCAAAAACGGCGTACAGAACATGTACGAGACCCAAAGCCGCAACCACCACGATACAAAGCGTAAGAACCAGCATTGCGAGTTCTTCAAAAAGGTCGAAGATAGCAGAGAGCTTTAAAAATCCGGGAATATTCTTGATCATTCTTGTCGTCACCATTTTTCAACGCATCTTCGGGCAGTTAAAAACCTAATACTACATCAGCTCCAAAAGTGAACTGACCAACATTTCTGAGATCATTGAATGGCCTAGTTCCGTTCAGTGAGCGATCAAACCGAATTTCAGGACGGATCTCAAACAACTTGACGGAATGGCCGAGCACAGGACGCCACGTAGCACCCAGTGTCAGCGCGCCGTATGTCGTCGGCGGCGCCGATTGCGTGATCGTGGGTTTGCCAAGCGTCGCTTGCATGTAGGCATTATTTGCGATGAAGGATGTTACTAACAGACCACTATCATCACGATAGATCTCGCCGCGGTAATTCAGAAGAAGTGTCGGCGTCAGTTGATAGGAAAGGTAGCTGACAAAACTGTATGTGTTGGCATGAAGCCCTTCGTCGTGCAGGAAATTCAGCTCGCCGGTAAAGGAAAGCCGATCCGAAATCTTGTAACTCCCGCTCAGATCATTCCAGTAACGTTGCGCGGAGTTTGCACGCTGCCCGAGGGCGCGGGTAGCGTTTTCAGGACCGACGCGCCCAAGATAAGTCAGAGACAATTTGCCATTCGCAAGACTGGACGCCGTTAGACCGAAATACCCTGCAGCAGCACGATTGTTGTCACCTCGCCCAAACGAGACCTGATTGCCCGTATCGACGCCGAACAATGCGTCGATACGGTCGGTCAGATGCCATTGAAACATCGCCCCCACATGCTCGAACGGCGTAGAATACTCGGTCGTGTAGGACAAAGTATAGAAAGGACGGAGGGAAGGATCGAGGGATTCCACGCCCATCGGCGAGGCCAGTATGCCCGCCTGCATGTCCAGTCCGTGTCGGGTTAGCCACGGCAGGTGAACGTCGATATGGGCCTGAGGCACAATGAACTGATAACGGCTGGTCATCAGACGGTCCGTGACACCCGCAATATTGAAGTACCGTCCATCAGCACCGTAGAGCCCCCGGATCATGAAGCCCACGTCGTAAGACGACGCTGTCGTATCCACGGCGCGCGCAACCGTCAGTGTCAACTGGTCCAGTTGGGCCTGGTTGGCCCTGTCACCGAAGAACTGTCCGAAATTGACCCCGTTTGCGGGGCGGCTGACGTTGGCGTTGATCCCTCCCTCGATCTGCCCTGCAAGAGTGACGTCATCGAACCACTCCGAAGGGGTTTTCGCGGCCGCATCGTTCATATCCAGAAAGCCTGCCATAATGGCTGCTGTCAGGAAAAGGCCTGCACTTCGGGCTTGGGTCGCCCTCTTCGGAAACGTTGATCCGTCCGGGTAAACTCTGTTCATCATCGTCGTGCTCTTGCCAGAAAGAAACGCCGCATGAACCGGCTCTGACATCAGGGGGGCGGTTGGGCGACGATCCGGAGCTAGTCTCCAAAGACGGCGCACGACAAGACGGGTAAGACGTTGAGTCAGCGTTTTAGGGCAGATTCCTATGACTTTCCTATAAACATTGCCGCCCTCTTCTCTGTCATTCCTATGCGGTTCGGCTGGATACTTCGAGATGCACACAAGGAGCATTCTCGTATGCTGGATATTCTGTATATCGCACTTGGAGTGTTCGGCTTCGGCGTTTGCGTTGCCTACATCTCCATTTGCACGAGGGTCTGATCATGACCTTTGAACTTATCATGGCCAGCGTCGTTACGCTCGGCCTCCTGGTCTACATGACAGCGGTTCTCCTGCGCCCGGAGAAATTCTGACAATGTCATTTTATGGCTGGGTCACCATCATGGCCTTTTTCATCTGCGTTGTGGCGATGACGAGGCCGCTTGGTGGTTTCCTGAAACGTGTTCTCGAAGGAGAGCCGCATATTCTTGGGCGGATCTTTAGTCCGTTTGAACGCGGCATCTATCGTATCGCAGGTATTCAGCAGGATCGGGAGCAATCCTGGTCACAGTATGCAATCGCAGTCATCGTCTTCAAGATCATCTGTTTCATTGCAGTTTACGCGCTTTTGCGTTTCCAGGGCTTCTTGCCACTCAATCCGAATGGCATGGGAGGCGTTGCGCCTGATCTCGCTTACAACACGGCGATCAGTTTTGTGACCAATACGAACTGGCAGAGCTATGCGGGCGAGACGACCATGAGTCATCTCAGCCAGATGCTGGCATTGACGGTACAGAACTTTGTCTCCGCTGCTGCAGGCATTGCGATTGCAGCGGCCGTCATCCGTGGTTTCACGCGTCGGAGTGCCTCATCGATCGGCAATTTCTGGAGAGACCTCGTCCGCACGACGTTGTATGTCCTTCTGCCGATCTGTGTGGTTCTGACCCTTTTCTTCGTGCTTGAAGGGGTGCCACAGACCCTGACCGGCTCTGTCACGGCTCAGACGGTCGAAGGCGTGCACCAGACGATCGCGCTCGGCCCGGTTGCTTCGCAGGAAGCGATCAAGATGCTCGGGACGAATGGCGGCGGCTTCTTCAACGTAAATTCCGCCCATCCGTTCGAGAATCCGAACGCACTGACCAATTTTGTGCAGATGCTTGCCATTTTCACACTAGGTGCCGGACTGACCAATATGTTCGGGCGCATGGTCGGCAGGGAGCGGCAAGGATGGGCAATTTTCTCCGCTATGGCGGCGTTGTTTCTCGTCGGAGCCGCTGTGACGTACTGGTCCGAAGCCCATGCCAACCCTTTGCTGCACGCACTTGGAATTGATCCGTCTCTCGGCAACATGGAAGGCAAGGAAACACGCTTTGGCATCGTGGGGTCGGCGCTGTTCGCAACGGTCACGACCGATGCGTCCTGCGGTGCGGTCAACGCCATGCACGAGAGCTTCCTGCCACTGGGTGGTATGGTTCCGCTCGTGAACATGATGCTCGGCGAAGTGATCTTCGGTGGCGTCGGTTCGGGTCTCTATGGCTTCCTGCTGTTTGCCATCATTGCCGTCTTTATGGCGGGGCTGATGGTTGGACGCACGCCGGAATATCTCGGCAAAAAGATCGAAGCGCGCGAAATCAAAATGACGATGCTGGCTGTCTTGTGCCTGCCTCTGGTTATGCTCGGTTTCACTGCGCTCGCCATTGTCGTGCCATCTGGCCTGTCCGCCCTGTCCGCGAGCGGCCCGCACGGCTTTACCGAGGCGCTTTATGCCTACACGTCGGCCGCAGCAAATAACGGCAGTGCGTTCTCCGGTTTAACGGCAAATTCGTTCTGGAACGTCACGCTCGGCATTGGCATGATGGTAGGGCGCTTTTTTGTCATCATTCCGGTACTGGCCATTGCCGGGGCAATGGCGGCGAAGAAAACAGCCGCTCCCACGCCCGGCACATTCCCTACCGATACGGGTCTCTTTATCGCCCTCGTGACAGGCGTGATCCTGATCGTAGGGGGGCTGACTTTCCTTCCTGCACTCGCTCTCGGGCCGATCGTCGAGCATCTCGCGATGCTGCGTGGCACCCGGTTCTAAGAGGCGCATTGTTCATGGCACTCCATTTACCTCATTCCGAAGCCAATCATGGCGGGCGGCATTCGGAACATCGCAGTCAGAGCAGCCTGATGCAGGCGTCGCTTCTGCTGCCCGCGATCAGGGAAAGCTTCCGCAAGCTTGACCCGCGCATCATGTGGCGCAATCCGGTCATGTTCGTCGTGGAGGTCGTCACCATTCTGACGACTGTCCTGCTGGTACGCGACATAATCATTGGGGGAACGCATCCCGGTTTTGCGATCCAGATCAATCTCTGGCTTTGGTTTACGCTCCTCTTTGCCAATTTCGCCGAGGCCGTCGCGGAAGGGCGTGGCAAGGCGCAGGCCGACAGTCTGCGCCGCACCCGAACCGAAACACTCGGAAAGCGTCTCTTGGCCAATGACGACGGAGGCTACTCACATCTCGGTCTGTATGAGCAGATCCCGGCTCCTGAACTCGCGGTGGGCGACATCGTGCTGGTTGAAGCTGGCGACTTCATTCCGAGCGACGGGGAAGTCGTCGACGGGATCGCATCAGTCGATGAATCCGCCATCACCGGCGAGTCCGCTCCCGTGATCCGCGAAAGTGGTGGCGATCGCTCCGCGGTGACGGGCGGCACACGAGTCCTGTCCGACTGGATTATCGTGAGGATCACGGCGGCTCAGGGTTCCACCTTCCTTGACCGGATGATCTCGCTTGTCGAAGGTGCGCAGCGCCAGAAAACGCCCAACGAGATTGCGCTGACGATCCTGCTGGCAGGCATGACGCTGATCTTCATTTTCGCGGTCGCGACGATCCCGAGCTTCGTGCATTACGCAGGTGGTCATATTTCTGTTCTGATCCTCGTCGCACTGTTTGTAACGCTCATTCCGACGACAATCGGTGCTCTGCTGTCCGCGATCGGTATTGCCGGTATGGATCGTCTGATACGTTTCAACGTGCTCGCCATGTCGGGGCGTGCGGTAGAGGCTGCGGGCGATGTCGATACGCTACTGCTCGACAAGACTGGCACGATCACTATTGGTGACAGACAAGCTACCGCGTTCGTTCCTGTCGCGGGCGTGACGGAAAACGCGCTCGCTGATGCGGCGCAGCTTGCATCCCTGGCCGACGAAACGCCGGAAGGGCGCTCGATCGTCGTGCTGGCCAAGGAAAAATTCGGTATTCGTGGCCGCGACATGAACGCCCTTGGTGCGCATTTCGTCCCCTTTACGGCACAGACACGCATGAGTGGGGTGGATATCGGGGACAGACAGATCCGCAAGGGTGCGGTGGACAGCGTCATCGCCTGTCTCGGAGAAACCGCGCCATCGGTCGATCAGATCCGTCAGATCGCCGACGAGATAGCCCGCCAGGGCGGTACGCCGCTCGCGGTAGCGGACAATACGCGCCTGCTCGGCGTGGTCCATCTGAAAGACGTTGTCAAAGGGGGAATACGCGAGCGTTTCGCGGAACTGCGACGGATGGGCATCCGGACCGTCATGATCACAGGGGATAATCCCCTGACGGCCGCAGCGATCGCGGCGGAGAGCGGTGTCGATGACTTCCTTGCGCAGGCAACACCGGAGGCAAAGCTCGCGCTGATCCGTTCGGAACAGGCGTCAGGCAAGCTGGTGGCGATGTGCGGTGATGGTACCAATGATGCTCCGGCTCTCGCGCAGGCCGATGTTGGGGTGGCCATGAACACGGGAACGGTCGCGGCACGCGAGGCCGGCAACATGGTTGACCTGGACAGTGATCCGACGAAACTCATTGAGATCGTGGGGATTGGAAAACAGCTCCTTATGACGCGTGGAGCCCTGACGACGTTTTCGATCGCCAACGATGTCGCCAAATATTTCGCCATCATTCCCGCGATGTTTGTGGGCTTCTATCCAGCGCTTTCGGCATTGAACATCATGCATCTTGCCACACCGGAAAGCGCAGTGCTCTCGGCGATCATCTTCAATGCCCTGATCATCATTGCGCTCATTCCTCTGGCGCTGAAGGGTGTTCGTTATCGTCCGGTAGGCGCGGCGTCGCTTCTAAGGCGCAATCTCCTGATTTACGGCATTGGTGGCCTGATCGTCCCGTTCATCGGAATCAAACTCATAGACATGCTCGTGACGAGCATCGGTCTGGCCTGAGGACACTGGCATGACACTTATCCGTCAACTTCGTCCCGCGCTGGTGATTTTCGGGCTTCTGTCCCTTCTCACCGGCATCCTGTATCCGTTAGGCATGACTGCCGTTTCGAGCGTTCTGATGCCGGACAAAGCGGCCGGCAGTCTCATCCATGACGGCGAACGAACGGTAGGTTCGTCACTGATCGGTCAAAATTTTACGCAGACCCGCTATTTTCATGGTCGTCCCTCGGCAACGACAGGTGCAGACCCGGCCGATCCAACGAAGATCGTCCCGACCCCCTATAATGCCGCGGTGTCGGTGGGGTCCAACGCCAGCCCGACCTCAAAGGCGCTCGTTGAGCGTGTGGCCGCAACTCTGGCGCAAGTAAGGGCGGAAAATCCTGAGGCCATTGCGGCGGGCTGGCCAATCCCCATGGATCTTGTGACGACGTCAGCCAGCGGTCTGGACCCCGATATCTCGCCACAGGCTGCGTTTTTCCAGGTCAAGCGTATTGCGCGCGTGCGTCACCTGACCGAGGAGAGGGTCAGGCAACTGGTGGAACACATGATTACACATCCCCTCATGGGTTGGCTTGGCGAACCTCATCTTAATGTGCTGGAACTCAACATGGCTCTGGATTCCCTACATCGGTAATGGAGACACATCTCATCCGCCCCGATCCTGACGCCCTTCTCCGGCAGACTGTGCTGGACGGTGACAGCCACAAACGCGGCCGCTTCAAGGTTTTTCTTGGTGCGGCTCCCGGTGTCGGCAAGACATTCGAAATGCTGACCGTTGCGCATCAGTTGCAACGCGACGGTGTGGACGTCGTGATTGGGGTGGTCGAAACGCATGGTCGCTCTGAGACGGCGGCCTTGGTGAACGGGTTGGAACTGGTACCTTTACGGACCATGACGTACCGCCACCGGATCCTGACCGAGATGGATCTCGATGCTGTGCTGATGCGGGTGCCGCGTGTCGTCGCCGTGGACGAACTGGCGCATACAAACGCGTCGGGATCACGCCATCCGAAGCGATGGATGGATGTCGAGGAACTGCTTGCAGCCGGCATTGATGTTCTGACGACCGTCAATATTCAGCATCTTGAAAGCCTTAACGATATCGTCGCATCCATCACGCGGGTCCGTGTGCGGGAGACGGTTCCCGATCACGTGATCGGAGATGCGGACGAGGTCGAACTTATTGACCTGACACCGAACGATCTGTTGCAACGCATGCGGGACGGCAAGATCTATGCTGAACACACCGCTGGAAGGGCGCTGCTTCATTATTTTTCTCCAGGTAATCTGACGGCGCTACGCGAGCTTGCCCTGCGTCAGACTGCACAGCAGGTTGACGCACAGCTTGTTGACCACATGAAGGCCAACGCGATTGCCGGACCATGGGCGGCAGGCGAGCGGATCATGGTCTGCCTGACCCTTCAGGACGGGGATGCCAGTCTCCTGCGTTATGGCAAGCGCCTGGCTGATCGTCTTCATGCTCCGTGGATCGTGCTCCATGTCGAGACGAACCGTGATCTGAGCGATACGGCTCGTACAAGAATGGCGTCTCAGATGCATCTGGCGCAGTCCTTGGGCGCGGAGACGGTCACGATCCCAGGCCAGGACGTAGCGCTTGATGCTGTTGCCTATGCAAGGACGCAGAACGTGACACAGATCGTGGCGGCACATCCTGCCGGTCACGGGTGGAGCGGGCGGATCCGGCAATGGTTGGGACGCGCAACGACGGAGCGTCTGATCCAGTGTGCTCAGGGTTTTCCTGTGCATGTCGTGCCACGTTCTCCCAGCGACGATGCGGTGACAGAACAAAACAGCAATGTCGAATCTTTCAGGGTTGGCCCTTATGTAACGGCTACCCTGATCGTTCTCGGCACGCTGGCGGTAGCGCTTCTGTTGCGTCGGGGCTTTGAGGTCAGCAATGTTTCGCTGGCCTTTTTGACCGCTATCCTCGGCGTGGCGGTGGCCTACGGTCTCTGGCCATCGTTGTGGGCATCCCTGCTGGGGATGCTCTGTTTCAATTTCTTTTTTTTGCCTCCTCTTTATACGTTGACGATTGCGGCCCCTGATAATGTTGTGGCCCTGTTCTTCTTCTTCGCAACGGCTCTCATCGCTAGTAACCTTGGGGCACGCGTCCGAAATCAGGCTGTGGTGGCGCGACACCGGGCGGATATCACGCAATCGCTGTATCATTTCAGTCGCACAATCACGGGGATCATTAAACTCGACGATCTACTATGGTCTGCAAGCCATCAGATCGCGACAATGCTCGACTGCGATGTGGCCATGTTGCTTCCTGAGAGCGAGAAGCTGGAAGTCAAGGCGTCCTATAACGGCGGGAAAGTCGTTGGGGCTGACGATCTGGCAGCGGCAACCTGGGCATGGAAGCACAATAAAGTAGCGGGTCGAGGGTCAGATAATCTCCCGGGTGGGCGATGGCTCTTCATCCCTCTGCGAACCGGACGTGGACCGGTCGCCGTGATCGGCCTTCAGACAGAGAGAACAACAGGACCCATTTTTGACCTTGAGCAGCAGGGGCTGCTGGATGCTTTGGCCGATCAGACCGCATCCGCCATTGAGAGTATTCTTTTGGCTGGGGAACTGGATCAGGCACGCCTTGATGTCGAAACCGACAAATTACGGGGTGCATTACTGACGTCGATTTCCCACGATCTGAGAACGCCCCTAGCCTCCATTCTGGGCGCGACATCCAGTCTTGAAAGTTACGGAGAAGAACTCGACGGCACTGCGCGCCAGGAACTGCTCTCAACCATTCACGACGAAGCAGAGCGGCTTAATCGCTTTGTCGCTAATCTGCTGGACATGACCCGCCTTGAAGCCGGTGCTCTCCAGCCACGCAGGGAACCCGTGGATGTTGGCGAGGTCATTGCAAGCACGCTTTCCCGCGCTGCGGGTCTGTTGTCCGATCACGAGATCGAGATGCTCATTGAACCTGATTTACCAATGCCGCTTCTGGACGACGTTCTTCTGGAACAGGCGCTTTTCAATATTCTTGATAACGCTGGGAAATATACTAACCCGGAGACAAAAATCACCGTCATAGCGTCCTCTGACGCCGGCTCTCTTCTCATCCATGTCAGAGATCAAGGAGAGGGATTTGCGGTGAGCGATCCAGAGGTCGCCTTTAGTAAATTCAAACGTTTCAAATCTGCTGATCGATCGAGACCCGGAACCGGTCTGGGGCTTGCCATCTCCCGGGGTTTCATTGAAGCCATGGGAGGAACAGTTGTGGCGCGCAATCGGCAGGACCGTTCGGGCGCAGAGTTGATCATGACGTTTCCTTTGAACGAGAAAAATACAAAATGAGCGATCCGTCGGTACTGATTGTGGATGACGAGCCTGCCATTCGTCGGCTTCTCAGAACGTCGCTCGTCAGCCAGTCCTGGCGCGTAACAGAAGCCCGGACCGGGGAAATGGCACTGAACATGGCAACAGAGGTCTTGCCAGACATTGTCGTTCTTGATCTGGGTCTTCCAGACATGGACGGTGTGGAAGTCCTTCGACGCCTGAGACGCACTCATCCAACCTTGCCTGTCGTGATCCTCTCGGTTCGTGATGACGAACGGGAGAAAGTCGCGGCACTTGAAGCGGGTGCTGATGACTATGTAACCAAGCCATTCAGCATGGCTGAACTTATCGCTCGCATGCGCAATGCATTGCGTCACGCATTACAGCAGGAAGGCACCATCCCACTGTTTGTGTCAGGTGATGTGACAGTTGATCTCGTGCGCCGCCAGATCTTTCGTGGCGAGGGGGAGATCCGGCTGTCACCACGAGAGTGGGATATCCTGCGCATGCTGGTTCGTTACGCGGGACGTGTCCTGACGCATCAGACCATCATGAGTCAGCTATGGGGAGCAACGGGCGATGTTCAGCAGCTTCGCGTCTATATCCGCCAGATACGTCAGAAGATCGAAATTGATCCGGAGCGGCCACGTCTTATCATCACTGAAACGGGCGTCGGGTATCGGATGGTTCAATTGTGAAAACTCTCCAACAAACTCGTCACACATCAAAATTATTTTTACGAGTTAAAATAAATTAGGTCTGCTTCAGGCAAATCCAGTCGAAAACCGGACCTTCCGTTTACCCCCCCAAGTCAGTCGCAGCACGTGAGTGGTCAGAACCCCATCGCCTCTCTCTGAGCCTGCCGATTAAAAGCCGTTCCCCGTTGGAGCGCGGGACGGCGCCTGAGATTGCGCCCCCAGCCATCCCGCCGCGCCTGGAGCGGGATCTCGTCGATGAAACAGCTCGGACTGGCCTGCTCGCCCCGACGAAACTCGCACCAGGACACGCTAACGCGCTGGCGGCCTCGGGTGAGTGCGACATAGGCCAGACGGCGTTCTTCTGCCGGGTCAATATTCGTGCGCGACGGGAACAGTGTGTCTTCCCACCCGATCAGAAAGACATGCCCGAACTCCAGACCCTTTGATCCGTGAATGGTCATCAGCTTGACCCGGCCGACACTCTCATCGCCGCTGCTTTCCGAGCCAAGGGCCGCATGGTCGAACAGCTCCTCCACCGAGCTGAACTCGTTGGCGAGCGATAGAAGCTCGTGCAGGTTTTCGAGCGCCGTGCGGCCATCGTCCCCGGCTGCCTGGTGCATCGCGAGATACCCGCTCTCTTCTACAAGAACCCTCAGACGCTCTCCCAAACTGGGCTCGCCACTGCGGGCGCCTTTCAGGATCACGTCCAGAAAGCCGCGCAGCTTGTCAGCAGCTTTGCCAGTGCGTCCCTGCACCGTGCGCTCCGCCGCCTCGTACAGCGAGATCGCCTCCTCATCCGCGACCTGTTCGAATGTCGCCATGGCCTTGGCCCCGATCCCCCGGGCGGGCTGATTGACGATCCGGCGGAATGCCTCATCTGACTGCCGCTCATACGGAAAACATGTCAGACGCAGGAAGGCGAGCGCATCCTTGACCACGCCGCGCTGCCAGAAGGCGGTGTCATTGACCAGCTCGTAAGGGATCTTTGCGCGCAACAGAGACTCTTCCAGCAGCCGGGAGAGATGGTTGAAGCGATAGAGCACCGCCATGTCCTCGTAAGGCACGCCTTCCAGGGCGCGACGTCCGATCTCCGCGGCAATCCCGGAGGCCTCGTCCTGGCTGCCGGTGTGTCGCAGAATATCCACTGGCTCCCCATCTCCGGACGCGGTATACAGTGTTTTCTCCAGCCGGTTAGCGTCGTGAGAAATCACTGCGTTGGCCGCTGACAGGATGTGACCGGTCGAACGGAAGTTCTGCTCCAGAGCAATCATGCGTCCGGTCGGAAACTCCTTGAGAAAGCTTCGGATAATCCGGACATTGGCCCCACGCCAGCCGTAAATCGACTGCGCATCGTCGCCCACAACGAAGAGCTCGTTGTGGTCTTTGGACAGGCATTTCAGCCAGAGAAACTGGAGCCGGTTGACGTCCTGGAACTCATCGGCCAGCACGCAGTCAAACCGGTCCGCCCAGTCCCGTCTGTAGCGTTCGTCGCGGAGCATGGTCACGGTAGGCCACAGCAGCAGGTCTGCAAAATCCGCGCGATTGCTTTCGCGCAGCATCGCCTGATACGCAGGATAGAGCACGGCCGCATCCCGCCAGACCATGATGTCATCGCCTTCGGTGATGGCATCCGTCGCAATCCGTCCCTCGACCCAGGCCACGGCATCCGGGGGAAGAACCATGTTTTCCTTGAGCATGGCGATGCGCGAGCTGACGGACTTCACACGCTTGCGAAACGTCTCTCCGTCATCGGCATTCATGACGCCTGCTTCAATCGCCTTTTCCAGGAGCCTGCGCACGATCTTCGTGCTGTCTTCGCTGTCACAGACGTCGAACCCCGGACGCAGACCGGCAATGTCGGGGTCGGTCCGCAGCTGACGGCGTCCGTGCGCATGGAAGGTGCCCACCCAGTACGGGGCTTGCGCGATGTTCAGGGCCGCCGCGATCCGCGTCTTCATCTCCCCGGCCGCCTTGTTGGTAAAGGTCACGGCCAGAATGCGGTCAGGCGACATCCGGCGCTTGACGACACGGTCGACAATACCGGCCACAAGCGTCTTGGTCTTGCCGGTCCCGGCACCCGCCAGAACAACAACCGGTCCTGTCTGATGCGCGGCGTCTGCCTGGGAGGGGGTCAATCCTGAGAGATGATTATCCACGACCACGTCCCTGCTCCCGGGTGCCATGAAGAACCTCGCACCGCGTCGCACGGCGGCCATCAAGGCTGAGGATCATGTCCGGCTCGACCATCAGGTCGAACTCCTGCCCGAAGTCCCATGTCCCCTCCGCCAGGACCGTGCCTCCGACCACGAGACCGCGCAGCACATCATCGCCGAACGCGATCTCGGCGTAGGTCTGCGGGAAAGGCGGCTGATTGTGCAGCAGAGCCCAGGTATGCCAGGCGCGGGTTGTCTCTACATCGGCATGCCAGGCGGCGGTCAGTTCTGCGACATCTCCCAGAAGTGTGACGGCATCCGGACGGTCAGGATGAGGCGTGCTTCCGGGAACGGTGCCAATCAGGACAAGCTGCTGCTCCCCCGCCCGGCAGGTCAGGAACCCACTGTCTCCGGTTGGAGACTGAACAAACAGGACGATGCGTCCGGAGAGATCCCAGCCTGCCGCACTCCAGCGTCCGCCAACCACGAGACCCTGACGCCGATCCGTCTCAGGACCGTATTCTACCAGCGCCCAGGGAATACGACATCCGAGGTCTGGCATCCGGCGCAGATAATGGTCCGCATCCGGGTGCGCCAGAAAGGCCGTTCTCAGAGCGTCATTCTTTTCATGCCCGGGAAACAGCGCCTCCATTTCCCGTCGTGCCTTGTCATTCGTCATCAGTCTCTCCTCAGGCGGCGCGGGCGGCGGCCACAACAGTCTTCAGGGCGTCGTTGAAATCTTTGCAGCCACCGTGGGGAATACGGCGGATCACGCGGACACCGGCTTCGCGGCCCAGCTCTGCAAGGCGCGCGGCATAGCGGTTGCCGGCTTCATCATTATCGGTTGCAGCCACCAGAACGGCAGCCGGATCTTTTGCCATTTCAGCCAGCTCGGCCGTGAGGGCTTCGACCGTCTCCGGTCCCATGCCACCTGCGGTCGAGCAGTACAGGGTTTCGCGCGTGCGCTCGCTGTCGAGGGCGGCGTAGGACAGGGCATCAATGGCGGACTCACTCACCACCAGCCGACGGACCGTTCGGCCAAGGCCGGGCTGGAACCGGAACAGCGTTTTGACCGTACCCGACAGACAGATACCCTTGGTGTCCGGACCGCGCAGTTCCGCACCGCAGACCGCTCCCGCCGCATCCCGGTGGCAGAACCAGGCGGCGTGATAGCCGTCCCGGATGCAGCCGGTCATGTTGGCCCGACGCAGAACCCATTCCGGAAGGCAGCGCTCCTCGGTGAGATACGCCCAGACCTTCGTGCCGGATTTGAGCTCTTTCCTGGCCTGCCAGCGCTCGGCCGGAGCAACGTCTGGCGTTTTGGCCTGACGCTCGCGGACGTATTCTGCCCCCTTTGGTTCAATACCTACCAGTTGACCCAGTTCCCGACAGGCATCGCGAAACTTCAGACCGGGCGTCAGGCGCTGGATCAGGGAGAACACATCTCCCTTTTCGTCCGATCCCGTATCCCACCAGCCACGGCCTTCATGGTTGACGATAATCGTCTCGCCCTTTCCCGCACGGTATTTCAGAGCGTTCCGCGTGCTTTCGGGCTTGTCGAGAAGATAGCCATGGCGCTCAAGCAGCAGAGCACAGGAGACGCCTTTGACAATGTCGGTCCGGTCGTCATCAGACAGTCTGAACGGCTCAAAGCGTGCCATGATCGTCATCCTTTCTCGCTTCGGGGCGGCGCAACGGTCAGAACCGGCCTCAACGCCCCTGTGATCTGGGTTTAATTTACGAAAAATCCGCAAGTATTGCAAGGGAAAAACGGCTGTTTACTGCGGTTTTTATCGGTTTTATTTGCGGTAACTTGCCAACATACAAACATCATCGCCACACACTTAACGAATACTTAAACAAGCCTTTCGTTCGACCCGTGCCGGAGGCAAAAGGGGCGAAAGCAAGCGCAGCGACGCCTTTCGTCCCGACACTGCCAGGTCCGTCACAAACGCAGCGCAGGACACGATGCCTTCTCAGGGGACCCGGCTGCACGGAGCAACCGAAGGGCGCGGAGGAAGCTGGGGTGGAAGGTCGTCTTGTCCGGAGCGAGGCTTGTGGCACTCCAGACCTTTCCTGGCAGAGGCTCCCGCCCCTTCATGCACAGCTCCGCCCCATGAAGGGCTGGGCATCACGCTTGTCTGGTGTGCGCTCCGCGCCCGCTCGGGAAGGTGAGCCGATCCCTCGAGCTCGCGCGCAATGGCGTCGATCTGAGCCTTCAGGGCCTGAATATCCTGCAGGCAGGCCGATCCGGTCCCTTCGAATTTCGAGGCGTCCGTACAGGGCGATCCGCTCAGTGCCGTTCTCAATCGTCAGGTCATCGATCTGAACACTTTCGCCTGCGTCAAGGAAAGGAATAAAACTCATGGCATGGTCTCCAGCACAGGGCTTCCGGAAGCAGGCCGGATGCGATCAGCATAAGGACTTTTAAGGGGTCGAGGCAGCGTCATGGCCGTCTGACGGATCTCATCGGGAAGAGACGGGAAAGGATCTACACCCGTCGCCTGGGTTAACGCGCCGATGCTGATGATCGTACAGGTTGGTTGGCTGCTATTTTGACAGAAATACGCGCCTGCTTCGTCCTCGACAGGATCGTAAACAGCCTTCCAGGTCGCAGAGGGCACAAAAACCCGATGCGATCCGATGGTCTTGACCGACGCTTCAAATGCCGGACCGGTCACGACGTAAAGCTCGCCTTCGCGCTGTGCGAGACGACGCACCGCCATTTCCACGCCCGTCCAGATGCCTTCATTCAGTTCCGGGGTCTGGGGAACAACATTGGCGAGCGAAAAACTCTGCTCCTGCGCCTGAAGACTGTCTTCGTCCGCCGAACAGGCCATATGGCCGCGGTCATAATCCGACGCGCGGTAGTCGCTCAGCTCGGCCCTGTCCTCAAAGGACAGACGGGGATCGGCATGAAAGAACCGGAGGACCCGGCCGATCTGCATGCTGCGCTCCAGGCCTTCCTCGGTCAGATGCTCTGCCGTCCACAGGGGGCCATGACTGATCCCCGAGTGCAGGACAGCAAAGCCGTCATTGCACAGAAGCACGATCTTCTGCCCAAGCGCTGCGTTAGTCAGAACCGGGAGCTGACCGTCTCCGCCGAAAGTGGAGCACTTTGCAGCGGCCGCGTGGGTTATGCCTGCCCATAGCAGGCTTGCCAGGGTCAACCCTGTCATCGGAAGCCGCATGGCCCATCCTTTTCTTCCTCGAAGCGTCTGTCTCAGGTCGCAGGATCGCACGGCCTGTTGTGAGTGCAGGTGCGCGGCTCTCAATGGCAGACACTCAGAAGCGTGCGCTGTGCCGAGCGGTGTGCGGTGCTGGCGTCCCGCCTCAATGCAGCCCGTAGCGCCGCTCCGAGACGAACATCATTCGCGTCGTCAGCCAGAAGATCGGCTTCCGCGTAAAAGCGCCGTGCGCGGCCAATGGTCTTGCCTGCCGAGACGGCGCGGTGAAAGACGGGCGCCTCAAGAGCGGGAAGAAAACTGGACGTAGGGGTGAGCATCTGGATCTGCACGATGCGGTTCCTTTCTTGTGTTTATTGACCGGATGCGGGCCGCGCTGCGGCCCTGATGTCAGTGGAGGAAGGAGAGGATCGGGAGAGTGGTCTCAGTCTTCCGTCCCAGGCAGGGAAGCGCGCTTGACGGCCCGACCGTCGCTCGCAAGGCATCGCTTTCCGTCGTGCATGTAGTGGTTGCGGCGAACCTTTCGATACACGGCTCCCAGCTCTGCCCCAGCCATGCGGAAGGTTTCTCCGAGTTCAAGATCTGCAAAGAGAACCGTATCCGGCCCAAAGACCTCTGCCTTTTTACGGACTGCTGTCAGATCTGTTTTCCTGCGCTTGGACATGTTCTGCCTCTCTCGGAATATTTCGTTCCCGATTGGCAGCCTCATGGGGCGGGTGGCGTGGCATGGGCGGCGCTGTGCGCCGGGAGCGGAGCGACGCACCCTTGCTGCGACGCCTGCCCCATGAGAGCCCCTTCCCTCCCTCCTCTTTCTCTTTCGCGCGCGTCTCTTTTCTGGCCCCCAGAGGTTTTCGCGAGGGCCAAATAATGCCGGTATCTTATTGTTTTTATTGACTTTTATTTGTGGCGCGCTTTACGCTTACCGCACAACGACAGGAGGACACCGATGAGTGCACAGACAGATCAGACCGCCACGGTGATCCGCTTTCCGCAGGAGCGACGTCGTGCGCCGACCCTGGACGCGCTCACCGACGCAATCCTGCCCGAGACGCAGTTGCGGTCGCTTGCCGAAATCCGGGCCGTGACACCGCCCCGACAGGTTGAGCGCCTCCGCGCGTTCGGACGCGAGAGGGCGCGACAGATTTTCGAAGCCACGCCTTTGCCCGACACACGTGAGGGTCGTCAGCGCATGGCGTCTGACTGGCTGTCGCAGCTTGTTTCTCGGGCACTGGCCCGGGTTTCCGACGCACGGTCCCTCACGGAGCAGGCGGAGCGCCGTGAGATCGAAGATCCGCAGCGCGACGGCATCTATGACGATCTTGCGCAGGCGCTTCGCGCCGAGATCGTCGCCTGGGAGACGGCCCAGAATATTCTCGGCGGATGGGAGGTCGTTCAGGGACTGATCGACGATCCGGACTCCTGCGCCGCCACGGACAGCGCAACGTGTCAGAGCAGACCCATCTGAACAGGCTGCTGCCGGGACAGGGTCGCAGCCAACGCCGGAGCCAGTGAGATGCGGCCTGCATGATCGGCCGGCACGCCGTGACGGTCGATCAGCCTGCGCAACAGCGCCTGTTCGCCTCGGACAGTCTCCTGCCGCAGTTCGGAGCGGTACAGGTCCAGCACCTGATGCTCGACCAGAAGAGCCGCGATCCGGCTTTCCACGTCTGACCAGGTCCAGGCGGGATCGCCGATCCCGCCACGCGCAATGATCTGATCGAGGAAGGCGAGACGCCCCTGCGTTGTGCTGAAATACCGGCCCGCAAAGCCGTTCCGGTTAAAGCAGGCGATAAACCCCCACATCTGGCTGGCGCGCTGGTACAGCGCCTTGCTGAACCCCTCCTCCGGCAATCCTTTCGCAACAAAGGCGAGGATTGCATTGGCCAGTTTCGCTTTGTCCTGCGCTGTGCTCCACTGGGTGGCCGTCAGGCCCTCGGCCTCAATGCGGACGCGCCGCAGGTATGGCAACAGCAGGCTCATGCGTAAGCCTCCTGGACGAGCGCGGACAGAGCCTCCGCGACAGCGCCCGCAAGATCGGGCCGCTGCGCGATCAGCCAGCCTGTCAGCGCGCTGCGATCCGCCGCGTCAACAAGGGAGACGACGCGGTCGACATCGCAGCGTCTCAGCTGCTCCACGCTGTCAGCGGCCACCGCCACGGCCGAGGCCCAGATCTGCTCGTGGGGAACAGGCATAAGATCGGACATTCTTTCACTCCTGAAGGATTGCAAGGAAGGCCAGTCAGGCCAGAATTTTGAGGGTTTCAGGCGTAATGTTCAGCCGCAGTGTGTCACCGGACACCTTGCTGAGGGCCCGTCGTACAAGCGCAGCTTCCAGGAACTCGCATCCGTCATCCCCGCCAAAAGCCTGTCGCTTGACGTCATGAGCCCTGCCCGCGTTCTGTGCCGGGTCAGCCTCGCGCGCATACGCGCACAAATTGGGCTTCTGACCGTCATCGGACGGCAGAAGGGGAAGCCCGTTCGACATCATGTAGATCCCGTGATCTCCAACCAACCACAGACCCGCAGGGATCTTGGCGGGATCAATGTCTTCCGGACGGCCCCATTCGCGCGCGCCATGCCCAGGCTTGCGCAGGCTCTTGTCAAAAAGCTGTGTCAGCGTGGCACGTCGTTCCGACGCAACCTCGGCATGGGCAAGAAGGCGCTCGATCAGCGCGCGGTCGAAGGTGACGATCATGGGATATTTCCTGGGATCAGAAATGGAAAAACCCCGCACGATGGCGGGGCGTGGGTGCGTTCGGAAACGTGAAGACTCAGCCGCGGGGGTGAGCGCTGTGCGATGCCGAGGCGAGATAATGATGGGGCACCGGCCCCGCCAGAAAGCTCGGCAGGCACGTAAAGGCGAAGACCAGGGCGAGAAAACCGAAGACCCCACCGGCCAGTCCGACAACGTCCTTGATGTCCTGAAGGGTCTGCTGGGAAATCTGCATGAAAGGTCACTCCTGTTGCCGTCATCTCTTTTCTCTGATGACCTCTCCGGCACAGGCACAGGATGGCTGCGATGGCACAGGCGCCGCGCAGCGGCGGGATCTCCACGACCCGGAGCCCGCCAGGGCGAGGACGCGTGGAGACCCACCCTTTGCCAGCGCAGACAGCCTGTGCTGCCCCTCTTTCCTTCTGCTTCTTTCCCTCTTTCTTCTTCCTGCTCTCCCTCCACCCGGCTCGCGCGGGTGACGATAAGGGGGTCAGATGTGTCCATTTTGGCGCGCGGATTTCTCCTGCCCGGCCTCATCCACCAGCTGATAGGCCGTCAGGGTCAGGTGGCCCGTCCAGCGATGCCTCAGGACGATCATGGGGACACCCTCGACCGTGCCATGCTCCCCGCGGCGGCTCGCCTCGGCGATCTGGGCGCGCGTAACGCGTGGCGGCTGCGTCCGGGTTCGGAAATCCGTCTCCGCCGCCTGTCGGTCCGAATAGGGGCCGTGCCAGTGCTGGGCGGCCTCTTTCGGCCAGAACGACGTTACACGCAGATAGACGCGCCCATCCGGCGCAATGCCAAGATGAACCTTGCGACGTTCCAGAAGACAGGTCTCAATCTGGAGAAGGTTTTCATCGACCATGGAAAACTCGCTCTTTTTTAAACTGCAGGATCTGGCAGGGGAGGCATTATCCGCTCCCCTGCATTGGCCTCAGGCGGCCAGATGCTCGGCCATTGAGGACGCAGTCAGGACGGCGGCGGCCAGGGCAGGATGCTGGTGGGCGCGATAGCGCGACACCAGAGCGTCCCGGGTCTCGCAGCCCAAAGCGGTCGCAGGTGCGCCAATGGTGTCGAGAATGGCCGCGACTTCCGCGGCCCATCCCTTGAAACCGAGATGGCCGTCGTCAGACAGGCGTTCGGCCTCGGTGAGCGAAGCTTCGCGCGGCTGTGCACCGTCCATGCGGAATGGCGTGTACCGTCTTCCCCATGAGGCCACACCTGCCATGCCGTCGTGGGGAACCGGGTCTGCAACCGTGGTTTCCAGCCATTCGGAGGTGCCAAGCGCCTCGGAATCGTAAGCCGCGTCGAAGCCGCGTGGCTTACGGCTGCCACGATTGACCGTGACCATGATCTTGAACGACCGACCAGGGTGCTGAAGGGCGGTGTCGCGGCCGAAACTCAGAATGAGCGGCTTGAGGCCATCCACCGACTTTGCCTCGACAACGCGCCGCTCTCCCAGATGGGACATGAGCGCCATCGTGGTGCTGGTGAAATAGCCCTCACGCTTTGCGGTGGCGGGCGTAGCACTGAGCGTAAAGAAAGCCATGTCGATCTCCAGATATGACAAAGGCCGCCTCGCGGCGGCCTGGAAGAACTGTGAAGGGGTAAGGTGGGGTCAGAAGACGTATTCGGCGCTGCCAAAGACGTCCTGCCAGGGGCTCCGGCGCTTGGAATGGCAATCCGTCACGTCGTCATAGAACCCCGATCTGAAGCGTTTTCTGATGTTCGAAACTGTCTCGTGTTCCGTATCGTCCAGCGGAGCGTCGCAGCTGATCGACACCGACCCGTAGGAGGTTTTGCGCACCCGGAATTTGTGGTTTGGCAGGGCGGCTTTCAGCAGGCGGCGGATGTTCTTTCCTGCCAGCACCCCGCTCTGGTCCGATCCCTGCTCCAGATGGGCGTACTCGGGATCGGTGCGCAGACGCTCGATTTCGGCCGCGTGGGCTGCCTCAGCCTGCTCCTTCTGCGCCTGCTTTTCAGCACGGCACGCTTCGGCATGAGCGCGCAGCTGCGCAATTTCCTCAGGCTCAGCCTTGGGCTCGTCGTGGAAGATCGTCCACTGCACGCCGTGCAGAATGCTCTCGGGCAGCTTTTTGCTAATACTCCCGCAGGCGAAGACGATGTCAAAGCTGGCATTGCCCCCCGCGGCAATGAAGCCGCCAGCAAGGCGTCGGATCGTCTCGGGACGCGGCGTGCCATGGACCGCATACACGACGCCCCGGCCTCTGTTGTACAGGATAGTGCTGACGCGGGTGCCCACGGTGACAGTCGGGTGTTCGGACATGCTGATCTCCTTCTCTTCATGTCTCTTCAACTGTCCTCTCCGGGGTCAGGGCCTGGCTGGCGGGGCAAGGGCGACGCGTCAGCGGCGGTCCCGCAGGCGTCAGCCGAGGACACCACCCCTTGCGGCGACAGACAGGCTCTGGCACCCGCGCCCTCTCCTCTTTCTCTCTTTTCTCGGCTTTTTTCCTTGCGCGGGCTGTCCTGCCCTGTGGAACAAGGCAGCGTCTCACTGCACGAAAAAGGGCGGAGCCATGCTGACTCCGCCCTTGAAAATCGTAACCGGTTCGTCCAAGTTCAGAGGTGAGCCGTGAGGGGCTTCGGGAAAAAACACCTCACGGCCCGGTTTACCTTAAGTGATTTACTCGGAGAGGCTCTTCAGTGCGGTGGCAACCGCCTGAAGGGTCTTCTTCGTTTTACGAAGAATCTTCGTAAACCACTTACGGTCCACCACGATCACGAAGATCATGGTTTCCCCTTTCACTCTGACGACTGTGGGCAAAGCGACCCCCGACCCACACCCGGTTACGATTTTCGGGGGCCGCGACGTCTGACCCGTAACCTGAACAGACGTTTCGTCGCGCGGACTCATCAGGCGGCCCCCGATCTCCTGTTGTGCCAGATCAGGCGTTACGCGCAAGTCTGGCCCGGAACCCTAGTCCGGCCCCGATCCCACCAATGTCACAGTCCTGCGTTCGGCAACGGATTTCAGCGCCTGCACAAGAGGACTCAGTGTTTTGATTTCCTCTGACAGATCCTCCGTCCGGTCTGAGGCCGCCATTTCCAGACAAAGCACGTCGTGCGCCGTCGCGGCCATCCCGACGTCGATACGCACAGTCTCATGATCTCCATTGGCGATGCTGTCGGCCATGTCGACCAGATCGAGAGAGGCAAGACAGTCACCTGTTTCAAGATCGATGACACAGGCGCCACCACCATAACCGTCGAGGCGGGGCTTGCTACAGTCATAGCTCCACACCACAGACCACCTTCTGCCTGCACAGAGCTTTTGACGGGCACACGCCTGGACAAATTCAATCAGTCCATCGACATTGCTACCACCGTCGTCATGAACCCACAGAGGTGCCGTTCCGTCTGTCGCGGGATCCACAATTTCCACTCCAAAACGGTAGTGTTCGTCGTGATGCGGCTGTCGCTCCTCCCACTGAGCGTTGTGGGCGTCCTGAAGCGCAAGCGCACACGCGCGTGCTTCAACGCTTCGGAATGGAATCAAGGCTGAGAATTTTGAATAGTAGTCTGCCATAGGGGCTCTTTCTTCTGTCTGCTTACAAACAAGGCGGCACTCAGAAGAGCGCCGCCTGACGTCAGGTCTATTCGTGGCCGCGTGCTGGCTCAGATCCGAAGGATCTCCAGCCGGCCTCCCATGGCAGCCTGCATGGCCACCAGTTCCTGCGGCACCACGAGGTCCGGTGTTTCTGTCGGCTCGTCCTCCGTGACGTCCGGATCGCCAGCGTCTTCTCCGCCCTCCTCGTCGATCCCGTCTTCCAGATCCTCCGGATCAGCGCACTCCAGACCGTCTTCATCCTCGACTTCCAGATCGTCATTCAGGGCGGCCCATTTCGCGCGGCGGGCCTGCCTGTTTCGAACCTCCTCGGTCCAGACGCCAATCGCCTGCGCAAAGCCTGCGGCCTCCGGAACCCAGTGCCCGTCTCCCACGGCGTTCAGCAGGGCAGCGCGCATCTCCTTGCCCGTATTGAGTGGCGCGAGCCCATGCGCCTGCACCGCTTTTGTGATCCCGGGCTTGCTGTAGGTCTTCAGAAAGTCCTCATCAGCCATGGTCGGCATGTGGGCGTCCGCGTTGAACAGACAGCCCAGCAGTTCCGCTGCCATGCCGGAACCGGAGTGCATACTGACCTCGCAGTTCATGAAGCCCGCGAGGCTTTCCAGCGCGTGCCGACGGATCAGCGCTTCATCACGCACCAGTTCGCCCTCCGGAAACAGCGCTTCCATGGCGGTCTTCACCGCATTCTCTTGAGGCGAGCTGCTTTCGCAGCCGTAGATATGGACGTTGTTGGCATTCAGCGCGAGCAGCAGGCCGGCCACCAGATCCCACGGATCCGCGTCTTCGCTTTTCGCCGTCAGGGCCTTCTTCAGTGCGAGGGTCCGTACAGAGCCGATCATCTTCAGACCCGTGCCCGAGATGTCAGCGCGCTCCTTCTTTGGGGGTGGCGTCTGCTCCACCACGCGCGGTTCGGAGCGGACGGTCTCTTCACCCGTGTAGCGGAACTTTCGCTCTTCGACTTTCAGGGTACTCCGATTGAGCCAGTAGCCGACAACATCGGTCTCCTGCTCGCCCATCCAGTTCGTGACGAAGTTATAGCCCTGAGGGCGGAGGGGAGACCCATACTCGTCCGTCTCGATCGCGAGCGTTCCTTCGGGACGATGCTCGGCAATCCAGTCTTCCTGCGCAGCCCGAAACGCCGTGGCATCCGTGACGTAGCGATTGTCCTCACTGCCCTGCCCGAACAGATCTTCGGTCCAGACGACGCCATGCTTTTGCGCCAGCGCATCGTCAAACCGGGCATCACGCGCATACCACTCCTCCTGACGCAGGTGCCAGGTGAAGTCACGCCAGTCCACGGTATCCTCCGGATCTTCGGCGTTAAGACGATACCCGGCCGGGTCCTCTCCCTCCTCCACGCTCTCGGCAAACATCTCAGCCCAGGCCGCGGCCTGATCCTCCAGAGACGACAGGGCCAGAGTCCGACGCTCTTTCAGGTCGGGGCCGCGGCCAATCTCGATGGCGTGCAGGATTGGCGGATGCAGCTTCGCCAGCAGTGTCAGTCCACGGAGATAGGCAGGCGTGATCATCAGCGCCATGCACAGCTGTTGATCCGTATAGCCAAGGTCTTCGCGCATCCGGGTCACGGCACGCCACTGGTCCGGCTCAGACATGCCTTCGCGGATCATGTTCTCACTGGCCGCCGCCAGGGCTTCGTGCTTGCTCTCTTCGTGCGTCACATGAACCGGAATTTGGGAAAGTCCGGCATAGATTGAGGCCCGCTTCCGGCGATGACCCGCTATGATCATCAGGCGCCCGTCTTCCAGCTCCCGCACTTTTGGCGGGTGAATGAGTCCCACCTGCAAAATGTTCATCGCAAAGCGTCGGATACTGTCCTGGCTGCTTTCTGCTTTGCGCGGATTTTCCGGATTGTCGACAAGGGTGTTGGGATCGACAAGGCGCAGTTCGTCCATGATGGGCTCCAGTGATGTCGTAAGGGTGTCGGTGGGGGAGACGTCAGGCGGTCAGGCTGTGCGCGAGGTGGGAGACCACACGCTCGATATGTTCGACCTCAAGCTGCCGCGTTGCCAGCGACAGCGTGGCCGAGCCGTAAGACCCGTCTTCATCGGTGTCGTAATCGGCCTGCACGCGCCGGATAACGGTTTCGACGCAGTGCCAGACCACAAGGTCAAAGCTGTTCGGAAACAGAGGGGCAATCGTCTGGTCAGGCCCAAGCGCTGCAACGGCCTTCTCAAGGGACAGGTCTTCGAACAGATCCGGACTGTCGTCCGCTGTCACATGAAGCGTTGTCCACCAGCCTTCTTTGGCCTCGTACTCAACTTTGACCGTCTTCACGCCATGCGCTCGCATCGCGTCAAAGATCAGCGTCAGGTTTGCTCTGAGCGCCACTTCGGCCGCGGGTTGTCCTGCCGGGTCTGACACGCCTCTCTCCTTTTTTCTGTCGTGATGATCTCGGCGCGGGCACGGGGCGTGGCTTCGCGCAAGGCCGCGCGTCAGCGCGCCCGGCCTGAGCCTTGCGCGGAGCCGCGACCTGTGGCGGCTCCCTCTCTCTTTTCCGTTTGTTTTCCAGCCCCCTTCTCTTCTCCCTGAGGCAGGCAAGGCGGTGGCGGTTCAGTCGTAAAAAGGCAGCGTCTCGTCGATCGACCCGTCCCGATCGAAGTGGATGTAGTGGCAGTCCTGCTTTCGCGCCTGAGCCATCAGGGCGGCCAGTTCGGGAGACACGTCCTGCGGGACGTCCTCCGCCTCGGTGGGAACATAAATCATCCAGCCATAAGGCCCGCCAAGACAGCTTCGTCCTGCTGCGCCCCCGCTGCTGAGATAAAGCTCGCACGCATCGCGCTCTGCGACCGGAAGATGCCCGGTACTGAGATCCAGGTGCCGGCAGACGAGGCCTGCGGACGTCGGAAGGACTTCGCTCATGCCCGGGCCTCCGGCCGGACAATGAACGGTGTCAGACAGGTCGCCCCTGTCCAGCGATGAAAGGCCAGAATCATCTCGCCATACTCGCGCGTCTTGGAAAGTGTCCCGTTCAGACGCCTGCGTCTGACATCCTCGGGTGTCAGCACAGGCAGCGCATGGCGGTCCACGAAGTCGGCCTCGGCCTGAGCGGCATCCGCATACGGGCCATGCCAGTCATTCCGGTTGACCGGATAGGCGTCCACGGTGCGCAGCAGCACCTCACCGCTCGGGTACGTGAAAATTTCCACATTCAGGCCGCACAGGACTTTGGAGACGGTCGTGGTTTGCGGGGACGTCTGATGGTCGCACATGCTCTCTTCCTCTGATCTCTCTTTCAACCTCTCCGCGGATGCAGGGGCTGCCCGGTGCGGCAAGGCCGCGCGCCAGCGCGCCCGGCCTGAGCCTTGCCGCACCGGGCGGGCCATGCCCGCCCCTTCCCCCTCTCCTTATGCTGCCGCTTCTTCTTCCTCTCCTCCTCCCCCATTGTCGTTGATGCTCAGGCTTTCCATCGCGGCCAGCGCTTCGGCGGCCTCAGCCTCCCGACGCGCCGTATCCTCGGCCAGATCCGCCTCCAGAGACGCCATCTCTTCTTCCTTCTCCTCCAGGAGTGCAGCCTCGCGGAACGGCATCCCGTCGCGGGCACGGTAGCCGGGCAGCTTGCGTTCCGTCTCGGCCAGCAGCCGCTGCGCATCCGCAAGCTCGCTGTCGAAGCGCAGCAGGGTGTTCTCGATGCGGGCGATAAAGCCAAGCGGGGCGGTGTCATGATCAAAGTCGATCCCGATCATCCGGTCCTCGGCCACAATCGCAATCGTCGCGTCCCATTCCTCTTCACCCATGAAGGTCGAGCTCCAGGTCTCGCACACCAGTTCGAAGCCGCCGATTTCGCCAAGTGTCCACCGACCCTTCGTCTCTGCGCGTTTGGCCGTGCGCGCCTGACCCATCAGCCACTTGCCGGCATCCTGCCGTTCGGTCAGGACATCCGACTTGCGCACAAGCTGGAACGCTTCGCCCCGTGTCGTCTGGCGCTTGGCGATATCCGCCCGGATCTTCGGAATGACGGCTTCGGCCACCTTCTGATCGCGCTCGGCCCGTTCGATCGCGCGACGCACGTTGAACTGGTCGTCGTAATGGGCGGCCTTGAGGCGACGCAGGCGGGCCAGTTCTGCTTCCAGTCCCGCCTTTTTCATTAGGCGTTCGTCACCTGAAGCCAGCGCCTTGGCCATGGCAAACTGGTTCGCACTCTCGCCGATATCCTCCAGACGGCGGATTGACCGGTCTCCGGACATGGCCAGACACAGGAAACGCTGCTTGCGCTCCAGAAGCTGCCAGTTCGTGGCATCCACCGAGCCTTTCAGGGCATAGGCGTAAATCTGGATCACAGGGTTCTGGTTGCCCTGGCGTTCGATCCGTCCCTCACGCTGGATGATGTCGGCCACCAGCCAGGGCACATCCAGATGGTGCAGGGCAATCAGACGCTGTTGTGCGTTCACGCCCGTCCCCATTGTCGCACTCGAGCCGATCAGGATGCGTTTGCGCCCGGAATTGAGATCCCGGAACAGCCCCTGCTTGGCCGCACTCTTTTTGTAGTGCTGCATGAACGCGATCTCGTCTCGCGGCACGCCCATCCGCATCAGCTCGTCGCGGATCCACAGATAGGCCGAGAAGCCCCGTTTCTCCAGCGCCGCTTCCGTGCCCAGATCGGAGAAGATCATCTGCACGGCCCCGGTCAGGTCATACGGCTTGCCAGTGTCGGGATCGGTGTAACGGTTGTCGCGCGTCTCCTTCCAGATGTTGAAGACCCTCGCGATCATGACGTTCAGCTTGTTGCTGGTGTCGTTGTCTTCCCAGGATCGGACAAAGCGCAGATCAATCGCCGCGTGACGCGCATCGTTGATCACGGACAGGATGATATCCTCACCCTTCTGCGGCTTGCCCTTGCGCTCCTCGATCACCTTGATCCGGGCTTCCAGTTCCTTCTGGTAATCGCGGAAGGCGGGTCCGCTGTCAGCGACGATGATCTGGCGGCTGCCCGTGGCGATTTCAGGCAGCTTTACGTACTGGCGCAGATCGTCCTGCTGCACGACGTCTGCGAAATGCCGGTACATGGCCATCAGATCGGCCACGTTCACGAACTCCGCAAACCGCGTCACAGGCTTGTACAGCCCGCTCGGCTGAAGCTCGAGTTCGGTGCGGGTCTCCCCGAAATTCGCGGCCCAGGCGTCGAACTCGTGCAGGCCGCGCTCGATCAGGGCGTCGATCTGCTGGAAGCGCTGCACATTGTACATCTCGCCCAGAGTGTTCGTAATCGGCGAGCCCGAGGCCATGACCAGCTCGCGACCGGGATTGATGCGGCTGAGATAGCGGGCCTTGACGTACAGGTCCCAGGCCCGCCCGCTGCCGTTCGGATCGACCCCCTTGAGGCTGGACTGGTTCGTGCCGAAGCTCAGTTTGCGGAACTGCTGCGCCTCATCCACAAGGATCTGGTCGATCCCGATCTCGCCAAGATGCACCAGATCGTCCTTGCGGCTGGCCAGCCCGTCCAGCTTGGCTTTCATCCCCTCCTTCATGCGCTCGATGCGCTTGCGCGAGATGCGGTCGTCGGCGTCGATCTCGCACAGCAGGCTTTCGTAAGACGCGATCTGCGCCTCGATCATCGCCTGCTCAAACGCGGTTTCGACCGGGATGAACTTGAAGGCATCATGCGTGATGATGATCGCATCCCACTGTCCCGTGGCCGCACGGGCAAGGAAGCGCTGGCGCTTGGCCTTCACGAAGTTCGTCTCATCCGCGACCAGGATTTTCGCGGTCGGATAGAGCATCAGGAACTCGCGGGCCATCTGCGCCAGACAATGTCCCGGCACCACAACCATAGCCTTCGAGATCAGGCCGAGACGGCGCTGCTCCATGATCGCCGCGCACATCGAGAAGGTTTTTCCCGATCCCACGGCGTGGGCCATGTAAGTGTTTCCCGTGGCGATGATGCGCCAGACCACCCGTTTCTGGTGGGCGCGCAGCTGGATCGTGGTGCTGGCCCCCGGCAACTGCAGATGCGCGCCGTCGAATGCGCGGGGGACGAGGTTGTTGTAGGTGTCGTTATACAGCCGCACCAGACGCTCGGCGCGCTCTGGATCCTGCCACACCCAGGTCTGGAAGGCCGTCTTGATGGCGGCGAGCTTTTCCTTGGCGGCCTCGGTCTCCTGGGCATTCAGCTGCCGGTGCTCGCCGTTCTCGTCGCGCCAGGTGTCCCAGATCTGCGGGATGGCCTGATTGAGCGCATCCTCGATCAGCTCCCCTGCGGGACGCCGTTCGGTGCCCCAGACGGACGTCGCCTCGGCCTTGCCCCGGAACGGTCCCTTGTCCAGGGTCCAGGACGCCACCTCCTTCGTATGCCACACGCCGGCTTCGACCCCGATCACCTCGGCAATGAAGCCCTCGATGTCGGCGGTCGGGATCCACGGCGCGCCCAGACGGGCCGTAATGTCACTCGGCCGCAGGTCCTCGGGCTGGGCCTCTTCCAGCGCGGCCACGGTGCGGGCGAAGCGGGGATCGGTCTCAGCGGCCTTGCGGGCCTCCGCCAGCTTCGTGCGCACGGCCCCTGACAGGGCTTCGTCAGCGGGCACCCAGACATCGCGTCCGGGCTGGCTGCGTCCGGCATCGAGATAGATGGCACTGCCCAGTTCGGCGATAACCTCGTCCTCGGACCGTCCCAGCAGTTCGGCAATGCGCGGGATCTCCACGACACCCGTCTCGTGCAGACAGACCGCAAGCGCGTCATGGGCGCTGTGCACCTCCGGCTCCAGTGTCGCCTGGATCACACGCTCGGAGAACAGCGGCCCCTGTGTGCCGACCTGCCGGTCCTCGTCGTACTCCTCGATCGAGCTGACCAGCCAGACGTCCGGATCGTCGTAGAAGGGCTGGAGGTTTGGACGCCGCTGCGTCGTGCTCTCGTCTCCGGTTTTCGGATCAACACGCGTGCTGGTGATTGTCAGGTTGATCGGGCCGAACTGGCGCACGAACGTCTGGTAGGCGCGCTTGAGGTCCGTCTGGAGCGCACTGTAAGGCAGGTTCTCCACCTGGGCGCGCAGGACCGCACGGGCGGCATCGCGGACGGGAATCAGGCCTTCGATGATGCGTGCGTGCTTCTGGAAGATGCCGTCCTTCTGCTCGCCTTTCTTGACCTTCACCGGCACCGACTGGCCGTCGATGATCTGATGCAGCGCACCCTTCTCGATCAGGTAGCTGCCTTCCTTGAGGCTCGCCCCCTCCCCTGCCGTGCCAACATCCGCACGGCGGCTTTCGCGCAGCGCCTCAACATCGAACGTCTGCGGCACCGGGAACCGGGCCAGCCTGGCCAAGCGGGAAAGAGCGCTCGGCAGGGCATCGTCGAGCATCAGCATTGGGTTCGCCGCGCAGGTGTATTCCGGCCCGAACTGTCCGCTCGTCCAGCCGTGCCGACCCAGCACCTGCTGACCGTTCTCTACGAAATAGCGGTTGATGCTGAGCGGTCCCTCCCCCTCATCCGTGTCGGGCAGATCCGCAACCTCCAGCCAGGCGCTCTCGCCCGGGCTGTCCCCGATCTCGCGCCGGCGCAGAACGAGCACGTCGACCACCACATCGGTCCCGGCATCATCGCGCATCGCGCCAGCCGGCAAGCGGACCGCCCCGACCAGGTCGGCCGTTTCGAACAGATGCCGGCGGGCGGTGGCGTCGCGCTTGTCCATCGTCCAGCGTGACGTCACGAACAGCCCCATGGCACCGGGACGCAGGCGGGAGACAGAGCGGGCGATGAAATAGTCATGCAGGGACAGGCCAAGCCGCCCCAGCTCGTCCGTGCCGCGCACCGTGCGGTTGCTGAACGGCGGATTTCCGATGGCGAGGTCGAACTGCTCGGCAATCTTCGCCGTCGTGAAGTCCTCAGACCGCACCCACTGGTTCGGAAACAGCTTGCGGGCGATGCGGGCCGTCAGAGGGTCGTTCTCGATCGCCGTCCAGGCTGTCTTGGGGGCCAGTTTCTCCGGGATCGCGCCCATGAACAGACCCGTGCCACAGCCCGGCTCCAACGCGCGTCCGCCGCGGAAGCCCATCTGCGCGACCAGATCCCAAAGCGCATGTACGATCAGTTCCGGCGTGTAATGGGCATACTGCGTGGCCCGTGCCAGCCCGGCCCGCTCCTGCTGGCTCGTCAGCGTTTCAAGCTGCACCCCGATCTCTTCCCAGCCCTGACGGAAGGCTTCGCCAGGACGGGGGAACAGGCTGTTGGCCAGCTCCCCGGCTCCAAATCCCGTAAACTTCGCCAGCAAAGCCTGGTCGGAGGGCGTTGCATTGCGGCCGTCCGTTTCCAGTTCGGTCAGGAGGCGGATGGCAGCGAGATTGTCCCGCGCCCGCGCTTTCCAGCCCTGGGCCAGATCGCGTGTGCCGCACAGGCGAAAGTCGATCTTCGGGGCCACCACAGGAGCGGCAGCGGCTTCTTTTGCGAGGGACGCAGCCTCGTCGAGCGCACGGTCTCCGGGCAGGTCGCCCCAGAACAGGGTATTGCTGCCGCCTCCAAGGGCTGAGGTGTCGAAAAAGCTGAGCTGGGTCTTGCTCATGGGCGGAACTCCGGACAAGCGGCAGCGCCCGGTGCTGCACGAGGCAGACCGGGGGGCCGGAAAACAAACAGGATGGGATCGGGCGAAAGGCGCTCAGGCCTTGCAGATCAGGTCACAGCGGGCCGAAGCGCAGGGAGATCTGCTCACGCTCACTGGACGACAGACGCGACAGGGCCTCTCGGTGATACGACGATCCCTGTCGGGCCTGACGTGCGACCTGCCACCAGGCATTCTGGTCCGAGCAGGTCACGCCGCGCAGCTGGGTGTCGGCGTGCTCAGGGCCGCAGCCTTCGAGAATGGTCCAGCCCTCGCGGTGGGCCTGAACCAGGCTGAAATTCTTTGTGGGGGTTGGGCGTGTAAGGGCCATGACGGGCATCGTCTTCTGTCTCCTTTCTGACCCTTTCCGGCGCGCGCGGCGTCGTTCTGGGCTGCAAGGGCGACGCGTCAGCGTCGGGACCGCCCGGCCCGCAGCGCCAGCGAGGACACGGACGGACCCACCCCTTGCGGCACAGGGCGATCCCGTGGTGCCCCCTTCTCCCTTTCCCTCTCTTTCTTCTTTTTCTTTTGTTTTCGCGTAATCGTCGTAATCGTCGTAATCGTCCGAAGATTACACGATTGACGGACACTTCAGCCTACATACAGGCTATAAAGTAGGAACTGGATCTCTTCCTCATCGGACCTTAAAATATAAATAATTCAAGCATCGATGATGGCGATATAAAGCTAATTCGGCGCGCGCATTTCAGTACGATAGTTCGTCTGGGCTCACACTGTCCTGAAGTCGGAGAAAGTCCACAAGGAAGCGCATGATGGCCGCTGAGTCCGCTGGACCCTCGTAGGTTGATTCATGCTGATGCCACGCTGAGCGTAATCGAAACGAAGGTCGCTTTACAGGTTCGCCAGTGCGACTTGTCCTGAGGCTGCTAATCTGACGGACCGTTTCAAAACGAGCGCAAAAATCATCGAGAATACGTCGATATTTCGTTGAAACTGGTCTATTATCGAAAGCGACATCAATCGTAAGAATCTGCTTTTGAAGCAACTCCTGTAAAACAGATTTATTCTGCATGATAACCTAATCCTGACTTCTAGATTGTTTTCTTGACCCCGTGCCAAATAGTTACACAACAGGTTTAGACATGTTCCGACGTCATGGAGCATTCGCATCAAGGCGCTGGAAAATATTCTTGAATGACTCTTGCGCCATACCCGGTTGAGATTGTTGTTTCAGCGCTGTTTCGTTATGCGCGTCGCCAACGACGATAAGTCCGACCATGCCTATGAAATAATGAGGTGAGCACCTGAATCCGTAGAGCCCGGACTTCTCAAATGTGACGGTCAGATCACGGCTCATCTCTCCGCCGAAAGGTTCAGCGCCTTCGGGTAACATGCCAGGAACTGACTGTGCATTGTGCCCAGAGTCTGTAGCAATAAAATGAACACTGTCACCCGGGACGATACGGACGAGATCAGGCACAAATCCCGGGCCTCCTGCTGGAGTGTTATTTAGCATCCGGACTTCAACTGTTTTTGCCAAAGTCGTTGCGGGTGCCAAGAACAAGCAGACACCAAGGAATAGTGAGATTTTCATTTTTTTCCTTCAGTCCCCATGATCAGACTGATTATGGGGACCTTTTGTTCTTGTTAGCGTTGCAGATCGAAGCGATCGAGGTTCATGACCTTCGTCCAGGCTTTGACGAAGTCTGCGTAGAATTTCTTTTGGGAATCTGCAGATGCATAGGCTTCTGCTGTAGCCCGCAATTCTGAATTCGCTCCAAAGACCAGATCAACATCCGTGGCCGTCCAGCGCTTTGTACCGGTCTTACGGTCAAACCCGTTGTACACTCCGGGTTGGCTACTCGATTTCTCCCAGCGGGTATCCATACTCAGAACGTTGACAAGAAAATCGTTGGTCAACATGCCAGGATGAGTAGTCAGCACTCCAGCAGGGGAATGACCTGAGTTAACGTCGAGCGAACGCATACCACCAAGCAGCACTGTCATTTCCGGGATGGTCAGATCAAGTGTACTGGCTCGATCCACCAGTGCCTCGGTTGGAGACTTCCCGTCAGGTACGCTGCGATAGTAATTACGAAAGGCATCAGCAGTAGGTTCGAGAGCGTTGAACGACTTCACATCCGTATCAGCCTGGGTCGCGTCAACCCGACCTGGTTCGAAAGGAACCTGAATTGTAACGCCAGCCTGATGTGCAGCATTCTCAAGACCGATGTTCCCTGCCAGAACGATAATGTCAGCAAGAGAAACTTTGTGCCCTCCGTGATGACCCGCATTGAAATGATCCCGAACACCTTCAAGTGTAGACAAAGTAGCTTTAAGTTCTTCCGGATCGTTCACGGCCCAGCTATCTTGCGGATCAAGAGCAATCCTTGCCCCGTTGACGCCCCCCCGGTGATCGGTCGTTCGATGCGATGCAGCTGCTGCCCATGCCGTCTTGACCATTTCTCGGTTCGAAAGACCGGAAGTTGCAATAGCGTGTTTCAGAGCAGTAATGTCAGCTTGATTAATGGAAGCATAGTCAGCCTGGGGAAGTGGATCCTGCCACAAGAAGGTCTGCCCAGGAACTTCAGGCCCAAAATAGCGTGATTTTGGCCCCATATCGCGCACAACCAGCTTGAACCAGGCTCGCGCAAACGCGTCAGCAAACTGGTTCGGGTTTTTTACCCAACGCTCAATAATCGCCCGATAAGCTGGATCCGTTTTGAGAGCAATATCAGTCGTGAACATCATCAGCGGATGCATTTTAGCACGATTGGTTGGCTCACTCGCATCAGGCACGATATTTACCGCGTCCTTCGGGACCCATTGCGTAGCACCGGCAGGGCTCTTCGTCTGCACCCAGTCATGACCAAGCAGGTTATCCAGGTACTGGGTCGTGAAATGAATGGGATCTGACGACCACGCGCCTTCAAGCCCACTGGTAACAGCATCAGTGGCTTTGAGATGGCTGGTTGCACAGTTGTTTTTCCAACCAAGCCCCTGCTGTTCGACAGGCGCGCCCTCAGGGGCTGCACCAATACAGGAGGCAGGTGCTGCGCCATGAGCCTTGCCAAAAGTATGACCGCCAGCAATCAAAGCCACAGTCTCCTCATCATCCATAGCCATGCGTCCGAATGCGAGGCGGATCATTTTCGCCGAGAGCACTGGATCAGGGACACCGCCAGGACCTTCTGGATTAACGTAGATCAGCCCTTTGTTCGTAGCGCCGAGTGGCTTCTCCAGATGTGCATTACCGCTGGCATCGAATTTGCCCTGAACAGCAGATTTTGCGGGGAAGAACGTGGTGCCGGGGCCCCAGTACACTTTCTCAGACTGCCAGTCATCAGGACGACCGCCAACAAAGCCAAGCGTCTTGAAACCCATTGACGTTAATGCAACGTCCCCTGTCAGGACAATCAGATCACCCCACGAAAGCTTTTCACCGTATTTCTGTTTGATCGGCCATAGGAGACGGCGTGCTTTATCCAGACTTGCGTTATCTGGCCAGCTGTTGAGTTCAGCAAAACGTTGTTGAGCGCCTTCTTCGCCACCACGCCCGTCAAGAACGCGATATGTGCCTGCATTGTGCCAGGCAAGGCGAATGAAAAAGGGACCGTAATTTCCATAATCGGCCGGCCACCAGTCCTGCGATGTCGTGATGACTTTCAGAATGTCTTTACGCACCGCAGTCAGATTCAGAGTCTGAAACTTCTTGTGATAGTCCTGACGGTATGCCGGACCGTAAGGATTGGACTCAGTATCCTGAAACCGTAAAGGTTCGAGGTCCAGACTTGTTGGCCAATAGAACTGGTTCGATTTTTCCACCCCATCTGCTTGTGCTGAAGCAGAAATAGACCCAAGGACAGTCCCGGCCAAAATAAAAGCCATAAAACGTCGCGTAATCATTTATCATCTCCTAAACCGAATACAATATGACCAGGTTGGATGCCTGGGCACTTAGGGGCATTCAGATAGGGATCTTCTTATGATCTGGATCAAAGATATAAAATCAGTTTGATTTTATATCTCTTATAGGTAATCGTCGCCGCATAAAGAACAATCCATCCTGTGAGAACGTTTTGAACAATTCGATTAGAACTGCGTTCTCAGAAAAGGCCATACGCACGTTCATATGCATGTGGCAGAAACAATGAGCGACCTGTCGGTGGTGCAAAAAAGACGACACGGTCCGGTGCTGAGTTTTGAACGCTTATAAATTGTAGGAAAATTTCATGATGGCATCCGGCATTCCATTACATACAACAGACTCTGGCATTCCTGTTTCGAATGACGAACATTCACTCACGGTGGGCTCAGATGGTCCCATTCTGCTGCATGATCATTATCTGATTGAACAGATGGCGGCATTTAACCGTGAAATGATCGCTGACCGTCAGCCACACGCCAAAGGTGGTGGTGCTTTTGGTCGGTTTGAAGTTACGCATGATGTCAGTCGCTATACATCTGCAAGCTTTCTGCAACCAGGCATGAGAACCGAAGTCGTAGCCCGGTTTTCAACGGTAGCAGGCGAGGCTGGAAGTCCAGATACCTGGCGTGATCCGCGTGGCTTTGCCCTGAAATTTTATACGGACGAAGGCAATTTCGACATGGTCGGCAATAACACACCGATTTTTTTTCTCCGAGATCCTCTTAAGTTCCAGCATTTTATTCATTCGCAAAAACGCCGTGCTGATAGTGGCTTACGCGATAATGATATGCAGTGGGATTTCTGGACGCTAAGCCCCGAAAGCGCTCATCAGGTCACGTGGCTGATGGGGGACCGTGGTATCCCGGCAAGCTGGCGTCATATGGATGGCTTCTCGAGCCATACATATATGTGGGTGAACTCAAGCGGAGAGCGCTTCTGGGTAAAATACCACTTCAAAACCGATCAGGGCATCAAATGTCTGACGCAGGAGCAGGCAGGACATCTTGCTGGGACCGATGCCGATTATCATCGCCGTGATCTCTATATGGCGATCAAACGTGGCGAGCATCCAAGCTGGACGCTCAAAATGCAGATTATGCCTTATGAAGATGCCAAGACCTATCACATCAATCCGTTTGATCTGACCAAAGTCTGGCCGCAAGCCGAATACCCGCTCATTGAGGTTGGAAAACTTATTCTTGACCGCAATCCAACGGATTTCCATTCCCAGATCGAACAGGTTGCGTTTGAACCAAATAATTTCGTGCCAGGAACAGGATTATCTCCTGATAAAATGCTGCTAGGACGTTCCTTCGCTTATGCAGATGCCCATCGGGCGCGGCTGGGAGTGAATTACAAGCAGATTCCAGTTAATGCACCCAAATGTCCGGTGCAGGGGTATACAAAGGGTGGGGCCATGCGGATCCGTAATACGCAAGACCCCGTTTACGTACCGAACTCAAAGGGAGGCCCTGTCGCCGATCCGCAAAGATTTCCCGAAAATGCAGTCTGGGCTGCAGACGGCGAATTCGTGCGGGCAGCGTATACCCTGCGTCCTGATGATGGGGACTTTAATCAGGCCAATGTTCTGGTCAACCGTGTCATGGATGATGCCGCTCGTGATCGCCTCGTGAGCAATATTGTCGGACATATATTACAGGGTGTTGAGGAGCCTGTTCTATCCCGCGTTTTTGAATATTGGTCAAATGTCGATGCCGTTTTGGGTCAACGCGTGAAAAATGGTGTAATGGAAGCAAGAGTATAATATCACGGAAAGCTCCACAGATGCTCTAGCGTCTGTGGAAATGAGATTTATTAATCAATCAATCACGGAAGTCCGATCAGAGAGAAGAACATGTTCTTTTTGAGGTTCTTCTACTCTAAACTGAACATTCTGCCTCCCCCCAAAGTCAGCTGTTGGTGCTTTGGGGAAATGGGAGCAGTTCGCTGAGACGTGCGGCTGGATGTCCGTCGATCATGCGCGTCAACACGTCACGCAGCCAGGCAAACGGCTCAATGCCATTGAGCTTGGCTGTTTCGATTAATGACGCCACGATAGCCCACCGGTTGGCCCCCCCCTCGCTGCCCGCGAACAAGGCATTTTTACGACCGAGCGTGACGGGTCGAATGGCCCGTTCCACCGGATTGGTGTCGAGATCTATGCGCCCGTCCCCGACAAAGCGCGCGAGATCATCCCAGCGGTTCAACGCATAGCGGATCGCTTCTGCCAGTCTGGAGCGAGAGGGCAGCAAAGCCAGTTTTTGTCGGAGCCAGAGTTCCAGCGCCTCAACACGCGGTCGACTGTGCTCCTCCCGAAGGGTTTTGCGTTGATCAGGCGGCAGCCCCCGAAGGGATGCCTCAATCTCATACAGAGACCGGATCTGCACCAAAGCTTCGGTTGCGATTGGTGATCCCGTCTGGTGCAGCTCATAAAACTTGCGGCGCGTGTGCGCCCAGCAGCCTGCCAGACGGACTTTTCCGTCCTGTGTCAGCTGCTCAAACCCGGCATAACCGTCAACTTGCAGAACGCCGCGATAGGTCTTCAGATGGCGGGCTGGCCAGGCGGACGTGCGATCTGGTGTCGCATAAAACACCACAGCGGGCGGGGCCGCGCCGCCAAAGGGGCGGTCATCGCGCGTGTAGGCCCAAAGCCGTCCGGTTTTAGTCCGGCCACGTCCCGGATCAAGGATGGGTAGTGGGGTGTCGTCTGCGAAAACCCGCTCTGCGGCACAGACATGGTTCATCAACTGCTCGCGCAGCGGGGCCAGCCACCAGGCGGCGGCCTTGACCCAATCGGCCAGCGTGGAACGCGCGAGAGCGACACCGTGACGTGCCAACATCTGGCTTTGTCGATACAGCGGCAAATGATCACAATAGCGGCTGGTCAGCACATGCGCGATCAGACCCGGAGTGGCGAGACACCCTTCAGTGATGCGCTCAGGCGCCGGAGCCTGATGCAGCGTCCCGCAGGCGCGACACGCGCATTTGGGCCGATTGATCCGCACAACCCGCACCGAGGCCGGAACCCAGTCCAGCATTTCACTGGCGGTCGTGCCTGCGTCGCACAATGCGCCACCGCAGGACGGGCAGGCTGCCACGTCGGGCAGGATCGTCACGTCCGTGCGTGGCAGGTGTTCTGGTAGGGCTTTGCGATGCGGTGGTTTTACGATCGGCGCTGTGCCGCTGATGTCCGGTATTGTCGTAGAGATCGGCATCATAAGGGGCGGTTGGTCAGCATCAACCTCCAGCGTCAACAGGAGCTGGTCGGGTTCGAGTGTCTCGGCACGACGACCGAACCTGGCGCGCTGGAACTCCCGGATCATCTGCCGCAAGCGGTCAATCTCGATCTGCCCCTCATCGACCGCGCCTGCCAGATCCCGCACCATCGTTTGCAGGGTGATTGGATCAAATGGCAGGCTGTCGAGGGCAATCCGCATGTCTGTAAAATGCCAGTTTTCTGCGGTTTTGTACAAGAAAAATCGGCGCGTTTTACCCTGCCATCAGCATACGCCGCGCAGGAGCCTGTGCCCGCCAGTCCAAACCTTCCAGCAGCATCGACAATCGGGCCGGGGTGAGCAAAACCGTCGCAGGTTCTCCGGGGCTGGCCTGCGTGAGCGGCCATGTAAAGATCCCCTGATCGAGGCGCTTGGCATACAGGCACATGCCGTTGCCATCGTGATACAACAGCTTGATCAGTCCGGCCTTTCGGCCGCGAAACACAAAGACATGCCCGCTGAACGGATCGGCCCGCAGCGTCTCCTGCACCAGCACCGACAACCCGTCGATCCCCTTGCGCAGATCGGTGTAGCCCAGGGCCACATGAACCCGGACATGAGGTGGCAGGGTGATCATGCCGCAGCCTCGAGCGCATCCGCCAGTCGGGTCATCACGTCAAAGTCAATCGGAGGAGTAACCCGCAGGATACGCCCATTGCGCAGCACGATCTCAATATGCGCTTTGGGGTTTTGCCTGTCTTTCGAGACAAGCGGGGAGGCTCGTGTTTGGGGCGTGGAAGGGATCTCTTCGATTTTAACCGAGGCAAATTTCGGCTGACGTGCCAGGGGATCAGCCGGACATTCTGCAATTTGATCTGCGAACTGCTTCTGCCAACGATACAGCACACTGGATGTCAGACCGTTCATTTTGGCATAGCGATCAAGCGACATCCCTGATTGCCGGGCATCGATCAGAAGCGCCAAACTCTCTTCGGGCGTCCATGTCTTACGCACCCGGACGGCCAGAAGACTTTTCAGATCCCCGACGGGGATGGCAAGATCCGCCCTAGACGAGCCAGAGAATTCCTTAGCCCGTTCTCCTGATGTCCCGTCCGGAATCGACGCCTTGATCGGTGGCGGCCAGACAAAACCAAGCCGGCGCGCCCAGAGCCGAAGAGCTTTGGCGCTGAGACCATGGCGGCTGCAGAAAGCAGTCTGCGTCAGCCCGCTCTCAGCAAACAGGACAAGCCGGTCTCGCCAAACCTCTTCCCGATTAATCATGACACTCCAATACCCGTAGTGAAGGCACGATAAAGGCACACCTCACGCAGGATCGCAGCGTGTCATCTCCGGACGCTTACGTTTTCGCCGCTTCTGCAGGTCGGAAAAAACCATGCGGCAAGTGTGAAGATGCTGTTAACCGGAGTAATGTATTGTCGTGGCTGACTTGCAGTCACCGTTCACAGAAACGATTTACAGCTCACCATCATTACACTGAGGGATTTCATGACTGACCTGACACCCGCCACAGAGCCCCCTCACTCTGACCTGCGTTCCCTGACGGCCGAAATCGTGGCCGCCTATCTCTCAAGAAACGATGTCGCGCCCGATGGGCTCCCGGACCTGATCCGTTCCGTCCACACGGCCCTGACCGTTCCGGCGGTCTCCGAGGCTGCGGCCGAAGAGGCTCCGGTTCCCGTGGTCAATCCGAAGAAATCGGTTTTCCCGGACTACATCATCTGTCTGGAAGACGGGAAAAAGCTGAAGATGCTCCGCCGTCATCTCAAAACGGCGTACAACATGACGCCTGATGAATACCGGGCCCGCTGGGGTCTGCCCCCGGAATATCCGATGGTCGCTCCCGGCTACTCCGCACAGCGCGCGGCTCTTGCCCGGGAAATCGGCCTGGGCTCCAGAACCCGCGCTTCTGGGTCTCAGGAAGAAGACCTCCCTCCGGTAAAGAAGCTCCCCGAAAAACGGCGGGGCCGTCCGGCCCGCGCCCGAAACTAGAGGGGCCCTCCCCCGGTGCCGAAGGCACCGGTCGGGAGAGTCCAGTTTTCTGTCAGAACCGTCTGTAACGGGCGGTCTGACAGGCAGGCTGCGACCAGATCGGGCCGCGACCGGGCCGCTTCATAAACCGTCCCTTCGGACGACAGCTGCGCGAGCCCTCTGTCACGTTTGATCGTGCAGCCGAAGTCTTTTTCATATCCAGCCAGTTTCGCAAACCGGTTCGCATCCATCCATTTCAGGGTGGCGAACTGGTCTGCATTGCCAAAGATGCAGAACGCGCAGGACAGGCGCGAAAATCCGACCTGATATGGATAGGCTGGCATGACGCGCCAGCGCTCCAGGATCGCCCAGACCTCTGCTTCGGACCACTGATGTACCGGCCTCCAGTGATCGACATGGCGACGACGACGCGTCCCGTTTCTCGTGTCGGTACGGTGAGGCTCAAAGGCCGCATATCGAGCCCGTGCGGGACTCTCTTCAGCACGCTCGCCTGTCACGACCAGGGTACGGCGGTTGAGGAACCGGTCCTGTCCGCGAAGGGCACGATCGGCTACGTCAACCTTGAGGCTTGCCGAACACCAGCGCACGGAGAGGCTGGCCGAGACCTGGGGAAAGCGCAGGCGTGTACCCTCTGGCCCTGGCCGCCGGCAACGACGCGCCCCTCCGGGGTCTCGAAGACCACGGGCGCGGTCGGCATATCGTGACGCAGCATCTCGCGCTCGAAGCCACCCTCGCGCCAGGACCGATAGAGTGGCAGTCCGAAGTCGCGAGCCAGGGCTTCGACATACGGGCCTGTGGAGGGCCAGTCCATGAAGGACCGCCCTGCCCCATCCACCTCGTGATGCCAGAGCTCGATGCGTTCGGCTGGAGCACCGGCTTCCAGCAGGGCGAGCAGACAGGCCGTGCCGTCCTTGCCGCCCGACACGGCACAATGATGTGGTCATAGGACGCGAGATCCGGGCTCATGATGTCCACCGACTGACCGGGGCGCCTGTCCGGACCGAGCGGCACATCAGGGCGTGGGCGATCGGGCGCTCCCGCAGCAGCAGCGGCTTTTCGTGGCGACCATCCCAGGTCAGTCCCTCACACCGTGTCAGCAGTCCCATCTGGACGGCCGCTTCGTCGCGACAGGCGCACACACGCTCATTGCCACCGGAACTGCGGCGGCACGGCTCATCCGCAGGAGCGCCACAGCCTGTGCAGGCAATCGTCAGCGCTGGATCACCGTCTTCCCAGTGCGTGTTGCAGCGGCGGCAGGTTGTGGCCTCCTGCGTGTCGGTCCAGCGCATCGGAGGCCGGCCACGGGGAGTTGGGATATAGGGAAACTGGTAGCGTCGCATGATGCTCGATCCATCTCTGGTTCTTCAGACATCCTTGCGACGGCTTGTTGGTCGCCCGCGCTGCAACAGTGCCGCGCAGCGGCAGGATCGGCGTCACCCGCACCCACGCGCAGCCGGCGAGCATGGGGAGGACGGACGGCGACCCACCTGTTGCAGCGCGGGCGACCAACAGGTAGCGGCTTGTTTTCCCTCTTGGCTTTTCATGCTTTTGCCTGTTTTACCCTCCGCCGTGGTCTCGCTCGGCAAGGGAGAGCAGGGTGATGCAACGTTGCATCAGACTTATCTCAAGCGTGGGTGATGCAACGTTGCATCACCCAGATGGGGCTATCCGACCAGTTTGGAAAGCTCTTCGTATAGTGACCGAAGCGCAGCGATATCGGCCGTACTAAACTCTGTGTTATTCTCCCCAGCCTGCCGGAGCATCTCTATGATTTTCGGCGCCGTCTTGGTTATGTTAAGACGTCGCCTCCTATCAGACCCTTGTGCGATCGCCTTTTCCATTTGAACTTCTTCAGCTGCATTATTGTTCTTCAGAGATGCAACTGTGAGTTCACCTGCTAACGCTTTTCTCATAAGGCCTTCGCGGCGCGCTGTGTCATCCACGCGAGCAATTCCGACAAGCACGTTCATCGGTACCGCTGATTTCCCAGCCAAATCGAGAAACTCCTCTGGAAGGCTTAGTACACGTATCGCTCTGCTTATCCGCGCCTGATCCATTCCAAGTTCAACGGCTGCCTTCCGTTGAGACCAGTTATTGTGATCCAGCAAGTTTCTTATTCCGCGAGCCTCTTCGACCGGGCTCAAGTCTACTCGCATCAGGTTTTCCATCAGCGCCGCTGACGTGGAGTTACCCTCGTGAGGAACCGCCAAGATGGAGGTCCAGCCAGCCAATTTGGCCGCTCTCCAGCGCCTCTCGCCTGCAACAACAATCCACATGTCCCTATGGGATGGGTCTTGTCGGAGGAGGATTGGCTGCAGCTGACCTTGCGCCTTCAGCGATTCAGCAAGTTCGTCTAAGGCAGCTTGATCGAAACTTCGCCGAGGCTGGTTTGGATCAGGTGAGATCTTGTCGATCCCAGCCTCGAATGAGTGCCGAAATTTACCTTCACCCAAAAACGGTGCATCAACCTGACTCATAATTTCTGAATGAGTTTGAGAAAAGGCAGAGGGAGGCCGTTGCTTAAAAGGCCGCTTCATAGTGCCTCTCCTTCAACGGCTTCGAGGCCAAGGGCAGACGCAGCGTGAATGAAGGAGCGTCGGCCTGCGATAGCCTCCGCTAGCCGCACATATACTCTGACAGCAGGACTTCGAGGCGCCGCTTCAACTGGAATCTTGGATGCCCAGGCTGCATTGCTAAACGACGTACTAGACGGAACAGGCTCAAGAACTGGCGCGCGATTACCCATCACGTTAATCAGGTGCTCCACGATCCCGACGTCTACATATTGGTTTTGAACAAACTGTGTTGGCAACACTCCTCCCAAACGTAACCGCGGATTGCTGCGGCGATTTACCTTGGTAATGGTGTCGAGAATCAGGTTAACGCCCATAACGTCATAAGGCTCAGTTCTGACTGGGACAAACACTGTGTTGGATGCAGCTAAAGCCATCCAGGTAAGAAAACCAAGATGGGGGGGGGAATCTAGAATAATGAACTCGTATTCGTCCTGCACTTGGGCAATCGCATCTTTTAGCAAACCTTCGGTGCCAGGCTCGCGGCGGATATCGACTTCAGCGAGGTCAATGTGACTGGGGCAGAAATCGACTGGAATTTCGACGTCGGTACCATGGACCAGTCCTTTTTTAACAATGCAGTCGGTTATTGGCGCATCTTTAAGAAGAGCGTGAGCCAGCGTTCTACCTTGGCGGTATAGCGGCACAATGTGCATACCTAGTAGGGCGGAAGTCGCGCTCGCTTGGGGGTCTACGTCTATCAGCAGTACGCGGTAGCCCATTTTAGAAAGGGCGACTGCCACATTGAGAGCGCTGGTGGTTTTTCCTACGCCCCCTTTCTGGTTCGCGAAGGTTATGATGGTCGTTTGACGCTTTTCCCCATGTAGCAGAGTCTCTAACTCCGTCGTCACTTCGGTAGGGAGAGGTTGTTTGCCGTTTTCCCACCGAGAAATCGTATGCCGATCATAGCTCCTGCACAAACGCAGGTTCAGGACATCTTTTAGTTGGCTCTGTGAAAAGCCTAACTGCTCTCTAATTTCTTTGAGCGTGGGCATTGTGTGCGTCTCCATACCGAAAGGATAGGATCAACAATCAACACTCAACATCAACAAGTCAACATCAACAGAGCAAAAAGGGGATTTTTTGTTTAGCAGCAACCGATGCAACGTTGCATCACTCATCGTTAAGGCTCTAGGCCGTGGACTTTTGTTGCATACGTCGGTCACCCGGAATTGCGTTTCTCTATCATATCTTCCCCGGGACCCGTCTTGAAACTGGACTTGCACTTGGGGCTAGGATGACACCATCCTCATCGATACTCACTCTAGCTTCTGGGTAGATTGCTAGCGCGATTTGCAACGCATCTCTGAAGCGTATCTTGAAGTTCCGCATGTGAGTGTAGCTTGCACCAAACTGGGCTTTCAGAGCAGGCCAAGAGACTTTTTGGACAGTTACTCGTTCGTGCAATCGATAGACCAGCCAGAAATAGATATCGAGAGCCTGCGAATTGTTAGAAATTGCCCGGATAGCAGATTCCTGAAGCGGAACGGGGTGGCGTTTCAGCTGATCGAAAAAGCTCTCAGAAAGGCGAACGGTTTCTAAAAGTGCGCCATCGTGTTCGTCGGTAAACAAAGCTGTATCGACTATGTTTTGATTTATAAGGCCGATTTTATTCCCGTCTTTAATCTCGAACGTCATTCGACACCGAGAAATCCTTGTAGCTTGCTCCTTAACGTCCCTCATCGATTTCCCTCCAATGGGAACATTGAGCCTTTTCAGCCAGCTTCTAAGAGACTTTCCTAACTCAATTTCGCGACTATTTGTTTTGATCGCTTCTGTCTGCAAGAAAAGAAGTATTAATCTTGCTCTAGAACCGTACGGCACCCCAATACGAGCAGGCACTCCGTCGCGTTTTACCGAGCCCGGTTCCACCATTAGGCGGACATAGCTAGTTTCGAGGAGCCATATTTGGTCATCGTCTAATCGGCGATGAGGCAAGCCGGTTTGGCACCATCCTGAATATAGAAACCCAAGAGAAGGATCTTCGTCGCTCAGAAATTCTAGAGCCGCATCCAAAGCCCGCCGTTCTGCGTCGTTTGAAGTAAGATCGAGCGCGCCTTGGCGACCATAGGCCTCGATGCGTTTATGTATATCGCTCATAGGGTGATGTTAGACGAAGTCTCAAGAGGATGTCTCCGTGGACTTTTGATGCACCTTCAATCGTCTCAGCAGGGATTGTACGAAATTTACCACGCTAAATTGTCTGCGGACTCTTGTTGCACAACCACTAGGGGTTATTAGTAGATATATATTAGTAGGTGCACCAAGATCCCACGGGATAACTTCCAGAGACGAGGGAAACTGTCATTTCCTGTTTCCCCTGCTGCAACAAGATCCCACGCAAGCGCACCAAAAGCCCACGCAAATCTGGGGATAAAGGCTTTAAAACCGACTTCGCCCTGGATGCTTGGTCATGGCATCCTCGACCTCGATATATTTCTCCACCACACCGAAGGTCTGGTGGCGGGAGAAACGCTTGAGCGAGACCAGATCCGTGCCGTCACGAGCTCCTGTGGTGATCGCTCCGCGTCGCAGGCTGTGTCCGCCGAAATCGCCTGTCAGTCCCGCATCGAGGCAGCGCTTCTGAATGATGCGGGCCACAGACCGGTCAGACAGCGCCTCTGAACCCATTGCGGGCAGGGCAGGGGGCTGACCGGCCTCGGCAGCAGGCGGGAGCCACACGCGCCGGAAAACCGGTCCCTTGGCCTCGGCCAGTTTCGCCTTCCGAAGCCACGCTTCATAGGCCCGGACCGGACACAGGGCAGTAATCCCGCGCGGGATGGCGACTTCGACACCCTGACTGGTCCGGTCCCCCTTGGACCGGTCCAGCCGGATCCGCATCCCGTCATCATCGAGCGCTACATTCTCCAGGCACAGCGCCGCCACTTCGGACCGTCGGAGGGCGCCGGCAAAGCCGAGCAGAAGAATGGCCCTGTCGCGGACGCCCACGAGCTCGGTGCTATCGATCTGCTCAATGACCTCGCTCAACAGATCCCAGGTCAGTCCCTTGACCTGACGGGACGCGCTTCCCGTCGACGTCCTGCGAATACCCGCAACAGTTTCGGACACCAGGGCATGGGAGGTCGGGACGGGAACCTGAGCGATATGATGCAGATAGCGCAGTGCGGCACGGTGCAGATCCACCGTCGCGGGTCGCTTCTTCTGCAGCGCAAGATCAGCCAGATAGGCGGCGACATCCTCGCTGCGGGCGGGCAGGGCAGGGAGCCCATGTCCTGCCGCCCATGCGCACCAGGAGCGCACGGCCGAGCGATAGGTCCGGCGTGTGTTCAGTGCCTTCGCGGCGCGGGAATAGGTCTTTGAGGCGCGCTCCGCCGTCACCAGCGTCCCGTCATAGTCGGGCAGGGCCTCGTCAGTCAGGGCATCGAACCACTGCAGGACCGCGCCAGACTGCTGACCCAGAGGAGAGGCCAGCGGCGCCAGCGTGGCTGTCTGCGATCCCGCTTTGCGCCGCTTGGCGGCCTTCGGCCTGAGCCAGGCGACGAACACCGGTTCGGGTTCGAGATCCAGAGCAATCGCCAGTTCGTGCCCGGAGGGCAGGGCGGTCAGATGGGCGCTGGCGATGGCCAATGCCTCTTCAGCCGTCTCGACATCGGTCGACAGGACCGTGTCTTCGGCAAATTCGTTATCGCGGTATTCGATGCCGCGAATGACCAGAGAGAGATGAGGGGAGAAGCGACCGGTCGAGAGAAGGGCCACCGCTTCTGTCAGATCGCCGGCAGGAAGCTGCTGTCGGGTCTTCTGGTCCAGCCGGTCCAGGACGGCCTCACGGGCAGCCTTTGCCGAGCCTGCGATGTGAAGATGGCTGAGCATGAACGCCTCCGAAAAACCAGAACCTGGCTTCTGATAGCATGAAGCCGGGGTGGGGCAGAGGGCCGGAAACGGTTCAGCGTGCTGCTGTGGACTTTTGCTGCAAGACGCGCGCGGCCCGGTGGGGAAGCGCGCCCATGTCCACGCGTGAGAGAGAATCAGTGCCGGTGTCATGCGCCGCTTTGGGGGAAAGGAAGGTACGGCCATCCAGTTCTGCAGCGCCTGCCTTGAAACGCCCATGACGGCCGCTGCTTCCGACATAGGGCAGGGTCAGAAAGTCGAGGATCTGTCGCAGACGCTGACCTCTGACTAGAGAAAATGTGCTAACGAAGACTGAATGCCGATCCGACCGGAACTGAAAGCGCTTTACCCTCCCAACTGGCCCGAGCTGAGCCGACAGGTGCGGTTCGAGCGGGCAGGGGGTGTCTGTCAGCGTTGTGGTCGGCTGCATGGACATCACCTTCAGGTCTTACCGGGAGGCCGATGGAAGCATCCGGACACGGGGCACTGGTTCAGTGGTCGGGGCAGGCGGGTCTCACCTCCGGACCTGATCGAGCTTCTGCAGGTGCGCCAGACGAAAGTGTCCCTGGCGGCGGCGCATCTGAATCATGATCCCACCAGCAACCGGCTGCGCAATCTGCGCGCGCTGTGTCAGCGCTGCCATCTGCTGCACGACCGGATGTATCATCTGGCTCAACGACGCCTGACCTTGCGACGGCGTCTGGCGCTCGGGGATCTGTTCGAAGGTCTGTATCGGGCCGGGGTCCCGCCTCTGGGCCTGTAACGGGTCAGATCAGGCACCTGTCTGGAATGGGACGTTGGCCTTCAGACGGCGGGGGGAAGGGGGCAGCTTCCTATCGCTCGCCAATCAGATGTTCAATGTGCGTGACGTTCCCGGCCCTGACGCCAACACGGCTCTGCGCCTGCTCCACGAATTTCCGGTTTAGCTCGTGGGCCAGCGTTTCGCCGTCCTTGATCGGCGCAACACTGTAGGTTCTGATTGCCCAGGAGATGTCGCACTGCCAGTCGGTATGGCGGCTGCGCGTATGCCACTGCTTCATGGCCTGGTCTCCGCACCGGGCTGCTTCGGAGCGGCTCCAGCCATTCACCTCTGCCATCCAGGCCAAAGCGGCATCCTGTCTGCCCTCGGTCATAGTCTTTCCCCAGTGACGCACGCCATGGCAGTCCGGGCAGAGGGAAATCACCCCTTTGAGGGTCTGGATCCGCCGCTCGTCATCATACGCCCACCCTTCGTCAGCCTCGACCGGCCATTGAGGTCCGCGTCCTCCGCACACCCGGCAACGGGACCCGGAGCGCGCATAGGCATCCTTTCGGATCCGGTTCCAGTCTTCGGTCGCCAGGAAGGCGCGCAGATTAAAACCCCACAGTGCCTGCGGCACCATCCACGGACGGATGTAGGGAGGCTTACGGTCCGGCCGATACCGGTAAGGGACGAACGGCAGGAGAGCGTCGAGCTTGTCCTGATGTGCCATCCAGCACTTCTGCTCCCCGTTAAACGTGGCACCGCCCCGCGCTGCTTCCTTACGGCGCTCAAACGGGACGCAAAGAGGAATGAGTGTCGTCAAGGCAATCACTACAAAAGGGACGGCCGGACGTGGCCGTCGTGGAAGGAGGGAATGTCGAGGCGCTCAGGATATATCCCGTCAATGCTGATGGTACGCCCCCTCATCACCCTTCGGCATCGGGGCCACGCTCTCATTATCACTCGAACTAATTAAAACACGGGATTAAACACCTAGGCTTCCGTTTGCGTGTCAGAACAGGATGTCCATGAACGCCGCTGTTGAGCGTAGGCGGACAGTCTTGTGGATCGCTGCTTGCGGCAAGAGGGTTGTGTATCGATCTTCGTCGGGATGGCCGTAGGCATTGGGCCGCGAGCAGGAAAATATCACGTCTAAAGTGTCCGCTTTAGGCCAGTTCCGCAGTAGATTTTCGGTAGACTCAGTCCAGTGTGTCCCTGCGCCATGATGAAAGGCAACAATTGCCCTGAGTTTTACGCCTTGCGCCGCCAAACTGACAAAGGGAGCGATCGTATCGAAAGGAGCATCACCCGGAAGCAGGATGGCTTCGGCACCATCGCTCTTACCACGAATAACGGCGAGCGCGACGCCGCTCTTATTGCAGTCTTCGTCCGCTGCAAGCGCTCCGGGGTACGACCCAATCTTCTGCGCAAGAATGTAGTCGCCGTTTCGCGCGGAGAAGGAAATTGATCGACCGACATACTTTTCGGGAATGCAATGCATGTCGTCGACTGTCGCAGAAAATTCCACCGCCCGCGGCGAAGTCAATTGGCGTGGTACCAGCCATTTGGCTCTCTTTGCCTGGCTTCCTCTCGATGCCGATTTCCAGTGATCCTCGTCCCAGTGGGTCAGCATTACAAGCGTATTTTCGGACACTGGCATCTTGGCATCGACGTCTGCGCCGTTAACGAAGGGGTTGTATGCGCTGCCACCGTAGTCAAGTTGAAGCGGCATTGGGTTGGTCCCTCCCATATCCGCCAGTATAGCTATCGAGTCTCCTTGTCCGACGTCGAAAACGCGGACACCTCGAATTTCCGATGCAGCCGACAAAGGCTGAAATCCCGAAATAACGACCGCGTCCGGGCTCCTAATGGTTTCTCTGAAGCGACCACTCATCTTAGCGCCCTACGTTCCTGCTTGCGAAAGATTCAAATCAGCTTTCGCCGAACGATTTGGTTCAGGCCCAACCCCGGGTTCAGGGGGGAGCGGTTCCGTTGAGCCGCCAGTGTCTTCTCCAAAATCAGCGTCAGGGATGTGCACCAGAGAGAATATGTCCCTAAGCCGGCTTTCTACCCCGGGTATTATGTCCATGAAAAGTAGAAGGCTGCCATCAATATACAGGTCAGAGGGCAACTCTGCAGCACCAATAAAGACGGGAATCCCTATATCTGAAGGTTGTCCTACACCCACAAAATACCACGCTCCAGGGTTAATGTTATCTCTGGAATATTGAAGAAACGCATCCTCCGACCCTAGATAAATGTCAACAATAGGGAGCGTTGTGACACCAAATAGCTCGTTCAGATGGTTCTTCCGCCGCCTGCGCTGATCGTCTGTAACGTTATCGTGGTCCAATACTTCGAACTCGGACATGTTCTCGTAGAAGTCTTGGGTTTTGATACCGCTGGCGCGAATGCGCCAGGACCGATCTCTGAGTGTCTCGTTTAATATATTATCGCCGAATGGCCGTTCGTCCGGGCGCATTATCCCTTCCGGATTTATCGGTCCAATCTCCTCTATAAACACGAAGTACTTATGCTCGGGAAAACGCCCATCAAAGTGCCAGCAGTTATCGACGTACATGTAATCAGGATAGCGTTCCACGAAACCAACGAACCTTTCAACAACGGCGAGCCATACCCAGTAAACCACCAGCGCGAGGCGCGCCTATCAGAGTGTGTCGGTCACGTCGACGCGCCACCGCACGGACGCTTATATCCTGTACCGGATGGAACACTTTGTCACATACTACAGATGTAAGTGCACTGTGAGAACTTCTCTAAAACTGCTTGAAGTCTGCCTTTAGCGTGTCGACTACAACACTCCAAATCGGCAGAAATCGGCTTTAACGATCGGCAGTTTAAGTCGGGAACTTCGATTTCGGGACGCACAGCAGTTGCCGCGCGTAATTTGATTGGAGTGAGAAAATATCATCGAATTGTTACAACGCAGCGCTTTAGGAAGGCTTCGCGAGGAGGATTTCATGCGACCCTATGTCCGATAAAGTAGATTAACGGATGTAAGTTTACCTTGTCAGGCTTGCTGAGAACGGTCGTCTCAAATGAGACAGGGAAGGGGGCTCTTAGGTAAGCTCAAGGCAATAGGAATTCTACCATGTAAAGCATCTCTTTACATTGGGAACGTAAAGCTATAGATTACATCTATGGAGATTGACAGCATCAGTCACAAAGGCCTGCGCCGTTTTTTTGAAACAGGTAATGCTAAAGGTCTGGTTGGCGATGTGACCCGACTTCGAAAGATGTTGGCATTCATTGATGCAGCAGCATCATTGGACGAACTCGCTATACCTCCAAATTATGGGTTGCACCCATTGACGGGGGATCGCGCAGGCATCTGGTCAATGACGGTCACCAAAAACTGGCGTCTGACGTTTCGCCTGAACGAGCAGGGTTCCCTCTGCGATATGACACTGGAGGATTATCATGGCGCTTAAAATGCACGCCTCGCTGGCCGTTCATGTGGGTGACTGGATCAGGACAGAAATACTGGAGCCTTATAATATCAAGGTAAACACCGTTGCGGAACATTTTGGTGTCTCGCGTCAGTCGATCAGTGCTCTTCTAAACGGAAGGTCTAACCTGTCTGCTGACATGGCCATTCGGTTTGAGAAGGCCTTTGGAGTACGCGCCGATACTCTGATGCGTATGCAGAGTGCTTTCGAGTTGGCTCAGGCACGAGCGCATGAAGCCAATTTGAATGTCCAGCATTTCAATCTCGTCGCACCTTCCAGGACTGAACAACGGAATATTTAGGTCTGTTTTTTTGAGGAAGCAGAAGGTCGGTTATTGATAGAAGATGACCAACATTTGCCATGCGTAGCGCCGTCTATAATGGCGACGATCAATCGAATTCACTGCCTTCAAGTAGAAGGCGTCATTGTGGACACGGCCGCTTCGGCGTAAATTGACGCTTAATTTTTACTTGAGAATAGCATGTTGATCCCAACTTTCTCTGTAGGGAAACGGAAAACCGACGCGTGGCCTCTTCGACGATCATAAACATCCCGACCGACGACAAGGTGTTCGAGAACAACTGTATTCCGATTTTCGCGGAGCATCTCAATGACCCCAATGTCAAACTCTTTGGTACGCGAGGCAAGAAGCAGTTTGGCCTCGATCTGATTGGCAGACGCGAGCGCGATCCAGGCCAACCAGTCGGTATTCAGTGCAAACTCATCACCCGTGGCGCGAAGCTCGCCGAAACGACGATCCGCAAGGAGGTTGATCAGGCGATGGGTATCAAACCGCCACTGACGGAATTCTATATCGTCACCACCGCGACAGACGAACCTGCTCACGATATGCTTGCAATCGAGTTGGGCCAAGACCAGGCGAGGCTCGGTCGAAAGGTCGATATTCAAGTCTGGGGCTGGGACACCCTTCAGGAAAAGATTCGAAACAACCCGAGAGCGCTTGCTGCCTTCGACCCTGATTACAGCTCATCGACCAATCGCCTGCTTGAGCTCGGCAGCGAGACGCTGTCGGGGCAGGCGGAGATCCGCGCTCAGAATGACCGGACACTACAATGTCTGGCGGAGATCCGCACGACGATTGCGATCGGGCCAATAGATACGGCCCGCAGTGCCTTCGACCAGCATCTCGACGTACAGATCGACCAATATCGCGACATGCTGAACGCGGGAAGGCCACGGACCGCGTTAGAATTGCTCCAAGCGCTCGATAATACGCTCAACGAGAAGAATGTCGTCTCGATCCGAGCGCGGGTGAAGGTCAATATTGCCATCGCCCGGATGAAGCTCGGTGATGAAATCGATGCCGCCCCACTTCTCGATGAAGCCTATGCCCTCAATCCGACAGATCCACGCATGCGAGCGAACAGGATCCTCTCACTCATCATCCAGGGAGATTTGACGGGTGCGTGGACGTTTGCAGAGGATACACTCGCTGAGGATGCCAGCAATGTTGGCGCTGCCGGGCTCGCATTCCAGGTGGCAGCGGTGGACAGTGTCGAGCGAGATCCTATGGCGATGGTCTCGCCGGATCTTCTGGACGACCATAACGTTCGTATTCACCGCATCAACTACCTTCGTCAGAAAGGCGCTGCGGGAAGCTGGTGGGCCCTGGCTGCCGAAACGCTCGAACGCTTCCCTCAGGATGGCAACTCTATCCAGATGGCCGGTGATGCTCTGGTCGACGAGGCTCTTTCCGGCGACGTCGTCGAACGCCTAGGATTTGTTCGCAACGATCAACGGACCAAACTGCGCGAGGGAGCGGAACTGCTACAACGCCGCTGGGACGAGGTTCGTCACTTTGAGCATGCGACCCATCCCACTTGGTGCATGGTGGGGTATAATCTCGTAACAGCCTATCGCGCTCTGGGAGATTTGGACCAAGCGAAACTCATTGCAGGCCAGGTTCTGGCGACAGGGACCAAGGATCCAGATGCTACGCTGACGGCGGCATTGGTTGCTATCGATCTAGAAGAATTTGCCGAGGCCAAACGCCTCTTGTTCAGTGTCCTTCTTTCAGACAATGCGGTCCTTCCACTGCTTGTAGTGCTTTGCAACCTCCACCAATGGGCGGAGGTCCTCAAGGAAGCGACCAACGAGCGCCGCGAAAAACTGCCGATTCCCGCGCGCCAGCTTTTCGACGTGTTGGCCTTCCGCGCGCGGCACGCTGGTAGGATGGGCGCAAACCTTGACGAAGATGTCGATCAACTCCTCGAACGCTGGCCGCTAGGTGTCGGAGCCCATATCGCTGTGGCGGATATTTATCGGATAGCGAGACCTGAAGCGCTCGGAGCGATGGCGGAGAAGACGCGATCGCTTATTACTTCGGCGACAAGCTATGCGGACAGAGTGATGTTCGCTCAGCTCTCGCTATTACGTGAGGCTTGGGATGACATCATTAGCGTACTCGATGGGTTTGTTGGCATAGACCGGCCATCAGAGCCGCTGGCTTGGCTTGCCCACGCCTTCGCAAACGCGCCGACGCAGGCGAGGACATCGCCTTTCTATCACTCTCTTGCTCCAAAGGTGATCGCTCTTCCGCTCTATGCGCGGTTGGCTGGCGCGGCTGAGTACAATCGGGGTGATCTCGGAGCTGCAGAGCGCTACCTTCGCTCAGCGATGTCTGCAGTGTCGAATGATCTGCGCGCCATCCTCCTGCTATCGCACACACTAATGCGCGCCAATAAGGAAGACGAAGCCCGGGATTTAGTCGCTGGCATCGATGACGACGCGGTAGACGGTTCTCCTAACGATCTCATGCGGCTCGCTTACTGGCATCGACGCGCAGGGGAAACCACACGAGCACTACGACTTGCGTATAGGGTAGCCGCAACCAATCGGCACGATGAAAACGTTGTATCTTCCTATCCTTCAATTATTTTAATGAACGAGGCTCTGCCTTCTCCGATTGGTCGGGCAGGCCCTGCACAGACTGACTTCTGGTTTGACCTTGAAGGGTTGGACGGCGCCAAGAATGTCACCGGCATCATCAGTGAAGAAGAGATTCTCGGGGTTGACCAGTTTACGTTGGACCACCCCTTGGCAATTGCTTTGATGGGGAAATCTCTCAACGAAGTAATCGAAATCCCCGCAAAAATCGGCTTTTCAAAGCGTTACAGGATAAAAGAGCTCAAGCACAAATATATCTGGCTGCTCCAAGATATCATGGCGAAACACGCGGCTCGGTTCCCAAATGCGCGATCGCTCTTCGAGATGAGTATAAAAGAAGGCGACGTACAGCCGATCCTTGATGTGATTCATGAACTTCAGCACAGGGATGACGTAATCGCCGCAGCCTATACGTCCCACCCTGTCCCGCTAGCAGCAATTGCCGCCTGCTCTAACCGCTCGGTCCTTCAACTGGCTGAACATATGACGCGAACCGGAACCAATCTCCGCACCTGCGTTGGTACAGCTGACGAGCGCACAGAGGCTACGATGTTCGTGCGTCAGGCACGCGGCAAAGGTGTTGCGTTTGACACACTGACCGTCTGGCAACTGCACGAACTGGGGCATCTTCAAGCTGCAAAGGATTATTTCGGAAGGCTGTGCATTGCACGCTCGACCATGGACGAAATGATTGAACTGCGGACGAGAATTGAGAGCGCCCGTGGCCGCGAATTCATGACCATTGGCTTCGATGGTGAACAGGCATGGCGGGAGGTCCATAGCCCTGAGGCCACGGAGAAGCGGCTGGCAAGGGTGAATGCGATCATTGAGAACATTGAGACGCTGTGTGAGATCCTGCCAGTCGACGGGTCGCTAGATGATCGGCTAGACAAGCTTTTCGACAATTTCCGATCGAAAGAAATATTCGATCCCATCAACCTCGCGCGAACTGAGAATGTTATCATTCTCTCGGAAGACCTAAACCTCCGTCAATATGCAGCAAGTCAGGGCGTCAAAGGTGGGGCTTGGCTTCAAGTAGTCCTAAATGTCTTTGTAGAAGATGGCCGGATCACACTCGACCAGCACCTGGTCGGCGTTGGCATACTTGGAGCAATGCGCCACGGCCATCTCAGCCTTAACGCCCAAACGTTACTCCATATGCTCGCATTAGACGACCTACGGGCGTTCGCATTGTACAACGCCGCCATCCAATTTATCGGTGGACGTAATGCTCATATGCTTTCGCATATTGCCGTTTCGGTCGACACCATGAGGGGCGTATGGAGATTGAAGTTGCCATCATGGCAACAAAGCCGCGTCATCGGCAGGTTGCTGGTGCAACTGGTGCGATCGCGACCCGACGACTGGAAAACAGTCCTTCATGTCATCGATGCCGAACTTGCAAGGCATGCCCTTGCCGGCGATCATTTTGCTCAATGGGCGCGAGATTACCTGGAAGGTTGGATCAAAGGCCATTTTTACGACTTGGCCGAAATTCGTTCACAGGAACGTGTCATCTCATCTGTCAAACCGAGGCGCCGAATAAAGAGAGCAAAAATGTTCCGTTCAAAGAAAATCGGTCGAGGTTAGGATGAATGCTGCGCGACCGGCAAGTATCTCAACTTATGATCTGAAAGCCTCTGTTTCTAATTTTTAAAACAAGCTCTAGGGCGGTTCGTATGGCAATGTTAACTTCGGAGAGCATTCACCGAGAGACAGGTAGATCAGGGGGGGGGAAAGCGGAATGTCGGGTATTGGAAAGATATGACCGAAAACAGTCCTTTGTGCCATTTATGCAAATGACGGCTACCGATCAACTCGAGCCACTTCGCTTGGCGGTAGAAAGCGACCACCATCAGGATATGCTATCGTTCGAACTAACTTGATCAGATACCATTGGCGACGCTTCGCTGCGTATCGACCTAGACACATTTAGCGGTAAGATCGTGACATACAGTTTCACCTCCCTCTCTCCAGCCGATTTTGAAGATCTTGCACGAGACCTGTTGGGCGAGGAATTAGCTTGTCGATTTGAGGGGTTTGGCCCTGGTCCCGATGGAGGTGTTGACGGACGCCACGCAAAATCTGGAGCAACCACGATCCTTCAGGCGAAGCACCTTCGCAAGTCAGGCTTCGCAGCATTGGCAAGGCAAATGCGGAGTGCTCGCCCATCGATCAATCAAATACAGCCAGACAGATATATTCTCGTTACTTCGGTTTCTCTTACGCCCGCTAATAAGAAGGTGCTCGCGGATAGCATAGGCCCAAGCCTAAATAACGCATCTGATATATTGGGTTTTGAAGACCTGAACTCGCTTCTTCGAAAGCATGACAATGTCGCTAAAAGCCATGTCAAACTTTGGCTATCTGATATGGCGATCCTCGAACGAGTTTTGCAGTCCGGATCACATAACTTCAACGCAGTCACCCGAGCGGAGATCACCGCCAAACTAAACGTTTATGCCGAGAACCCGAGCTTTGGTCAGGGACGAAAAGTTCTCGAAAGCCAACGCATTTTGATCATTTCCGGGTCTGGAGGCGTGGGAAAGACAACTTTGGCCGAAATGCTGGCGTATGCGTACATCGGGGAAGAGTGGGATCTCGTCGCGATCCGAAGTCTCGACGACGGATTTGCGCGGATAAATGACAGTCGCCGACAGGTGTTCTTTTTTGACGACTTTTTGGGTCGCATTGCGCTCGACGAAAGAGCCTTATCTACCCAAGACACCGAGCTTGGCCGGTTTATTGCGCGAGTACGTCGCACGCCCACAGCACGATTTATTCTCACGACCCGTGCACCAGTTTTTCAACATGCGAAACTTGTGTCCGATGTCCTTGCCGACCACAGGCTCGACGTGGCGCAATATCAGCTTGATGTAAGTATTTATACTCGCCGAATACGGGCTCGAATTCTTTACAATCATCTCGTCGTCGCTGGCGTACCAATCGAACATATTCGAGCACTCTATGATACCGAAACGATTAAGAAAATTATTGATCACAAGTGCTATAATCCACGAATCGTAGAATGGATGACTGACGCATCGCATATCGAAGATGTGGCGGTCGAAGATTATCCTGAAATATTTATTAATAAGCTAAATGATCCCGAGTCAATCTGGGACAAGCAATTCCAGAACCACATACCACGTCGGTGTCAACATCTTTTATTTTCTCTCTATTTTGGATCACAATACGGCGCAGAAATTGAAGATATTCAGGAAATATTTGAAGGGCTGCATCCAATTTTGTGCCAGAAATTCGGCATAGCTTGGAACGCTAAGGATTTTGAGAGCAGCGTAAAAGTGCTGGAAGGCGGCTTTATCGCCGTCGCAAACGGCCGAATATCATTTATTAACCCGTCCGTTCGTGATTATCTCTACCGCTATCTGCTCGACAAAAAATTGTTGGTAACAATGGCGGCAGGAGCCCCCACGCCCTCGTGCGCGATGCGAATAGTCGATCAGTTCAAAAAGTTACCCGACCTAACGCCTGATGACTGGAGGATATTTTTGGCGGGTTTCACGACGCTTGTGCAACGCCTCGACACGATACCGAGATGGAAGCGTATTTCTTCGAACCCTATCAATTTCCGTGTCTATGACACGACAACATCAGACCGTATCAATATGCTGCTTCTATGGTGGAAGTTGAGCGGACATGAGCTATTTTTGGAAAAGGCGGTTGCAATCGCGACCGACCCAAAAGACCAATTCAAGTCATGGGATGATGCTCGGACGCTGCCCACCATCCTCGCAAACCTGCTATCTGCACCTCAGAACGAAAAAAAAGATACAGGCCCGTTGGTCGTCGCTATCGAGAACGCCATTCGCAAGATGCTCGGCGGCTCTCTCGATCCTGATGACCTCGAACGCGTTGTAACATCAATTGACACCAACAAGGCCAATCTCGGGCATATGTTCGATGATGAAATAAATACGGCAATTCCTAAAATGATCGAGAATGTAAGTGACAATCTCAGGCACGTGGACTCAGATTCAACTCTCTCTGACTACATTTCGACTGTTGAAAAACTCGCCAATCGTATCGGGTACAACCCACAAGCAGTGGAGAGCGCTAAACGTGCCATTCAAAGCCGGATTGAAGAGGTGAATGAAAATGCCGCGCAGGATGAAGAGTTGTCGGTGACCGGTGAGGATGTGCAGGAAGATACTTTCGACGATCAAGATTTGAAAAATCTCTTTGAGCCGCTTCTCGCCGAAGAAGATTAGGTCAGTGAAGGGTAGTGGGGGCTTGCCGGCCGCCTAATGGAGTTGGAAAAGCAGCCACTCGCCTGCAATACGCCTTCATTCCTGCCGCGCAAGTCCCTGTCCGATTTCCCAAAAATTCCGTTCGCATGCCTCACTGCTGCTGCGACAGCGTCTTGTAATATCGTCGGGGCGCGCCAGGCGCAGGCTCGAAGGTGAAGCAATCACAATAGTCGTCAATGGCTTGCATCACGCCAAGCAAGGAGGGGCCGGAGAACGCTGCAGTTTGGCCAGTACCCCAATGACTTAGAAAATTTCCGACAATCGTTATCATATTGGTGTTAAGACCAACTTCCTGTGCCGAGGCCAGCGTGAGTATATTGGCCGCCTTGTGCAGCTTAACCGCAGCCTCGATTGCTTTTAGAAACTCATGTGACAGGTGTTTGTCGTCGTTAAAGGCAATATCGACCGGCACAGGGATCCGAAGTTTGCTGATGAGATCACTTAATCGGTACTCCAGGTATTGCCGCACTCCTTCCTTGGCAAAGTCGACCTGACCAGCCTGAAGCATTGATATTGTGCGGTCCCGGACCTTATTGACTGCTCCGGCTTGCGGAAGGACGGCCACTTGGGGCGATCCTTCTATTCGTTGATGCCACCACGTTCCTGTGCCGGTGTGCTTGTTAAAAAGCTTCTCAAGCATGGTGTCATGGCTCAAGAGTATGACCTGTGGGCCCACGGCGTTGCCAGGGCGCGCAAATGTTGTCCTGATAAGTTCAACAAGAAAGTTCTGATGACCGGCATCAAAGCTTGACGTCACGTCGTCGAGCACGATGAATTTCGGCAGACCGCCGTAGAGTGATGCGGCGGCCAGATAGAGCGATATAGCGAAGGCGTTCCGAAAGCTCTCGGAGAGGAGCGCCTGCGGAGAGACATTCGTCAGCCCATAGAACTGGGCAAGGTTAATGCGGAGTTCCTCGCTGTTCACCTTCTTGGAGACAGCTGGTTCCACTCCGTAGAACGACATCTTCTTGAAATAGCTTTTGAAGATGGGTTCGACTGCCGCAAGCCGGGCGCTGCTCATGCTAGCCTCAGCTGTCGCAAAGGCGCTGGATGTGCCCTTCAAGAAGATCCTGATCCGGTCAACGCAATCTTCCCTCGCTTGCTCTGCAACCAATGCCTTCTGTGACAGATCGAGCTTGTTCCAATTCTCCTGCAAACGTCGCGCGGTCTCCACCTTCTTGGTAACTTCCACCGATGACGGTGGCAGTTCCTGCTCGAGCTGAGCCTGTTCCCTCTCGAGTTGCTCATCAAGCTCCGTTGCTTTCGAGCGCAACGTTGCCAAGTATTGCACCAAAGTCTCGGCTTCAGCCTGTGTGATTGTGCCAGATCCGGCACGGGCCTGGTGCCCAGAGAACAGGCGTTTTTCTGGAACGGTCTCAATGACTGCTTCAAGTTGTGTTAGCTCTGTCCACCCGGCTTCATTCCATTCGGCCGCAAGTAAGGCGGTCGCTTTGTCCAATGCTTCAAATTCGGAAAGCCGGAAGGCGAGGTGTTCTTTTAGGCTACGGGGTGCCGTTCCATCACAGAGCGGGCAAAAGTGCGTGTCCTCCCACTGTCCACTTTCGATAACCTTTGTACCGGCTTGATAAAGCTGGAGCATCAAGTCGCCAGCGGTTCTTTCCAGTGCCTCCGCCCGCTCGGTCGCGCGAGTAACCAACAGCTCGGCACGCGCCGTGTCGGGAGCGTCGTGGTTGACCTTTGCGAGGCCTCCACGCTCGCGGATACAGGCACCGAGCCGTTCGCGCTTCGGTCCACCCTCAGCATTTTTGATAGCCTCGATACCGGCATCGATGTTGATGGTATCGAACGCCTTTCCCTGGCACACCGGTTTGAGTGGGGCGATCTGGGTCAGCGCTTCATTACACTTTTCTTTTGCAGTCGTCGTATCCAATGTTCCGATGGCGGTACCAACCAGTGTTTCGTAGTCGTTGGCAATCGCCCTTGATAACTCGCCTACTGTCCGTTCCTCACGGGTTTTAGCTTGTGTATGGGCAGTGATGCCGAAATGACTGTTGAAGGCTCGAGTGTTTGCCAAACCCGCCAGTGCTTGGCGAAGGTCGCTGTATGCAGATAGGCCTAGAAGCCCAGAGAAGGTACGCCCGCGAGCCAGTGGTGCAGCCTCGATGAATTTCTGAAATGTCGGACCGTCAAGAAATACGAACTCACGATTGAGCCCAGCCAGTATCGCTGTCGCGTCCCACGGTGTGGGGGCACTAACCGCGCGCTGCCCCAACGAGTTCCGAATTACCGTGATCTCGCACTTTTCGGAGCCTGGTTCAGCGACGAGTTGAAGCTTGATGGTTGATTGCCCGGTAGAATGAAAGCGATTCTGGTAATAATCCTTGTCCCGTTCGGTAGCAGGAAGGTCGTCGAGCCAAGGCAGCTTTCCGGTAATCGCATAGCGCACTGCGTCGTAAACGGACGACTTTCCAACACCGTTGACCGCAGAAATGCTGTTGATTTTCGTCGGGTGAAGTTTGAGTTCGAGCGGCTGACCTTCGTTGTTCACTCCTCTGAATCCCTCGATTAAGACGCCTTCGAGGAGCCAACCTGTCACGGTTGGGGGCGGAGTGGGCAAAGATTGTACGACCGCTGGCGCATTGGGGTTTGCTGCCGCGGTTTGCTCATGAGCCGTAGCAGCGGCTTCCGTTACTGGCGGTGTGACGCAGATATCGAGTAATCGATCCCATATTTCCTCGGCCTTGTACTTTCCATCGAGCAAGATCGCAAAGCGGTCACACAGATCTGCGGCAAGCGCCGCATCCAATTGGCTGATATGGCTTCCGAATGCAGATAGATTTTCGTCAAGACTTGCATTCTCGTCGAACTCAAAAGCGCCTTCGCGTGCAGTCATAACAGCCCCTAATTTCCCGAAAATATTGTGGTATTCTCGATCTATACGCATGCGTTCTATCATATATACCGGCGAACGACCTGCAATTTTTGTGATTGCGTCTCACTGAAACAATGCAAAATGTCGATATGTGGCAATTTACAACGAGACAGCATCGTCCCATGTCTTTGCCAACACTTGAGGGAAATTCATGTTCCGAACTGCTTCACGTATGTCATGACCTGTAAGCGGTATAATCAATGTCTCTTCACGGCTACCTCTTAGCATTTCCTTTGTGATCGTTTCAGCAAACCCATTCCACGAAATCAGAAAACCTAGTGTTGCTCTCCGACTACGATTTTCAACTTTAGAACGAAATACGACAAATTCATTTTTTCCGCATTTCCCGGACCAATTCTTACACTCAGCGAGAATAATTGCTCCTTCCCGTTTGAAACGGGAATCTTCACTTCCATTTACAATGTAAATATCAATTTCCTCAGTCTCAGTAAGTATGCGCTGAGTGACTGACATGCCAGGAACTGTTTCAAACAGTCGGCTACAAAGTTCTTCTAAAGAACGCCCCTTATCTTGATTTGTCGATGCGGTTTCTACAGCATCAATAAGATTATCTAGACTTTCTGATCCCCAGCCTGATAGGCGGGCGGCTATCTCTGATATCCGCTTGCCAACTTCGTCCGACGCAGCAGTTGCAGCTTCTTCGACTTGATGGCTAACTTTGAGTATAGCAGCATAGGCCAAACTCAAATTGGCTTCGGTTGTCATTATTTCGAAACTTAGCGCGACAACGCCCCATCGTCATCTTGATAGGTTATCGCAACGTCGCCACAAGATTTTTGCCGTGCCTCTATGGCTCGACGGACAAGATCAAGATACTGTTCCAGACCAATCGGAGAATACCAATACTTGCGCGTCCATGTATGATCGGCTTCCCCGACCAAATTCGCGCCACGTCGGTAGATGGTGCCATTCCACTCGATTTTATGGATGCTATCTTCGATAGTACCGATTTGAAATCCGCAACCATCTGGAATATCATTTACATTAAGATTTTTTAGGACAGAAACTGGCAACACTGGCGGTTCCTCCTCATCCAATCCCCGTAAAATCTGCCGTGCTTGCGCCGCGTTCATTTGTATTCCTTTTGAAAGTCAATCAAATACCGATCGTGAGACGTGCCGAGATTAACTACTATCTTTTTGAGAAAATTACGTGGCCAAGACGATTGGATCCAGAGGGAGGACATCACGTCAACTTCTTTCGAGACGAGAGCTGAATCGCTTGTGTCCGCTTTGCGAGAATGGGTTCTGAAGTCCATACGTCCGAGATGAAGGCGAAAGCAGACCCGTGCGTTGATAAAAACGCGATCGCGTTTTGTAACCTAATTAAGGGCTTTTTTTGCATCAATAAGGGACATTCGCCTAGGGTGTGTCGTCAGTTAATTCCAATGATGGCGGAGACGAATTGCACGGCTGCGAGGAAAGTTGACTTCAGCTTGTCATATCGTGTTGCAATACCTCTGAACTGTTTAAGTCTGGCGAAGAAGCGTTCGATGATGTTTCGTTTTTTATAAAGCGAAAAGAGGATTTTCCGTGGATTGCGTCGGTTTTTCTTTGACGGAATAACCGGTGTGATCCCCCGCTCTTCAAGCTTTTCGATGAGGGGATCGGCATCATAAGCCTTGTCGGCGATGAAGACCTCGGGATCGACTTCATCGAGCAATGGCTCTGCTTCTGTGATGTCGGCCCTTTGTCCGGGCGTCAGGGAAAGAGCCACAGCCTTTCCCGCGGCATCGACAATGGCATGGATTTTCGTGGTCAGTCCGCCACGGGACCGCCCGGTGGCCTGATCCATCCCCCTTTTTTACGGGCGCCCGCGCTATGCTGGTGAGCACGGACAATGGTGCTGTCGATCATCATGTATTCGTTGTCATGGTCAGCAGCCAGATGCCGGAAAATCCGCTCGATCACGCCGCCTTCGCACCAGCGACGCAGCCGCCGGTGCACGTTCTTCCAGTCCCCGAACCGGGCAGGCAGATCACGCCAGGGAATGCCTGCACGGTAACGATACAGCACGGCTTCGATAAACAGACGGTTATCCGCAGCCGTCCCACCGACATGACCTTCGCGACCCGGGAGAAGATCTTTTATCCGTTCCCACTGACCATCGCTCAGACCATACCGTCGCATTCACACTCTCCCCGTTCCAGAAACAGGAAGAAAACATCACAGATCAAACGGGAGTACAAGCTTCATAAGCCCCCCGTTTAACTGACGACACGCCCTAGGGCCTGTGCCTACGCAGGCCCTGTGCTGCCAAGCCGAGCCGTTATCTAGGGCGGCATCCCCGGTGATTGTCAGCCGGAAGCCGACGCAGGCACGACACAACGGTGCCCTTGACCACGACTACCCCCGGCCCATAGCTGAACCCTCTTGTCTTCTAGCGATGACAAGCAACTGCCGCGCCCTCTGGTGCGGCTCTTTCGTTCGGCCTGTCCACTCCGGCCCTCGGGCCGGGGCCCCCAAGGAATGCAGTGCATGGGCTTATCTGATGCACAGCGCCCTTCCCGCTGGTGTTTCGACGGACCCACTTACCGCACCTTCCCTTGCGCTCACCGGGTACAAGGGCTACGCTCGTCCCCTCAGGCACCGCAAACGGATCGAGGAGGCTTTCGGCTGGGCCAAAACCATCGGAGGCGCCGTCCAGACCGTTTATCGCGGCATTGAATGCGCACGGTTTCGCTTCATCATGACGCTGGCCGCCGGAAATCTCCCCAGACTGCCAAAGCTGACCCGGCTTGAGCAGAAGATGACGTCGCAAACCGACCAAACCCGCCACACAGAACAGATGAACAAGCCAAAGCCGCAGCAGAGCTGAAAATGACATCTTCAGCGCGGCACTAAACCAGCGACCTGTTGGTCTCCGAGTGCTACCCTCCTCACGCTTTAGCGTTCTCGGGCGGAATCCCCACCAAGTGCTACTTAAGTAGCTATTTTTGTTGTCACCCTTGCATAAAATGGCAGCAAAGTGCTAACCTCGCCTGCCGAAGACAGAACGCTGTCATAATTTGGTAGCAACGCGTTGCCACCCGGAGTAAACCAACTGACCAGACCTTCCGTTCGAGGTTTGGAAAAGCCCAGGCCGCCATGACGACCAAAGTTGAATTCAAGGATATCAGCAATTTCGTTCATGTCGCGAGGACGGGAAACCTGATGCGCGCCGGTATGATTTCCGGCGTACCAAAGGCAACGCTCAGCCACAGCATCCGCCGCCTGGAGGATTTGCTGGAAGTTGAGTTGTTTCATCGTTCTCAGAGAGGCTTGCAGCTCACAGATTCTGGACGTGCCCTTCTAGATAATACCGGCCGTATATTTGACAGCATCGAACTGGCTGCAAGTGCGGCTCAACGTGCCCATAGCTCCTTGAATGGTAAAGTGAGGATATTAGGAAGTGCGGAGTTTGGGACCAGCATTATTGGCGCAGCAACTTTGTACTTGGCAAGAGAGCATCCGGGGCTATCCTTCGAAACACGAATGTACCCTAGTGACACTCCATTGCCAGAACAAACAGAATTTGATTGCCTTATTTTTGTTGGCACTGCCCCATCATCTCATCACGTTTGTCGAAAACTAGGCAATGTTGGGTATCGCGCCTACGCTAGTCCGCTACTTCTGCAGCGGCTAGGAACCCCTAATTCTGTTGAGGATATAAGGGAAATGCCCGGCATAGAATATACGCGCAAGGGAATAGCGGAGCCTTGGCTACTTCAAGACACAGACGGACAGCGGATTGGCGATTACAATGTGCGATTCAGCGTTCATGATTATTGGATGGCAAAATTCTATGCAGTTTCAGGAGAGGCAATAGCATATCTGCCGAACTTTTTTGTGCATTATGAAGTTGCTCAAGGTCACCTCATACCGCTCCTCCAAGAAGCCAACGAGAGTGAAAAAATATCTGTCTGGGCAATATATGGCGCCGCCCGCCATCGCAACCCTCGCGTCAAACTAGTAATTGATACGCTTTGCCAAAACTTCGACAAATTGATTCGTCACCCAGGCTATGCACTCGTGCGTCAGGACCTATAACTCTAAACCTGTCAACGGCGGCGCAAAAATCGGCCATGGCGGCGGAGCAAAACCAGGCCAGTTGGTGAGGGTGTGCGCCATGGCACGCGCGCTTTCCACATAGCTGGCGTGTGCCATTGCGCACTGGCCCGTCAGGGCCAATCGTCGTGAGATATCTGGATCGAGATCAACGCCGCTTGGTAAGCGGCAAGGAGACCCCGTGGGTTAGCGGCGTTGCCGGTCCGGGATAGGCTGGTGGCGTTGGTCTGACGCCGGGGTTCCATGTCTACGACTAGTTCTACGCCTATGCCTGCGACTGGTAGCTTACAGTTGGTCGAGGCTGTGATCGAGTGTTGATTTTCACTGAGAACTGATGGGGTGGATGCCCGCTCCCGACGGCATCGCGAGATGTGCCAAGGTGATGTTGTTGTTCAACGTCACGGGAAGGAGAAGGCATCCATGGACGGAGTTGCCATTATTGGCCTTGATCTTGCAAAGCGGGTTTTTCAGCTTCACGGCGCTCGGGCAGACGGAAGCGTAGCGTTCCGCAAGAAGCTGCCGCGCGCTCAGGTAACGACATTCCTGGCGAAGCTGCCACGGTGCATCGTTGCGTTGGAAGCGTGCGCGACAGCCCACTTTTGGGCCCGGACGATCGGTGCGCTCGGACATGACGTGAGGCTCGTGCCGCCGGCGTATGTGAAGCCTTTCGTCAAGCGGCAGAAAAACGACGCGGCCGATGCCGAAGCCATCGCAGAAGCGGCGAGCCGTCCGACGATGCGCTTCGTGGAGCCCAAGACGGAACGCCAGCAGGCTCGGGCGATGGTCTTCAGGACGCGTGACATGTTCGTGCGTCAGCGGACGCAGATGATCAACGCGCTCCGGGCTCACCTGGCGGAACATGGCATCATCGCCGCCAAGGGAATCACGAACGTGCAGGAATTGGGACGGATCATCGAGACGGCGGAAACCGGGATTGAGCCTCTGGTCGTGGAGACGGCCCGCATCTATCTCGATCAGATCGAACAGATTTCGGGGCGCATCGCTGCATTGGAGAAGACGCTCAGGCAGGAGGCCGGTCAATCCGACAGGACGGAGCGGATGATGAGCATGCCGGGGATCGGCCCGGTGACGGCCATGGCGGTCGAGGCGTTCGCGCCCACCCTGTCGACATTCCGGCGCGGCCGAGATTTCGCGGCATGGTTGGGCCTGGTGCCGAAACAGCATTCGTCCGGCGGCAAACAGGTTCTGGGGCATACGTCGAAAATGGGCCAACGCGACATCCGCCGCCTGCTCATCATCGGCGCCATGTCCGTTATTCGCTGGTTCAGCCAAAACACGCCCGACGCCGATACTTGGCTCGGGCGGCTGCTGCGCCGCAAGCCCCGTCAGTTGGCTGCCATTGCCCTGGCCAATAAAATGGCCCGCTCGCTCTGGGCCATGGAAACACGGGAAGAGTTTTTCAGGGATCCGCGCGCGGTTGCCGCCTGACAATCAGTCGGGAGTAACTACGCGCGGTACGTCGGCGTGTGAGGAGGTCGTCGAGCAGTAAGGACAAACGATCGGAAAGAACGGGTCTGGAAAAGCATTCGGGTCAATGAACCTCGAGTTCGCAGAATTGATTTGCACCAGATCCGCGTAGCCCATACCGGCCAGTGGTCATGTTCAGACCGCATCCAAAGGCCTGATACATGACCGCATCCGATCACACGCCTCTATTGTTCAACGCATCTGCTTGCACGAACGCGGGCATCCATACATGACCCGGGTAGGGCGGAAATTTTCATTGAGATTTGACCCATGCCTTCACACTCCCCGGCATCATCTGCTGGGGGTTTGAGGAGTGATTGACATGGAGCTTCTGAGTGTGATCCGTCGGTGGCACTGCCGGGATCATCTTCCGATCCGCGAGATTGAACGCCGGACGGGGCTGTCACGCAATACGATCCGGAAATATCTCCGGGCGGAGAGTATTGAACCGCGGTACCAGGTTCCCGAACGCCCCAGCCGACTGGACCCATTTGTTGACAGGCTGAGGGGATGGCTCGTCCTGGAAGCTGCCCGATCACGCAAAAACCGGCGCACGGCGCGACGACTACATGAAGACCTTGTGGCGCTGGGTTATGATGGCTCCTACGGACGGGTGGCCGCTTTTATCCGGCAATGGAAACACGAACAGCACCAGGCACGCCAGACAACGGGTCGAGGTGTTTTTGTCCCCCTGCGCTTCCAGCCCGGAGAAGCCTTCCAGTTCGACTGGGGTGAGGACTGGGCGGTGATTGCCGGGCATCGCGTCAAGCTGCAGGTTGCCCACACCAAACTGTCCTTTAGCCGGGCCTTCATACTCAGGGCCTATCCCCTGCAGACCCACGAAATGCTTTTCGATGCGCTTACCGAGGCCTTCCGCGTGCTCGGTGGTGTTCCGCGGCGGGGTATTTTTGACAACATGAAGACCGCCGTGGACCGGATTGGGTCAGGCAAGGCACGTCAGGTCAATCTGCGCTTCATGGCTCTGGCCAGCCATTATCTGTTCGAAGCGACTTTTTGCAATCCGGCAGCGGGATGGGAGAAAGGGCAGATTGAGAAGACCGTGCAGGATGCCCGGCGCCATATCTGGCAGGATCTGCCTGCCTTTGCGGATCTGGGGGCGCTGAATGCCTGGCTGGAAGCCCGCTGCCTGGACTGCTGGGAACGGCTGCAGCATATCGAACTGGCCCGGACCATCGCCGAGGTCCATGCCAGTGAGCGTCCACACCTCATGGTCCCGGGGCGTCCCTTTGACGGTTTTGTCGAACAGACCAAGCGCGTCTCGCCAACCTGCCTGATCCAGCCGTCATGCGTCATGATCCTGCAGCCGCTTCACTTGTCATCATGCTCCGTGGACTGCGGATGTATGGCATGGCCCAGGCTACGGCTGACCTCATAGAGCAGGGCGCGCCAGCTTTTGAGGCGGCCATCCCCATCCTCTCGCAACTTCTGAAGGCGGAGCTGGCCGAACGCGAAGTGCGCTCCATCGCCTACCAGACAAAGACAGCCTGGTTCCCTGCCTACAAAGACCTGTCCGGGTTCTCTTTTGCCGATACGCAGATCAACGAGCCCATGGTCCGCCAGCTCCATGGCGGGGACTTCATCGAGCGTGCTGAAAATGTCGTGCTGATCGGCGGTCCGGGAACCGGGAAAACCCACCTGGCGACCGCGCTGGCCATCCAGGCGATCACCCATCACCGCAAGAAGGCACGCTTCTGGTCAACGGTTGACCTCGTCAATGCGCTCGAACAGGAAAAGGCCGCCAACCGGGCCGGGCAGATTGCCGACAGGCTGCTCCGCCTGGATCTCGTGATCCTTGATGAACTCGGTTATCTCCCCTTCAGTGCGTCTGGTGGCGCCCTGCTGTTCCATCTGCTCAGCCGCCTCTACGAGCGCACCAGTGTCATCATCACAACCAATCTGAGCTTCAGTGAATGGGGAGAGGTCTTTGGTGACCCGAAGATGACGACGGCGCTCCTCGATCGGCTGACCCATCACTGTCATATCCTCGAGACAGGAAATGACAGCTACAGGTTCCGCGCCAGCACTGCCGCGTCAAAAAACAGAAAGGACAGATCTCCTTCTTGACCGCCCGCATAACTATACCTGAAATAGCATCTGGCTGGGTCAATTCCTGATGAAAAACCCGGGTCAGTTCTCGGTTCTTCCGCACTTTTCGTGATGATGTTTTTTGATTATGCGGGCTGAAGGACACGCGCCCTGAGGAGTTCGAAGCCTGCTCTTCCGAACATGGTTCGCTTGATCATTTTCAGTCGGCTGATCTGTCCTTCAACCGGGCTGGTTGTCCAAGGTGTGACAAGAGACGCTTCAATGGCAGCCGCATCCCGTTCAAGCGCGGGAATCAGACGTGACAGCAGCGTCGTCTTTCCTTCTTCCAGCAGAGCCTTCAGATCGCCTCCCGTGCAGGTGTCACCCCTTTTACAGAGCAGGGTCTGCATTTTCCTGAGCCAGCAGAGTGTGACGGCAAGGTGCGGTTCAGCTTCCAGAAGGGCAGGAACCAGCAGTCCCTCCTGTCCGGCAGATAACGGATCCTCTGCGAGGAGAAGCCGCGCAAGTCTGCGTCCCCGAGGTGCAACGACATGCGCGGAAGGAACGGGTTTCGCGGAACATCCCTGTCGCGTCGCCACCCATTTCCAGACGGTGCCATATTGTCCTGCAAAGCCCTGCTCCAAGAGTTCCCGCCATAGCTGACGACTATTGCGACATCCTTCGGACCATCTCTTTTCCAGGTGGGCTGTGTAAGGCACGAGTATGCTGCGTGACGGAACCGTTCTTTTCCATGGTGGTGCATGGCCCCGCTGAAACCAGCGCCGCACGGTTTTTCTCTCTACCCCGATCGTTGTGGCGATAGCCTGAATGCTGTGTCCCGCTGCTTTCAGGGCAAGAGCTTCCTTGAAAAGAATGTCACGCCGTTCCCCAGAGGCTGACCTGACGACCGCCTGCGCCTCTTCTGGATGCGCTCTGATTGTTTCAGATATTTTGCTTACGACCGTTGATACGTTCATCTGTCGTGTCAGGGTCCTGACAGTCGTCGTAAAACGGTCCAGAATGCTGACAAAAGCGTCTGACAGGTTCTTCAGCAGATGCCAGCGGTCTGTCACCTGAAGAGCGGATGGTGCGCCTCTGCGGCATCCGTCTGCATAAGTACCGGCACGGTCTCTGGCAATGATTTCAATACCGGGGTGGACCTGCAGCCATCGGGCAAGGGTATCAGCGTCCCGATCTGGCAGGAGGTCAATGACATCATTTTTCTCAAGATCGACCACAATCGTTCCATAGTGATGTCCCCGCCGCCATGCCCAGTCATCCACCCCCACCACACGTGTAAGGGCCGTGCCTTTTGTGGTGTTCTGCACACGTGAGAGAAGACGGCGGACAAGAGTATCCGCGCTGATGGGGCAACACAGGCGCACGGTCATTCGTGCTCCAGCGGAACCGCCCAGGGTGTGGGCGATATAATAATGAAGATCGGCAAGACGTGTGGTCTGTCTGCCATGACGCACGGTTATCCCCTCAAGGGGCATGACAAACGTCCGACGTGGACAAAGCATCGTCTGGCAGAAAAAGCGCGGCACAGAAACGATCAGCGTGGCTGGACGGCCCTGCCATGGAAGATCCGCGAGTTTTCTCTGATAGAAACTGTGAATGCGTTGTGTCGGGCACTGACAGTCCGGACACACTGCACTCCGTTTTCGCAGACCGACTTCGATCTCCACTCTGTTATCCAGTGCAACAACACGACGAACGACGAGGGAACGGGGAAGATCAAGAGACCGAAGGCGTGACACTGGGGAATATCCATGAAAGTGAACGACTTTCTGGATTTCCCAGTTCCGGAACCTCAGTACAAAATACCCATCACGAAAAGTGCGGAAGAACCCAGTTCTCAGTGAAAATCAACAATGTCGGCAATCGAACACTGTCGCACCGCAGCCCTTGGTGGTCATGTCGCAGCGTGCGGGGACTGTGGACACAGGCGGATCGCCTATAACAGTTGCCGCAACCGTCATTGTCCGCGCTGTCAGGGGAACGCCGCACGGACATGGCTGGCCGAACGTGAGGCCGATCTGCTGCCGGTCGGGTATTTCCATGTCGTCTTCACCCTGCCGGCGCGGATCGCCGACATCGCGCTGCAGAACAAGGCCGTTCTCTACGCCCTGCTGTTCCAGGCGGCCTCGGAGACGATGATGACGATCGCCGCCGATCGCCGCCGATCCCCGGCATCTGGGTGCCCGCATCGGCATCACCGCCGTGCTGCACAGTTGGGGTTCGGCGCTGACCCACCATCCCCATGTGCACATGATCGTGCCAGGTGGCGGGCTCTCGCCCGATGCCCAGCGCTGGATCTCGTCGCGCCCGGCTTTCCTGCTGCCCGTCCGGGTGCTGGGCAAGCTGTTCCGCCGTCTGTTCCTCACCCGGCTGCTGGCATTTTTCGACGCCGACCGGCTGGCCTTTCGGGGCCAGCTTGCTTTCCTGGCAGACCGCCGTGCCTTTCTGCGGTATCTGGCCCCCGTGCGCAGCCGACGCTGGGTTGTCTACGCCAAACCACCTTTTGCGGGTCCCAAAGCGGTGCTGGCCTACCTGTCGCGCTATACCCACCGCGTTGCCATCTCGAACCGTCGCCTTCTGGCGTTCAACGAAAACGGCGTGACGTTTCGCTACAAGGACTACCGACGGGACACGGCCCACCAGCAGCAGGTCATGACACTCGCCACGGATGAGTTCATCCGCCGTTTCATGCTGCATGTCCTGCCACGGGGATTTCATCGCATCCGCCATTATGGCCTGCTGGCCAGTTCCAATCGCAAGGCCAGCCTCGCTCGGGTGCGGGACCTGCTGAAGGTCATACCCATGCCAGCACCAGAAGTCACGGAACCCGAACCGGTCATGCCACCGCCCTGCCCATGCTGTGGTGGTCCGATGGTCGTCATCCCGATCCTTCCCCGCTGGTGCCAGCCCAGAGGACCGCCACGGACGACTGATCTGGCCGGGAGATCAGCATGATGATCGGCAGACATGACCCTATAACCCGATGCCTGCCGGAACCGTCTCGTTCCGGCGCACCGACAGGCTTACGTAAAACGCGAAAAAACGACGGAAAGCGCGCACCTGGCCCTGAAGATCCTGTCATCTTCATGTGTAGGATCAGCGGGAAACACCCTTTGTCGCGTCACGAATGTCGCCACGTGACCCCGCTCAGAGGCGCCTCAGGGCAGCGCCAGTTGCAAATTCCCCATAACTGAGTCTCGGTGTCGCGGGTTCGGTCTTCCCAGACTTTCGTACGCCTCGCGGCGCCCGAAACCCTTCAGGCAAACGGAATGTCTGCTTCCGGACAAAAGATGCAGAAAGCCGCCAGTTAATTCCACAGTTTCAAAGACGCCCCTAACAGATTTCGTCTCCACCCGAAGCCAGAAAAGCGCGGATCCAAAAAATCTGACAATCTGTTCATCGTAGTTTACTCACGAAATGTCTGAGATGATCTGCAATGAAACTGGCTATAAAATAATAACTGTGATCGTAATCAGGACGAAGATTCAGAATGAGTTCCTGCCCTGCGTTCTGTGCGGCTGCCTGGAACAGTTGTGGCCTGAGTTGTTCTTTCAGAAATTGATCTGCCAAACCCTGATCTATCAGGACAGGCAGTCTTTCCGTTGCTGTCCGCACAAGTTCAAGCGGATCATAGGCCGCCCAACTGGCACGATCCGGACCAAGATAAGCGCTGAACGCTTTTTCACCCCATGGTACCTGCGTTGGCGCCACAATGGGTGAAAAGGCTGACACAGAACGATAGCGACCAGGATTACGCAGCGCGATCATGATGGCGCCAAATCCACCCATCGAATGTCCCGCAATACCTCGCTGCTGCGTAACCGGAAAATTCGCTTCAATCAGCGCAGGAAGTTCCGTGACGACGTAATCATACATTCGATAATGTGCCGCCCACGGTTCCTGCGTCGCATTGATGTAAAATCCAGCGCCCTGACCAAGATCGTAAGCATCGTCATCAGCCACCTCCACACCCCGTGGACTGGTATCTGGCGCGACAATGGCGATGCCCAGTTCCGCAGCCACGCGTTGCGCGCCAGCCTTGCCAATGAAATTCTGCTCCGTGCATGTCAGGCCAGAGAGCCAGTAAAGAACAGGAACCTTTTCAGTTTTTGCCTGCGGAGGCAGGTAAATCGCGAAGTTTGCTTCCACACCCAACGACACGGCATTGTGTCGCCAGACTTCCTGCACGCCCCCGAAAGAGGCGTGCGTTTCTTTGCGTTCCATGGCTTTCACGGCCTTTTGCGCACGTCAATTGCCGTCCGTGAAGGTATAACTGCATATCTTGTTACCTGCCGGATCCCGGAGATAGGCGGCATAAGCGCCCGGTAGATGGCTTCGCGGGCCGGGTGCGCCTTCATCGGTTCCTCCATTGGCGAGACCTGCGGCATGAAAAGCATCCACTTCGGCGGGTGTCGCTGCCGCAAAACCGATGGTGACACCGTTGCTTGAGGGCACTTCACCGTTGCCAGGACGCGCAATGATGAACGCTGGTTTCTCGCGGCCATACAGAATCCACCCATGCCCGAACGGCCCCAGGTTTTTTATGCCCAGAGCCGCAAGCGCGGCATCATAGAATTTCGCAGATACCGCAGTATCCACCGCCCCGAGAAAAACGTGAGAGAAAACACCGTCACCTGAAATAACTGCCATGATTGTTCTCCTGTAATTTCCAACCGTTGGAAATGATGTTGCGCCGCGAGACACAGACCTTAGAAATGAATGACGGAACGGATGGATTTTCCTTCATGCATCAGATCGAAGGCCGTATTGATATCTTCGAGCGGCATGGTGTGCGTTACGAAAGGCGCAAGCTCGATATCGCCGCGCATGGCGTCTTCGACCATTCCGGGAAGTTGGCTGCGCCCCTTGACACCACCAAAAGCCGTGCCGCGCCACGAACGACCCGTGACAAGCTGGAAGGGACGGGTTGATATCTCCTGACCAGCCCCAGCCACACCGATGACGATCGACTGCCCCCACCCACGATGGGCGGCTTCCAGCGCCGCGCGCATGACATTGACGTTGCCGATACATTCAAAGGTATGATCAATGCCCCAGCCGGTCATTTCCACCAGAACCTGTTGGATCGGTTTGTCATAGTCCTTCGGATTAAGGAACTCCGTGGCGCCGAACGCCCTGGCAAGTTCAAATTTTTCCGGATTGGTATCAATAGCGAAAATCCGGCCAGCCTTTGCTTGTCGCGCTCCCTGAATCACCGCTAGACCGATCCCGCCCAGTCCGAAGACGGCAACCGTATCTCCCGGCTGTACCTTGGCCGTGTTGTGTACCGCACCGATCCCGGTGGTGACGCCACATCCCAGCAAACAGACATGCTCTGGATTGGATGCGGAGTTGATTTTAGCCAAAGAAACCTCGGCGACAACCGTGTATTCGCTAAACGTCGAACACCCCATGTAATGATGGATCGGCTGACCTTTGTAGGAAAAACGCGTCGTACCATCCGGCATCACACCCTTACCCTGTGTGGCGCGCACTGAAATGCAGAGATTGGTTTTTCCAGACTTACAGAACAGACATTCACCACATTCAGCCGTGTAAAGCGGAATGACGTGGTCGCCGGGGGCAACGCTGGTCACCCCTTCCCCGACCTCGATCACAATTCCCGCGCCTTCGTGACCCAAAACGACCGGGAACAGTCCTTCGGGATCATCCCCTGACAGAGTAAACGCATCGGTGTGGCAGACACCCGTATGTGTGATCTGCACGAGCACCTCACCCGCACGAGGAGGCGCTACGTCGATCTCGACAATCTCAAGGGGCTTACCCGCCTCGAAAGCAACTGCGGCCCGTGATTTCATGATTTTTCTCCAAATAACCTGTCAGTCAGCGTCGTGAGCATTACCGGAGATAGGATCGAACGAGTGACACCACATTCTCGATCGAACCACTGGCAGCATCACGATCACCGGCGCATTCAACAAATTCTTCCCGCAGGTGGCTTTCAAGAACACCGGCCATTAATCCGTTGATCGCTCCTCGGATAGCCGCAACCTGTTGCAGTACCGGACCGCAATCAGCCCCCTTCTCCAGAGCCTGTTCCAGCGCATCAAGTTGCCCGCGAATACGGCGCACGCGGGTCAGAACGCGCTTTTTCTCAGCTGGTGTGTGCGGCACGAAACGTTTACTCCGAATATACTGCCCTTGAGTATTCTTTCATACTATGGGGCAGTATGACAAGGATACATACTATGGGGCAGTATGACAAGGATATAACGATGTGCTTGTCATATGATCCGATCAAAAGTCCGTATCGCTGAAATTTTCACCGTAACGTCCATTGGGGGACTGCCTGTGTCTTGGAATCATTCAATAGGTGTAATCAGTGAAATCCAGACAAGCTCTACAACGAGGCTTTGAAGCGCTGATGTCCGCTATTTGACAAATAATCTTGTGGTCCAAACGACCGAGATGAGGCGACTGCCGCCTGTCTGCTTTGTTTTTTCTGAGTCGACAGACGATCAATGTAGTCTTCCTCCACCTCTTGCTGGCGCTATTTACCCAGCCCATATTCCTGCCGTCGTCCGACACTGCTTAACAGACACGGAGGATTCCAAAATGCATTTTTCTCGTATGTTTCAGGCTGGCGTCTTTGTTGCTACACTGGCCTGCGGCGCGGCTGCCCTGCCTGCGCAGGCTCAGGATACGTTGCGCGTCGTTGATGCACGGGGACACCAGGTCGGTATCCTGGTCCCAGTCCAGGGCATCGCGACGACAGCGGCACTGCCTGATATCGACATGTTCGACGCCGTTAATCGCATGATGGCACGCAATATGGCTCTCATGGAGGCGGTCGATCGGACATTGGGCTCGCGGCTGGGCGGTGCCCTGCGCGCCGTTCCGGCTGTTAGTCATGATCTCCCGAAACAGAGCATGTCCTGGCAGCGTTTCGAGGCGGTCAGCACCGGTGGACCCATCGCCTGTACGCAGACGATCACGATCACATCAGACGGTCAGGCGGCGCCAATCGTTCATGTGTCACGCACCGGAAGCAACGCCTGTGCGGCGCTCGCTGCGCAGATGGCAGTTGACAATCTCGGAGATCAAAAGGCTGGTTCGACGGCTCTGACGCCCGCCGTCGAGACGCTGACGGAAGACCCGACGAACGGACACGCTGGAAGCGCTCTGTAAGACAGGTGGTGGCCGGAAAACCCTGGGCCACCATTATAGAAGGAAAATATATTGATTTTCTGCGATCATCGCTATGATATTTGACTAATATAAACACCTCCATGGAGGGTTCTAAAAACCTCTTGGTATTGAGGCCTACGCTGTGATTCCATTTTTCTGGTTCTGGTTGGAGGAATGGCGCTATGAAACAGGCGGGATTTTTTGACGTTGAAGAGCGGCTTGCTCGGTTAAGCGGTCTTGGCGACCAGCTCGAAGCGTTTTCCCGGACTGTGGATTTTGAGGTGTTCCGCCCGGAACTGGACAAAGCACTGGCCTATTCAGACGGGAGCAAAGGCGGGCGTCCGCCGTTTGATCCGGTGCTGATGTTCAAGATCCTGGTGATCCAGACGTTGAACAATCTGTCCGATGAACGGACGGAATACCTGATTAACGACCGTCTCTCCTTCATGCGCTTTTTAGGTCTGGGGCTGTCGGAGCGTGTACCTGATGCCAGAACGGTATGGCTGTTTCGAGAGCGTCTGACCCAGGCTGGTGCGATTGGTGGTCTGTTCAATCGCTTTGACGCAACCCTGCGTAACGCTGGTTATCTGCCGATGTCAGGCCAGATCCTGGATGCCACGCTGGTAGCGGCTCCGAAGCAGCGCAATACCAATGCGGAGAAGGCGGATCTGCGTGAAGGACGGATCCCTCAGGACTGGCAGGACAAGCCGTCAAAGCTGTCCCACAAGGACAGGCATGCGCGCTGGACCCTGAAGTTCACGAAAGCGAAGCGACAGGAGGACGGGAGTATCCCTGCAACAGATCTGGCCATCCCGTTCTTTGGCTATAAATCGCACATCTCCATCGACCGGAAATTTCGGCTGATCCGCAAATGGAAGACGACAGATGCCGCCGCCAGTGATGGCGCGCGATTGAGGGAGGGCCTGCTTGATAAAAGCAATACAGCTTCAACGGTCTGGGCAGACACAGCCTACCGCTCAAAAGCCAATGAGGACTTCATGGAAAAGCAGGGCTTTGTCTCGAAGGTTCACAGGAAAAAGCCGCATCTCAAGCCTATGCCACGCCATATCCAGAGATCCAACGCAGGAAAGTCCGTTATCCGGTCGCGTGTCGAGCATGTCTTTGCCGATCAGAAATCACAGACGGGGCTGTTCGTCCGAACCGTAGGCATAACGCGGGCCACCATGAGGGTCGGGCTGGCCAATATCGTCTATAATATGCGCCGCTTTCTCCTTCTGGAGCGGATTAACGCCGCCGCGTAGCAATCCAGAGCAGGAAACCATCGCTCTGCTCAAAACCCAGAGTAAAAGTTAGACCAGGGAAGCAGCAGTCAACACGCTAAAAACCTGAAATCAGGCACAAGAGAAGTCAATCAAAGGTTTTTCGAACCCTCCAATTGCATCGAAACGGAATATCATTTGATATCTGAATATCAGATGATATCGTCATCCGTGCGGATAGTGCGATGACCGACTGTCGTGCCAGAATAAAGGGATTGTCATGAGTGATAATGTATCCTCAGGCTCAGAAAGCCCGACCAGAGCCTTCACTGTCGAAACCGATGCAACGGCGACCTATTGGCGTAAGGGACCGCAGGACACGTTGCCTCCACCTGACATGATGGGGCCATATATGCGCAATCATCCTGTGCCGGTTGAGGCGGTGGATGGCCGCAAGGCATGGATCATTGGCAGCGGCATTGCCGGGCTTGCCGCCGCATTCTACATGATCCGTGATGGCAGGATGAAAGGTGAAGACATCACCATCCTCGACACGATGGACATTGCCGGCGGGTCACTGGACGGCGCGGGTAACGCCGAAGAGGGCTATATCGTTCGCGGCGGCCGGGAGATGAACTGGAACTACGACAATTTCTGGGATCTGTTCCAGGATGTTCCAGCCCTTGAACTCCCTGCGGGCTTTAGTGTTCTCGATGAATATCGGCAGGTCAACGATAATGACCCCAATTACTCCAAATCCCGCCTCATGCACCAACAGGGGAAAATTCGTGATTTCGCGACTCTGGGCCTCAGAAAATCGCATCAGTGGGAACTGATCCGCCTCTTGCTCAGGCGCAAGGAAGACCTCGATGACATCACGATAGAGGCGTATTTCAGCGAAAGCTTCTTCGAGACGAATTTCTGGTACCTGTGGCGATCGATGTTCGCTTTCGAGAACTGGCAGAGCCTGCTGGAAATGAAACTGTACATGCATCGCTTCCTGGATGCGATCGACGGGATGGCGGACATGTCGACGCTCGTTTTCCCGAAATACAATCAGTATGACAGCTTCGTCGTCCCCCTGGCACGTCTGTTGCAGGACAAGGGCGTGAAGATCCAGTTCAACACGCGCGTTCATGATGTCGATCTTCAGATACGCGGGGACGAAAAGACCGTAACCGGACTGCGGGCCATGGTCGATGGACAGGAAACCACCATACCTGTTCATCCGAATGATCTGGTTTTTGCCCTGACCGGCTCCATGACGGAAGGCACGGCCTATGGTGACATGGACACGGTGCCAGTTCTGGAACGTGGCCTTCATGAGCCCGGGGAAGAGAGCGACTGGACGCTGTGGCGCAATCTGGCCCGGAAATCTCCTGTCTTTGGTCGGCCGGATAAGTTCTATGGTGATGTCAAAGGCTCAATGTGGGAGTCCGCGACACTGACCTGTCGGCCGTCACCTTTTGTCGATAAACTGAAGGAGCTCTCGGTCAACGATCCCTATTCGGGCAAGACCGTAACGGGCGGTGTCATCACCTTCACCGACTCAAACTGGGTGCTCAGTTTCACCTGCAATCGTCAGCCACATTTTCCGACCCAGCCTGATGATGTGCTGGTGATCTGGGTCTATGCTCTTCTGATGGACAAGGAAGGCAATTATGTGAAGAAGCCGATGCCCGCCTGTACCGGTCGGGAAATTCTGTCTGAACTCTGCTACCATCTCGGAATAGTGGAGCAACTGGACGCCATTGCGCTGAACACGAAGGTTCGTCTGGCGTTGATGCCTTATATTACAGCACAGTTCATGCCGCGCGCTGCTGGAGACCGGCCGCATGTCGTTCCCGAGGGCTGCACGAACCTTGGTCTGCTTGGTCAGTTCGTAGAGACCAGCAACGACATTATTTTTACAATGGAAAGCTCGGTCCGTACGGCGCGTATCGCGGTCTATACGTTGCTTAAACTACCAAAACAGGTTCCGGATATCAGTCCGACGCAGTATGATATCCGGACAATATTCAAAGCGGGCAGAGCGATCAATAATGGGGAACCATTCCCTGGTGAGCGGTTGTTGCACCGCCTTCTTGATAAAACCTATTTCTCTCATATCCTGCCACCTCTACCGAAGAAAGAAGAGGCAGATGGCGATGATTTTGGAAACGATCTGTCCGGCTTGTTTGGAAAGGGGAGTGAGGCCCTGCACAAAGTAACAGACTGGCTGGAAAAATTTCGCGCTAATCTGGGGTGGAAACGAACATAAAGGTAGGTCTCCGTAGCGGGAGGACAATAGGTCGTGTCGTCAGTTAATTCCGATGATGGCGGAGACGAGTTGCACTGCTGCGAGGAATGTTGACTTCAGCTTGTCGTAGCGTGTTGCAATGCCTCTGAACTGCTTCAGCCTGGAAAAGAAGCGTTCAATGATGTTTCTATTTTTGTAGAGCTGAAAGCTGATTTTTCGTGGATTGCATCGGTTTTTCCTTGAAGGGATTGACGTGCCCCCTTTTTTGTATCCACTCAAAAGGAGAGTTCCCGTTTTTTATGGCTTTGGGTTGATGGGATGACAAGTGTCTCGGGGGCATGCCCCCGAAACACTTGTCTGGCGACCTGATCCGGTGTCCTGCCACCCAGCTGGGAATGGGGGCGCACCGTATTGTAGTCTTCCCGCCAGTCAGCCAGAACCTGTCGGGCATGGCTGAGAGACGTGAACAGCGTCTCGTTGAGGCATTCATCCCTCAACCGGCCGTTGAAACTTTCGACAAAGCCGTTCTGTTGCGGTTTCCCGGGGGCGATATAGTGCCATTCAACCTTCATCTCATCGGCCCATTTCAGGATGGCATGGGATGTGAACTCCGTACCGTTGTCGCTGACAATCATGAGGGGTTTGCCATATCGTTCCACCAGGGCCGTCAGTTCCCGCGCCACACGTCCACCTGACAATGACGTGTCGGCAACCAATGCCAGGTTCTTGCGACTGAAATCGTCGATAACAGCCAGAATGCGGAACCGGCGGCCACAAGTCAGGGCATCCGAGACAAAATCCAGGCTCCAGCGCTGCCCGGGTTCCTGAGGGATGGTCATGGGAGAACGCGTCCCCAGTGCCCTCTTGCGGCCACCCCGATGGCGGACTTTCAGCCCTTCCTCCTGATAAAGGCGGAACAGCTTCTTGTGATTGGGGCTGAATCCTTCCCGCGCCAGAAGATAACCCAGGCGGCGATAGCCAAAGCGGCGTCGTTGGTCCGCCAGTTCCCGTAGGCGCTGGCGCAGGGCAGCATCGTCCGCTCCTGTAGAAACATACCGCGCGACACGCCTGGCAACACCAACAAGCGCACAGGCTCGGCGTTCACTCAGGGCCAGAGCTTCCTGAATGTGTCGGACCGCCTGCCGTTTCGCGACAGGCGTTACCACTTTTTTCCAACGATCTCCTTCAGCGCCGCATTATCCAGCATGGCATCCGCCAGAAGACGTTTCAGGCGGCTGTTTTCATCTTCCAGCGCCTTCAGCCGTTTGGCCTCGGATACCTCAAGGCCACCATAACGGGTCTTCCATTTGTAGAAGGTCGCGTCACTGATCCCGTGCTTACGGCAAAGATCAGAGACCTTCAGCCCGGATTCCTGTTCCTTCAGGAGCCCTATGATCTGCTCTTCCGTAAAACGACTGCGCTTCATCCGTCCGTATCCTTCTCGATCGGACTCTACTTTTAAATGGTTACATTTCCGGGGGGCACGTCAATCGTGTTCGACAGACGCCAGGACAGCACCTTGCGCGTGAACCAGTCCATGATCGCCACGAGATAGAGAAATCCCCGTTTCATGGGAATATATGTGATATCGGAACACCAGACCTGGTTAGGTCGATCAATGACCAGATCCCGCAGCAGATATGGATATTTCCGATGCTCCGGATGGGGCACACTCGTGCGTGGCTTCTGGTAGATCGCCCGCAGACCCATGATCGCCATGAGCCGGCGGACGCGTTTGCGCCCCACTTCATGTCCCAGGCGGCGCAGATGCCATGTCATCTGCCGCGAGCCATAATACGGCGTTTCCAGGAACTGGGCGTCGATCAGCCGCATCAACTCCAGATTGGCCTCACTCTGTGGCACAGACCGATAGTAGACGCCCGACCGGTTGAGTCGCAGCAGCGTGCATTGCCGGATTATCGGCAGACGCGCTCGTTTCGGGTCGATCATCTGCCGCCTCTGATCACGCCCAACCGAGCAGAGGCATCGCGTAAAAAATCCCGTTCCACGAGAAGCTCGCCTATCTTCGCGTGCAGTTTCTCCACATCAGCAGGGCTGACCGGGGGCTCAGACGCCGCCTTCCCGGAAAAGGTTGCCGCCATCCCCTCGATCGCCTGCCGTTTCCACTGGGCGATCATCGTCTGATGCACCCCATGTTTCGAAACCAGTTCCGCCAGCGTCAGTTCCCCACGGATCGCTTCCAGGGCAACCCGTGATTTGAACTCCGCCGCATACCTTTTGCGCGTAACCTTGCCCATAAAACCCGTCCTCTCTCAGGTCGGATTATAGCTTATCGTCCTGTCCGAAAAATGGGGACCGCCTCTGTAACCGGATGCAAAGCCGAGCCCTATCAGCATCGCCCCAGCCAGTGTCATCCGCACATAGGCGCGCCATCGCGCTTCTTTGAAAAACTGACGCTCATGCACCGGGATCTCGGTCCGTAACTGAGTGAACACCTTGTCGCGCAGCTCGGACGTAACGCCAGAGACGATCCGTCCAAGTGTGGCTTGCAATTCGCGGTCTCGAAACAGTTCCTGTCTCTCGACATTTCGCTCCGCGACTTCGCCAAGCTTTTCGACCTGCCTGCGACTTTCGATGAACTGGTCCCGCAGGGTGCTCTGTTCCTGCTTGGCCATCTCGATAATGTCGCGGGCTTCTGATCTGAACTCCTGCATCTCAGTCGCGCACGATATGGCAACCTGCGCAAAGGCATCCATGGTGGCACGGGTGGCGGAAATCCACTTACCGAATGGAGAATATTGGTCCATCCCTTCCAGTCGGGCAGCCTCCTCCATTTCGCGACCCGCGTCTCGCAACGCAAGCAGCGTCGAATGAGGCGTTTCAGTGTCACTCATGGGAGCCAGCTTTCAATCTTTTCAGCTGCGATGTTGCTTTGAATCAGGTCAAACCAGCGTTTGACCTGTGCACGGCGCAACACGTCGAACGGTGTTCCGCAAGGACGTGGTGCACTTTCCATGACCTCTTGGAAAGACAGGCCACTTTCAATGATAGCGGGCAGGACGCTTAGTCTCGGGATTCTCAGATAACGGACCTCGCAATCTCGCATCTGCTCGAAAAGTGGCTCCTCAATGAGACGAGCAAACGCACGATCCGGATCGTGTCCCACGGGCACCGTCCAGTCGTTGAATACCAACAGAGCTCGCTTCGGACGGAAGAGTTCGCTTTCCCAAAGGCGTTTGATGTAATCGATATCTCCGGGCTGGGGCCCGCACATGAACAGGCCGGTGACTTCGAGACCAATAGTCTCCGCCAGAGCGATAATTCCTTCTTCTTTCGCCCAGAGTTCAAGTGTCCGATCCCCGCCACCGACATCGACAAGAAGAGACCTTTTTTGCTCGGCAGCCGTTCCGAATGCCTCTGAGAACCACTCGCGTAACACCCCAGCATCCTCGTTCTTGGGGCGTGTGAGACCATAACGCTCATAGATCGATTTGAACGCAGAGAGTCCGGGATTGCGTGCGTCACCGTCGGCAAGAAGAGGCGGGCGCCCCTGCATGATGGCAATTTCCGCGAGCGCCGCCTCAGCCGTAGATCCTCCCAGATTACCGCGGCCTGCTTTCACCGTCGCAGACGGGTTGCGGGGTAACTTAGACGGGATAGGCTTTTCACTCATGACAGGTCCTTACTTTCAATGCCTTCTCCTTTTCAGAGAGAAGAGACCTTCAGTATGAGGACGGCGTTTGTGAGTGCGAACAGGGGGCTAGTACAGCGTCTTCATCTGATCACGTGCACGCATCAACAATCCTCTCAGGATCAGTGATCGATCTTCATGTGGGATAGCCTCCACCATCGGAATACACGCTTTTGCCCAGTCTCGATCTCTCTCAAAAAACGAGCGTCGAGGCAGTCCCGGTAACGCTTCATAGTCGATGCGACCATCAGGCTGACGCCCTGTCGCATCGAGGGGCATGAGGGCGTCGAGCGGCAGATACTCCGGCATTCCATCGGGCCGAGGACCAACATAAGGCGGCGGAAGCGGTTTGTCTCTGTCCGCACCATAGCGGGGGGCCTGTGTGAGCATCGTCACATGGTTAGCGATCTGGCCGATTTTAACACGCGGCTGGGTGGCGGTCTCTAAGGAGGCAGGCTGGGACTGCGCGGTCTCGACGACCTCGGCAGGTGCCGTCGGCTGAATGCTGGCCTGATCTGGGGCCACCTTGGGTCTGCGCTGTGCCTCATACCCTGCGATCCGCTCACGGCGCTTCCTGTTAAGGCGCTCTTCGTTATCGGCCTCGGTCATGAGAGCAAGGATCTCTTCATCCGAGGGGCCGGTCAGTGCCCGTTCAGTCGAAACGACTGCGGGGGATGCGGATCCATCGCGTAACCGTCGATCGGCCTCTGCCTTCGCCGCAGTGATGCGCTCTTTGACGCGATACCATTCGACTCTCAAACCATTAGGTGTAGGAGCACGGCCTTGCTGGGTTCGCAGACCGTCGCGAGCGAGGTGCTCTGCAAGGGTTGACCACTTCAAGGCTCGCCGTCCGGTGGCTTTGAGCAACGTCTCGAAATTCTCTGTCAGCCACATCACCACATCAGAGCGTGTCTGGCGTCTGGCGCAGGTCTCCAGATAGCTGCCCGCTGTCTGACCTGAAAACACTGCTGCGCTCATGGACCTCACTCCTGACCCGTCCTCGCCTGTCTAACACCATCGGTTTTTCGTAGCAAGGCCGATGCCTAACCGAAGCGTAACCGCAGCACTGACGTAGCATTAGTGTAGCATTAAAGAAGAGGGTTTTTCTTTTTCCATACACAAATGCAAACTTTCAGTTTGCGCTCCGCGCCACCCTGCGGGTGTTGCATCCGGCGGGGCCGGGGCGGGCCGAGGCCGAAGTCCTCTCGGCGCATTCTGCCCTGCCAAATATGTTGTTTTGCACTACGGAATTGCGCTACGTTAATGACGTTCTGAACGTATGGAGTTCGTCATGGCATCCCCCCTTTCGATCCGTCTGGACGAGCGGTTGCGCACTGACCTGGAGCAGGAAGCAACGGCACGCGGTATCCCTCTGAGCCAGCTCATTCGTGATCTGCTGGAGACAGGGGCAAAGAGTGCACGCCGCGACCGTATCCGCAGAGATAGTGCGCGTGTTGCCCGCTACGTCGCTGCGACGCCTTCCGCCCGGGCGCTTTTTGAAGAGGCTGGTGGAACTCATGGTTCCTGATCGGCCGGTCGCCATGGCAGCGATCTTCTCGCCGGGAGAAATTGTGCTGGCAGACTGGCGTGGAGACGCGCTGCCGAAGGAGCCCAACAAGCGTCGGCCGGCTGTTGTTGTCGAAGACGACCTCTTTCCGCCTGAGTGGCCAAACGTGATGCTCGTGCCGCTGACCGACGATGAGAACCTCGTCATTCCGGATCTGGCGGTACGGATCGACCCAACGGCTGATAACGGCTGCACTAAACCCTGTTGGGCGGTCAGTGCTCTGCTCACCACCACTTCCAAGCAACGTGTCACCGTGACAGGCAGCAAGGTGAGAACCGATCAGCTTGCTGCCATCAGACGTCAGATTGCGCTCCTGGTGGGATGCGACGGCTAGGCAGATAGTCTCTGAGACGATGTGAGCTCGGAGCGACAGTTTCTGTCGGCGAGCACTCACAACCACCTCGAGCAAAATGTCTCCTTTGCCTACGGAGACGATGCATGCCAGACGAAAACGTATTTGACCTCCCGCAACCGGTAGATCGCGAAGCGCCGTTTCAGCTCCTCGTTTTGCAACGGCTGGATCAGATCGGGGAGACGCTCGCCCAAATCCACCAGATGGTCAGCCCTCCAGAGAAAGCAGAAGAAGGCGAGGGCCTGGTCGAGGTCGTCGCGCGCATGGCCCAGGCCATGGAACAGCAGGGTGCTGCCCTTGAGACAATCTCGGCGCAGCTTGGCCGGCTCGAGGCTTCAACCTTCTCTGCGCCGGCTGGAAGATGATTACTTACCGGAAGATCTCTGCGGCAGGTGCCGGCAAGCTGATCGTCGCCTATCTGAGAGAAAATCAGCCCGAGCCGGCGAAGGATGCCCGCTTTGAACGGGAACGGAGTGATCCGACCCGTGAAAACGGTGACCGGCTGACAACCTATTATACCGGACGTGATGGGCGCGGAATGTGGTCCCCAGATATGAGCCCCCGGATCGCTGATGCGCTAGGCATTGACGTCATGAAGGTGCCGACAGACCAGGCGCTGGCCAATCTGTTCGAAGCGAAGCGTGCTGACACGGGTGAGAAATGGGCCAACACCGGCCGGAAACGTGAGCACTCAGCCATCGACTTCACAGCGTCCCCCGATAAATCAGTGACGCTTGCCGCTGAATTTGCGTCGACGGCTGCCGAGCGGGCTCTCATCTGGAGCGCAATTCACAAGGCCAACGACAAGGCTATGGCGTTTATTGCCAAAGAGGTTGAGCGGCAGAGAGATTCAGCATCAGGCTGGCGCCCGCCGTGTCTGAGGTCGCGTGGCCTGGAACAGCGTGACCAAGAGCATCGATCTGGTTCCACAGTGCAGCCATGTCATGCGGTTTTGCAGACAGCATCTGTTGCGCAGCCGGCGTACTGGCCCCCTTGTTCTCATGATCGTTGATCGAGACCGGGACGATCGCAAGCTGTAGCCGGCCGGAAGCAACAGCAGGCTTCAGGGCCGCGTAGGCACGGGTCGAGAACGGACACAGCGGATCAATGAACATATAGACGCGGGGTGCCGTGTCCTGTCCTTCAAGCCCGAAGGCAACCGCTTTCACGCGCTCAACAGGATCCACTGCAGGATGTGCAGTCGTTGCTGATGCTGCGCCCGGCCTTGAGCCCGGGCTCGAGCCAGAGGGATTCCATTGCACGGTTGGGATTGTACCCGGGATCGATGAGACCTGGTCGCGCGTGATGTTATGACCGGTCGCATCCCACATGACCCCTCCGATTTCGGCCAGATGATCGGGTGTGAGGTAAAAGACACGGAACTGCGTGCCGCTCCGAGCAAAGACGGCCTCAAGACCGTGCTCGGATTTCAGCCGATAGAGTTGTGCGCCCTGGCTCGCAAGGCGGGTCAAGGCAGGTGACGCTGATGGCACAGACCTATGGTGCGGACGCGGTGGCTGCGGCGCAGGCGGCCGGGATCAATCCGGACACGCTGGCAGCGTTCGGGCAGATCGAGAGCCATTTCCAGAATGTCGGGAATACGTCCTCTAGCGCACAGGGGGTGTGGCAGGTCACGGACGGCACCTGGAACCAGTATGCCTCGGAACTCGGTCTGAGCGCGGCCGACCGGTCCGATCCCGTGGCCCGGGCCAAGGTGGCGAGCGCCATCATCAGCGATTACGCGTCCGCCGTGAGTCGCTCGACAGGGGCTCCGGCCACCGGAACGCAGGTGTATGGCGCCTACATGTTCGGCACCAAAGCCGGCGCCGGCATTGCAACCGAATCAAATGCGAGTACGCCACTCAGCCAGTATGTCTCCGCCAGGACGCTCGCGGCCAACAACATGAGTGGCTGGACGGTGGGGCAGTACCAGCAGACGGTGGCCAGCCGTATGGGCAGCGGCGCTTCGGAGGCCGTCACAAGTTGAAAATAGCGCGCCAAAATGGACACACTAAACGCCCGTTTTTACTCAATTTTTTCGCTGTCAGCGCGCTTTCGAGGTTGTTACAGCGCCCGAACGGAGGCACGATGCCCGGATGTCTGGAAACGTCCTTGTGGGCGGCGCCAGCGAGTCGATCCAGAGGACCCCCGATGACGTAGCGCCCACAAACCAAAAACCCCGCCTCCTCCGATCGCCAAATCGGAAGAGCCAGGGCTCCAGGCAAAACACGCGTTAGGTGATGAAAAATCGTTAAAATCATCTAGCGTCAGCTCTTTTCGAAACGCAAGCACTAAATTGCGAACGGGAGCGTTTTGTCTGGTGTCCGGCCGTGAGGTGGTTCCTTCACCCCCAGACCGGACCGATCAATGGAGCATTCTGCACAGACGCAGAGGGCGCAGGCCCCGTGCACACGGCGTGGCCGACGCCGGATCAGTGAGGCCATGCTGGCCGCACGCGACGAACTGACCACCCCCGTCCCGGCCGAACCCGGCAAACGGGATATGCTGAACATGCTGAAATCCCTCCGCGGTGTCCTGCCCGTCAGCCGGGGAGCAGCCTCGACGCTGATCATCATGGTGGAGAAGACCTCTCCGGACGCCTGGACGGCGCTTGAGACGCCTTTCATCTACGCGCACAACACGACGCTTATGTCCTGGACAGGGTTATCCCGCAGCACGCTGCAGAGGCACATCCGGGAACTGGCCGAAGCCAGGCTTCTGGTGCCTCAGGACGGCCGCAACGGACAGCGTGGTCGGCGGTGGCAGGCTGAGGACGGGCAGACGCAGGTTGGCTTCAATCTGGCGTCTCTGCGTTACCGCTGGCCGGATCTTCTGGAGTTAAGCGCAGAACAGCGGCGACTGCGTAAGCGTGTGTCCTTTCTACGCGACAGCATTGCAAGCGTGAACGATACGGTGCGGGCTCAGGCGGAAACTCTTGGATTGGAGCCCATCCTTGAACAGGCAGTGGCGATTATGCGTAGCCGTCTGAGGACAGTACAGATTGAGCCGCTCGAAAATCTGTATCGCGAGATGCTGGCCCTCTCAGCTGCTCTGACCGAGCAGCTGAGAGGGCCAGACATACGCCCTGATCACGCTCCTGTGGAAAACGACGCTTTTTCAACGTCGTATCCAGCAGAAATGAGGCCCATGGGTCCTCAAAACGGGGCCCACTATACAGATACTAAAAACATTCAATCTTCTAAAAAAGTAGATCACGTAGCCGCCGATGGCGGCATTCGCATTGAACACATGCGGTGTGAAGGGCCGAGTTCCGGAACCGACCGTTCGAGCGTGTATGACCGGACAGCGTTGCGCGGGTTCAAGGGGACAGCGACGTTCTATCTCGAAATCTGCAGCAGTCTGCGGGATTTCTGTTCCACCGGTCGGCCGAGTGCCGAGCAGCTGATCGAGGCCGCTGAGTATCTGTCAGGGCAGGTGGGTGTAACCTGTCATGCCTGGTCGCAGGCTTGCGTCGTCCTTGGGAGACTGCAGGCGGCTGTCGCCGTGATTGTCATGGCGTCACGACTGGAGCGGGGTGCTGTCATCCGGTTCCGGGATGCCTATTTCCGCGCCCTGATCGAACGCGGGGCACGAAACACCCTGTTCCTTGATCGCAGCCTGTATGCACTGCGGGATCATCGCACCCGGGAAGTGGGCATGCTGGCCGAGGCCGGTGTGTCACTGGCCGCCGTGGGCGTGCAAACCGCAAAAACCCGGGCGGCGTGGATCTGACATGGGTCATGTTGAAAAGCCCACTCTTCTGCGCATTCTGGATCGTCTCGGGGCACTGGCCACTCTGCTTCTGCCGCTGTTTCTGGTGCATTGGCGCGGTATCGCCGAGGGCTGTCTGGATGGGCTGGCCGTCGGATTTCTGCTTCGGAGCGTCCTGACCCGCGAGTGGTCCTGGTGTCGTCAGGGCTTCGTCTGGCCGGCCCTTGTCTGGTGGGGATGGCTGGTCCTGTGTTCCCTGCCACGTCAGGCGCCAGTTCCGGCCGAGGCAACCGCCAGCCTCACCCAGGCACTGCTGGCCATCCGCTTTCCGGTCGCGGCGTTTGCTCTGGCGTTCTGGACGTTGCAGGATCCCCGGACCCGGATATGGTGTCGCCGTCTGGTGATTGCCTGCGTACTGTATCTGGGAGCGCAAATGCTGCTTCAGGCGGTCACGGGCCATAACCTGTTTGGCAATCCGCGGTTTGGTGATGGGACACTCACCGGACCTTACGACAAGCCACGCGTGTCTGCGCCTTTTGCACTGTTGGGTCTTCCGGCTGCCCTGTTTGTGGGGGCGCTGTTGGGACAGCGGGCAACACGCTCCTGGCAAAAAACGCTTCTGACGGGCGCGGTTCTTCTGCCGGTTCTCGGATTGCTGGTACTGGCTGGCCAGCGGATGTCCCTGGCGACATTTCTTCTCGGCACTGCGGTCTGTGCCGTGGTGCTCCCGACCCTGCGGCGTTCTGCGCTCGTGCTTCTGGTCGCCTGTCCGGCTCTGATTGGACTTCTGGCTTTCGTGTCTCCGGACGCTTTCGGGCATCTGGTGACAAAGACGCACAGCCAGCTCGCCCACTTCGCCAGCTCTCCGTATGGGCAGATCTACAATCGTGCGGCCGTGATGATCGAAGCGCATCCGGTCATGGGGTTAGGGGACGATGCGTTCCGGCACTACTGTCGTTCTGAGGTGTTTCTCAAGCCCGGTCCGAGCCATCTGCGACCGGATGGAGGCGGGGTGGCTGTCTGTGTTCAGCACACCCATAATCATGTGCTCGAAGCCGCCACCAACAGTGGATTTCCGGGAGCCATTCTGTTCATTGCGATGATCGGGAGCTGGTGGCGTGTTCTGGGACGAACCGCCAGACGGCAGGTCGGTCTTTCCGCAGCGGAGATTGCCTGGCGTGTCGGCCTCTTCGGGGCCGCTGTTCTGCATGAGTGGCCTCTGTCGTCGCAGAGCGCTTTCCTGAACATGCCGCTTGGCGGGATTGCCTTTCTGCTTCTGGGGGCAAGGCTGGCAGAAGCCGTCAGAGATCTGAAGGCGGATCGCCCTGACGTCGAAGAGACTGCTCGCGGCGCTTTAACTCTTTCTCAACGGCCTCGCGAATAAACTCCGCCATGCCCCCCTGTCCGACAAGACGGACGATCCGCTCTCGCGCGGAGGAATTCAGGCGCACGGATGTGAGTTTGATATCGAGTGGTGGTCTTCCCATGAACCCTCGCTACACGGCAGGGGGGCACAGTGTCAATTGGATAATAACCGAAATCGCTTATTGACGAATAAGAGCAATCGGTTATTACTTTTCCTAACGCAACATACTGTGTCCCCGTTTGTCAGGCGGGGACCGTGATCGACAGGTCCGTCATGACACTGAAAGCCATTTCAAAAACACTTTTCTCCAGCTCTGCCCTACTGCTTCTGGCCGCCTGCAGCAGCGGGATGCCTGCGCCTGAGCCCGTGCTGCTCAGTCAGTTCAACCAGAATACGGACCGTTTTGGCGTTGTCAGCACGGTCGGTAAGGCTGAGGGCACGATCCAGAAGAACGGTCGGTCCTGCGATATCTACAAGATTTACACGACCGGCCTGACGGCTGGCGGCCGTGCAGCCATGAAGGCGGGTGAAGTTGTCACCAGTGTTGCGACCCTGGGGTTGGCGCAGGTCATCTGGGCACCGGTAAAGGCTGGAACCCGTCCGCAGTTGCATACGGTTCTGTTCTGCTTTGGCAGTAACGACAAGCTTGTCGACATCTATGACAAGGATCCGACGGATTCCACCGGTCCCGACCATCTGATCATTAACCGCACGGCTTACAGCACGCCTGTTGTCGCAGCACCGGCTACACCGTCTCTGCAGGCGGAGGTGACAGCACAGCCTGGTCAGCCTGTGAGCGTCACACCGGTTGCTGTTGCGCCTGCGCCTGTTGGGGCTGCGGCGCCCCCTCCGGGGGCGCCGACCACGACGGCCGATGGCGCACCAATCATCTATGAAAAAGCCGTTGCACCGAAGGCGGCGGAAGCCGCTGGTGCGATCAGCCTGGATAACATGGCGCAGGAAGCGACGACCGGGCTGCAGCAGGTTCAGACGGGCAAGGCCAAGGTTCAGGCGGATGCAACGGCAGACGATCTGAACTCAATCAGCTCGCAAAAGGCTGTGGCCGCCAATCAGGCGGTGCTGTCGGGCAAAGCCAAGTAAGCATTTTCAAGCACGTGCTGAGCCACGGTGATGATGAGCATGTTGGGAAACGGGTGTTTCCCAACTCTATGCCCAACTGATGTCGTGTAGCGAACAGGGAATACAGCCGTGAATGATACGGAAACAGAGGTGCAGCGTGCGTTGGAGATCACAATATATGGTGTCGTGCTCCACGTTCTTCTTGATAACGTGGATGCCGTCATGGAGGCTGAGCCTGACGAAGGCATGCCAGAAAATTTGTTAACTCTGCTGTCTCTTCGAAATCAGCCTTTCATGCTTCACGCGGTGCTGGACAATTATATCCTGAGCAAGCTTGGAAGAGAGTTTGGAGCGCCAGTAAGCGCGGACGAGGTGCTCTCGATCGCAGAAGAAAATGATCCATATTTTGGCACGTTACTTGCCGCCGCTGCCGGTTCAGACATCATCGCACATCCTGATCCGTCCGCTACGCCATACTCGAACGCTCGGGTATCAGTACTGGTTGGAGGACGCGGTATGACTGATCAGGCGATTCTCACCGCTCCCGAGGAAGCATCACTCAAGGCCCATTATATCTTGGCGTTAGAGCGTTTCGTCGATGAGACGAACGCGATCCACAAGGCGGTAGAGGCGGACTTGTGCTGGTTTCCGGATATGCTTGCTCTTGCCGAAAGGGCCAGCGTGATTGCCCAGGATCTGGAGAGAAAACCAGCTGATCCCTTCGAGCAGTTCGATGTCTGAGAACAACCTGTTCGAGTCCCGATCTACAAGTATAGCCTGTGCATTTATGGACAGCCGTTTCACGGCCGCTCGCGTCCTGCTGGACAGCCCTTCAGGCTGACCACAGGCGCGGCTCTGCCCACAACTCCACAGGTTCAACACCAGAAAAGCCCTTTTATTTTCGGAAAATAACGGTCGAGGTGGTTCACATTCCTACCGTCTGTCGTGCTGAGCGTGGGTTTTCGAATGGCCCTTCACCGCTCGCTTGATCAAGAAAGACCTGCCCCTCTCAATTCTTGACCCTCAGGAGAAAACGGCATATACAATATGGCATATACAAGCAGGAGGCAGCCATGCCGGTCCCAGAAATTCCCCCGCGCCCACGGGAAGTAAAACTCTTTCGGAATAATCGCAGCCAGGCAGTACGTATTCCGGTCGAATTTGAACTACCGGGAGACCGCGCGCTTATCCGACGCGACGGGGAGAGGCTGGTTATTGAGCCCGTCAAAGCTCCATCTTCGCTTAGCGAACTCCTCGCAGCATGGCGAGAGGAGCCCCCTCTGGCACCCGACGACGACTTCCCTGAAGTTCTTGACGTAGCTGCCAAGCCAGAAGATATCCTGTGAGCGCCTATCTTCTTGATACAAATATTATTAGCGATCTTGTCCGCAACCCCTCTGGGTCGGCAGCAAAGCGTATCGAACAGCTTGATCCGGGCGACCTATGTACCAGCATCATTGTAGCCGCGGAGCTGCGATATGGATGTGCAAAAAAGGGCTCTCCAAAACTCCTGGCCCGCGTTGAAAGCGTGCTGGCTTTTGTACCGGTATTACCACTCGATATTCCGGCCGATGGCGAATACGGGGGCATCCGCGCCGAACTCGAAGCAGCAGGGCAACCAATCGGCATGAATGATTTGTTGATCGCAGCCCATGCATACACTCTACAAGTCACTTTGGTGACGAACAATGTCCGCGAGTTCAGCCGCATAAGAGGGCTGAAGGTCGAAAACTGGTTGGAAGACGCGGTATGACTGACAACGAAACGACCGACGAAATCGATATGCTGGATGTCCTCAAGGGAAGGTTTGGCGCGGGCCAAGGCGTAATCACCTTGTCACGGGACATGAGCGACGCACAGATGGAGGGTTCGAAAAACCCCCTGGTATTGAGGTCTGCTCTGTGATTCCATTTCCCCTTAGTTGATTGGGGATGATGAAAGATGAAGCAGCCGGGTTTCTTTGACGTTGAAGAGCGGCTTGCCCGCTTGAGCGGGCTTGGTGATCAGCTCGAAGCATTTTCCCGGACTGTGGATTTTGAAGTCTTCCGCCCTGACCTGGAGAAGGCTCTGGCGTATTCTGACGGCAGCAAAGGCGGACGACCGCCATTTGATCCTGTGCTGATGTTCAAAATTCTGGTGATCCAGACGCTCAACAATTTGTCTGATGAGCGGACGGAATATCTGATCAACGATCGCCTCTCCTTTATGCGTTTCCTTGGTCTGGGACTTTCAGATCGGGTGCCGGATGCCAAAACGGTCTGGCTGTTTCGCGAGCGTCTGACCCAGGCGGGTGCGATCGATGGGCTGTTCAACCGCTTTGATGCCACCCTGCGCAACGCCGGGTATTTACCGATGTCAGGCCAGATCCTGGATGCCACACTGGTAGCTGCTCCAAAGCAGCGGAACACCAACGCAGAGAAAGCCGATCTTCGGGAAGGACGTATTCCTGAAGACTGGCAGGACAAACCCGCAAAGCTGTCGCACAAGGATCGTCATGCGCGCTGGACACTGAAGTTCACGAAGGCGAAGCGGCAGGATGATGGAACCATGCCCTCCAGCGATCTCGCCATCCCGTTCTTTGGCTATAAATCGCATGTTTCCATCGATCGGAAATACCGGTTCATCCGGAAATGGAAAACAACGCATGCCGCCGCCAGTGATGGCGCGCGATTGAGAGAGGGGCTGCTGGATAAAACCAATACGGCCTCAACGGTCTGGGCTGACACGGCCTATCGCTCAAAAGCGAATGAGGACTTCATGGAGGAGCAGGGCTTTGTCTCGAAGGTTCACAGGAAAAAGCCGCATCTCAAGCCTATGCCCAGGCATATCCAGAAATCCAACGCCGGAAAGTCCGTTATCCGGTCGCGTGTCGAGCATGTCTTTGCTGATCAGAAATCACAGACCGGGCTGTTCGTCCGAACCGTCGGCATAACGCGGGCCACCATGAGGATCGGGTTGGCCAATATCGTCTATAATATGCGCCGCTTCCTCTTCCTGGAGCGGATCAGCGCGAATGCATAGCAATCCAGCGGGGGGCAGCACTCAATCTGCTCAAAACGCAGATCGAAAACGAACCCAAAAGTAGTCAATCAAATCGCCAAAAACCTGAAATCACCAGCCAAGCGTATCAATCAAGGGTTCTTCGATCCCTCCAGGTCGCAACACAATGGCTCGGGACATATAACCATGACAGACCCAACATGGGGAACAGCGGGCTAACCCCCGCCCAGAAACTAAAAACAGCTGCCTGAATTCTCATTCAATGCCCCACTAAAAATGGGGGGATTACCAATTTTTCGAGATCGTTTGTTTTTATGCCTACATTTTACCTTCAGCCTCTGGAAGTGTTTATTTGTGGGTAAGTAATATGACGGCTACTATCAATAATCGCAGATTCAGTAAGGTGCGCGGGAACGGCATCCGTCATGGACAGAATATGAAAGACTGTCACCCCGTGGGCCAGAAGATAGTCAGTAACGATGCGCCTGTGACAGCGCCACCAGAGCACCTCCGCGCACATGATCGCAACAGTTGCCTGCTGTCCCGCCTCGATAAGCCGGGCAAGACCTCGGTGAAAATCTTCTCCAAGCGCATAATCCGCATAATTATGAAAACTCTGAACACGCCAGAATGCGTTGGTCTCCGCAGGCATCGTCTTCGACCGTGGCCGTCGTCCACCAAGCTCTGGAAAATGACTATATCCGATCCCCTGTGCCGCCAGTTCCGGCTGGAGACTGGTGCCATCATAGTCTCGATTACGCCGGGAATACGGAAAAGCCCTCACATCCGCGATCAGTGTCACGCCATAATGACGCAAAAGCGCGATAAAATCAGATAGCGCAAGCGTGGAATGCCCAATGGTGTAGAATGGATGACAAGAAGATGATCTTGCCTCCCCTGCGAGGTTCACATTGGATACGGAGTTTTCCATGCCGTCACAAACTTTCCAGATCGGAGACATCGTATCTTGGAACTCGGAAGCGGGATACGTCAGTGGACGGATCAAAGCCATTCATACGGCGCCCTTTCTGGTCAACGGCTATCAGCATCACGCGACGGCAGAACACCCTCAATATGAAATAGAAAGCCTTAAAACCAGTCATATCGCCTTTCACAAAGGCACGGCCCTTACACTTGCTGAGTGACTGGATCATCTCCTGAGCCAGCATCATGTCTGGGCCGCAATATCCATCAATGTAGAGACAGACGGATTGGCTGAGGTGATCGGAGCACAGAGCACCACATCCAGCGTCGGGGTGACAGACGTGAGTGTCGCAATAAGCCTCTCATGACACTTCTGTCGGCAGTGTTGGGGATTCCTATGATAACGCCCTGGCAGAGACCATTAACGGGCTCTACAAAACCGAACTCATCTATCGGCAGGGGCCATGGAAAAACAGGGAAACTGTTGAACTGGCAACACTTAAATGGGTCGACTGGTTCAATAATCGGCGGCTCCTGTCCTCCATTGGAAACATCCCGCCAGCAGAAGCTGAGGCACGCTTTTATGCACAACAGAAATCACATGCATTAGCCGCTTAAATCAGATAAAAAACGTCTCCACAAAACCCGGGGCAATTCAGTATCGATCAGCGTCATGCCCAAATCGACACCTGCGCGTAGTGCGGCAATCTCATCGGATCGCCGCTCGGCACGCTCGCCCATCTTCCAGGTGCCCTGACCCATCGAAGGAACGACGTCCCCGCCCGGTAGCGTCACGCATCTCATATGCTTTCGCTCCCTTTAATATTCTCGGCTACTCGTTGAAGGTACGCCGATATGTCGGTCACCGCTACGTACAAACGTGGCATCATTTGAGGCGGTGTCACAACCGTCCGTGGCTGTTGAAAAACAGGCTGCTGGGATCTCGCTTGGACGATCAAACCGCAGCCGGCCATCGATCGAGTGCCATTTCGGCGATGGAGAGAAGTTCGTTGATCGTAGCGCCGTCGCGCGCTTGAACGGACATGCCTTGCATGACCGTATTGATGAATTTGCCTAGGACGGCCGGATCAGTATCGGCCGCAAGCTCGCCCTGCGCGGCGCCCCGATGTAAACGCTCGATCAGGAGGGCCTCCGCCGCGATACGCTTGTCGCGCAGCAGGCATTCGATGGCGGCGGACGCCGGCGACACGGCTGCCGCTGCCGAATACATGAAGCAGCCGGCCGGCGTTCCAGGTTCCGAGAACGATGACGCCGCTCGTTCCAGCAGGCCTTTGACGGCTTCGAAGGTGGACAACGCCGGATCGTTGATGGGTTCATAGAGGTGGACGCTGAACGTCGCAGCGTAGCGCTCGATCACCGCCGCGAACAACCCCGCCTTGTTGTCAAACGCCGCATAGAGACTGGCGGCGACGACGCCAGTCTCTGCCACCAGATCGGCCATCGACGTCGCCTCGTAGCCGCGCTGCCAGAACAGCCGTACCGCCTTGTCGAGCGCAGCGTCAGTGTTGAACTTTCGAGGGCGGCCTGCGCCACGACGAGCTTTCGTGTCTGTCATGTCTGATGCCCGATATGGAATGATCGATAAATAATAGCTTGAACCTCGTCGCTGACATCGATACAGAACGATCGTTCAATAATCAAGGAATGGTCCATGAGCCGCATCGTTCGGATCCACGAATATGGCGACGCCAGCGTCCTCAAGATTGAAGATGTGGCAGTGCCCGCGCCCGCGGCCGACGAGGTGCAGATCGCTGTCAAGGCGATAGGCATAAACCGCGCCGAAGTGATGTTCCGCAACCATGCCTACCTTCAGGAAGCCGAGTTCCCGAGCCGCCTCGGCTACGAGGCTGCCGGCACTGTCGTTACGGTCGGGGCGGACGTGACCGGGTTTGCGGAAGGCGAAGCCGTCAGCCTCATCCCCCCGCTCGATATCGCGCGCTGGGGCACCTATGGCGAGGTCGCCAACGTGCCTGCCCGCCTCGTCGTCAAGCATCCGGCGGCGCTGTCGTTCGAGGAAGCGGCGGCCGTGTGGATGCAGTATGTCACCGCTTGGGGTGCGCTGGTGGAGCAGGCGAAGCTCGGCGAGGGCGATTTCGTCATCGTCACCGCTGCTTCCAGCAGCGTCGGTCTTGCTGCCTTCCAGATTGCGCGGATGGTCGGCGCGACGGTGATCGCGACGACGCGTACCGGCACCAAGCGCCAAGCCCTGCTTGATGCCGGTGCACATCATGTCGTCGCGACCGGGGAAGAGGATCTGGTAGCAAAGGTGATGGAGATAACCGATGGTGCAGGTGCGCGCGTGGTGCTCGACCCGGTCGGAGGCCCGTCGTTCGAGCCGCTGACCGCGAGCATGGCGCGCGGCGGCATTCTGCTTGAATATGGCGCGCTCAGCGGCGAGCCGACGCCGTTCCCGTTGTTCTCCGTGCTGGGCAAGAGCCTCACGCTCAAGGGTTATCTCTACAGCGAGATCGTCTCGGACGACGCCGCCCTTGATCGCGCCAAGGCGTTCATTGTGGCGGGACTGGAATCGGGCGCGCTCAAGCCGCGGATCGCGCGCACCTTCTCGCTCGACGCCATCCAAGACGCACACCGCTTCCTCGAATCGAATGACCAGATCGGCAAGGTCGTCGTTACGGTCTGACCGGCAAACCTGGAGGAGCGAGCGATGGCTCCCCCTCCCGGACACAGGATCGGACCCTAAGCGCGCATGCCGTCGTTGCTTGTGGCGCAGGCTTGAGAGCATGATGCTCCTCGTCCGCGTGCCAGACCTGTCTCAGGGTAACATGGCGGCTATGCCTGCCCGATCTGGGGGCGAATTTGGAGATTGGCCAGGGAACCTCGCCTGATTACAGAAGCGCCAGTCTCTGGATAGGATTGAAACTCCCCCCCTGTATAGTATGCTGAAGCGATTTCTTGGGAAAGCGCGATGCCACATTCACCAGAGGACAAGAAGCGAGCCATCACACGCTTGCGTCGTATCAAGGGCCAGGCGGACGCTTTGGAACGCGCGATCGAAGCCGGGGCCGATTGCGCTCCCCTGCTGCAGCAAATTGTCGCCATGCGTGGCGCGACAAACGGGCTGATGGCAGAAGTGATGGAGAGTCACCTCAGGGAAACATTCGGTTCCGGCGCAGATCCGGCCCTCAAAAGGGAGGGTGGCGAACACGATGACGGCGTGGAGGGCGTAATGAAGATCCTGCGTACATATCTCAAGTAGCGATTTCAGGCTCATTTTCTTGCCCGTGTTCTCCCGCAGTTGGAAGCCAGCCCCTGCTGCCTTCTCTGGTTTGAGATCCTCATCAGGACACCTCTTGTATACTGGTAGGGAGTATGTAAAGATACTCCCTGCCAGTATGAGAGCGACGACGAATTTGCGATGACGCAACGGCCTCGCGCCGGCAATCAGTTTCAATCAACTAGGGTATCCCAACATGAAATCTCGCGCCGCTGTAGCCTTCGAGGCGGGCAAGCCACTCCAAATCGTCGAGATTGATGTCGCCCCACCCCGGAAGGGCGAAGTGCTCATCCGGGTAACCCACACCGGCGTGTGCCACACCGATGCGTACACGCTGGCGGGCAGTGATCCGGAGGGTGTTTTCCCGGTGGTTCTGGGCCACGAGGGGGCGGGCATCGTTGTCGAGGTCGGTGAAGGCGTCACCAGCGTCGGGCCGGGCGATCACGTGATCCCGCTCTACACCGCCGAGTGCGGCAAGTGCGATTTCTGCGTGTCGGGCAAGACCAACCTGTGCGTCGCTGTCCGCGAAACGCAGGGCAAGGGCTTAATGCCCGATGGCACCACCCGCTTTTCGTACAATGGCCAGCCCCTTTATCATTACATGGGCTGTTCGACCTTCAGTGAATATACTGTCGTCGCCGAAGTCTCGCTCGCCAAGATCAATCCCGAGGCGAACCCCGAACAGGTCTGCCTGCTGGGCTGCGGCGTCACGACCGGCATCGGCGCAGTCCACAATACCGCCAAGGTCCAGCCCGGAGACTCGGTCGCCGTGTTCGGCCTGGGCGGTATCGGCCTCGCGGCGATCCAGGGTGCGCGCCAGGCGAAGGCGGGTCGCATCATCGCCATCGACACCAATCCGTCCAAGTTCGCGCTGGCACGCCAGTTCGGTGCGACCGAGTGCATCAACCCCAAGGACCATGACAAGCCCATCCAGCAAGTGCTGATCGAGATGACGGGATGGGGCATCGATCATACCTTCGAGTGCATCGGCAACGTCCATGTCATGCGCGCCGCGCTTGAATCAGCGCACCGTGGCTGGGGTCAGTCGATCGTGATTGGCGTTGCGGGCGCGGGCGAGGAAATCTCCACCCGCCCATTCCAGCTCGTCACGGGCCGCGTATGGAAGGGGTCCGCTTTCGGTGGCGTCAAGGGACGGACACAGCTCCCCGGCATGGTCGAGGACGCGATGAGAGGCGATATCGATCTGGCCCCGTTCGTTACCCACACCATGGGTTTGGAGGAGATCAACGAGGCGTTCGACCTGATGCACGAAGGCAAGTCGATCCGCACGGTCATTCACTACTGACCCGCCGATCCGAAGCGGCGCGAGACGCTCGGATCGACAACTCGGCCTTCATCATGGCCCGACCCCGGCCATGATGAAGCGCGCTCTGGCAACTGGGCAACGTGTCGCGATGCGGTAACAACCGCCGAAGTGCAATCGTTACATGCCGATAGCGGCACGGACCAGGGTCGCCTGGCCCAGGCGCTTACCAGCGGAGTGTGTGTGGCCTCGTCGCGCGACCCAACGGGAAAAATAGTTTTGTCGTAACCTTTGTCTAATGCTGGAAAAATATTTCAAAGGTTCCGAACATCGGGCCAGCCTGGCCGTTGGATGTATTGAGTCGCAAATGCATTCATCTTTTACCCCGACCGTAATGAACCACAGGCCGCACGGGCGGATATGGCAGGAAGACTGAATTGAAGGACAAGGATATACACGCGACGACGCCGGCCTCCGACCATTGGCATGCGGGACCTCCCGCTTGCGTGCAGGTTCGTGGCGCGCGCCAGAATAACCTAAAAAATGTGGACGTCGATGTACCGCGTGACGCCTTCGTGGTGTTCACCGGCATATCGGGTTCGGGCAAGTCATCGCTTGCGTTCGGCACCCTTTATGCCGAAGCGCAGCGGCGTTATCTGGAATCGGTTGCGCCCTATGCCCGTCGCCTTATCGACCAGGCCGGCGTGCCGGAGGTCGACACGATCGACGGATTGCCGCCTGCGGTCGCGTTGCAGCAGCAGCGCGGCTCGGCCAACGCGCGATCCTCGGTCGGCAGCGTGACGACGCTCTCCAGCCTGGTGCGGATGCTCTATTCGCGCGTCGGCGAATATCCGCGCCATCAACCCATGCTCTATGCGGAGGATTTCTCCCCCAACACGGTCGCGGGGGCCTGCGCGACCTGCCACGGCATCGGCCGCGTATATGACGCGACCGAAGAGACGATGGTGCCTGACGACAGCCTCACCATTCGCGATCGGGCGATCGCCGCTTGGCCGACCGCCTGGCATGGCCAGAACCTGCGCGATATCCTCATCTCGCTCGGCTATGACGTCGATACGCCGTGGCGCGACCTGCCGAAAAAGGATCGCGACTGGATCCTCTTTACTGACGAGGGGCCGACGGTGCCGGTCTATGCGGGCCTGACGCCCGAACAGACCCGGACGGCGCTCAAGCGCGGTATGGAGCCGAGCTACCAGGGCACCTTCACCGGCGCGCGCCGCTATGTGTTGGAAACCTTCGCTAACACGAAAAGCGCGCTGATGAAGAAGCGCGTCTCGCAATATATCATCGGCCGCGATTGCCCGACCTGCGACGGCAAGCGCCTGAAGCGCGAAGCCCTGTCGGTCAAATTCGCCGGCCTCGACATTGCCGAGTTCGGCGACTTGACGGTGCTCAAGCTGAAGGACTTGCTGATGCCCGTCGCGCAAGGCGCGTATGGGGCGGTCTCCGCCCCCTCGAAGGGCCATGTTCTGGAGAAAGCGGCCCGCGATGCAGCGGTCGAACAACGGGTTGCGGCGGGCGGCTCTGCGCACAAGAGCGCGCCCGACGTACGCCGCACGCCTAATCTCTCCGACGAGAAGCGGATCGCTGCCCAACGCCTCGCCTGCGAATTGATCGAGCGGCTGGACCCGCTGATCGATCTTGGCCTTGGCTACATTTCGCTCGACCGCAGCACGCCGACGCTCTCCTCCGGAGAGCTGCAGCGCTTGCGGCTTGCCACGCAATTGTCGTCACAGCTTTTCGGCGTGGTCTATGTGCTTGACGAGCCTTCGGCAGGGTTGCACCCGGCAGATGGCGAAGCCTTGCTCACCATCCTCGAGCGTCTCAAGGCGGCGGGCAACTCCCTGTTCGTCGTAGAACATGATCTCGACGTGATCCGCCGCGCGGAATGGCTCGTCGATGTCGGGCCAGGAGCCGGGGAAAAGGGCGGTGAAGTCCTCTACAGCGGGCCGATAGAGGGGCTCGCCGACGTCGAGACTTCGATCACCCGCCGCTACCTGTTCGCAGAGCCGCTCCGCAGTGAGCGCACACCGCGCGATCCCAAGGCATGGCTACGCCTTGAAGGGATCAGGCGGAACAATCTCCATGGTCTCGACGTCGAGTTTCCCATCGGCTGCTTCACCGCTGTCACCGGCGTTTCGGGATCGGGCAAATCCAGTCTGGTCAGTCAGGCGCTGCCCGAGCTCGTGACGGAACACCTCGGCGGCTCCCCCGGGGCCGAGGAGGAGGATATCGATCCGCTGCTCGACGTTGCGCAGAACGACACTGAAGGACGCCTTGTCGCAGGCATGGAGCATGTTCGCAGGCTGGTGCGGGTCGATCAGAAACCGATCGGCCGCACGCCGCGCTCGAACCTGTCCACCTACAGCGGCATGTTCGACCATGTGCGACGGATCTTCGCTGATACGCCGCTCGCCCGCCGGCGGCACTACAGCCCGGGAAGGTTCTCGTTCAACGTCGCGCAAGGCCGCTGCCCGGTGTGCGAGGGCGAGGGATACGTCATGGTGGAGCTGCTGTTCCTGCCGAGCGTTTTTGCCCCGTGCTCGACCTGTCATGGCTCTCGCTACAACCCGCAAACGCTCGAAGTCGAATGGAACGGGCGCAATATCGCCCAGGTGCTCGAACTGACGGTCGACGATGCGTGCGATTTCTTCGCTGGCGAGGCATCGGTGATGCGCTCCCTCGACGTGTTGCGGGAGATCGGTCTTGGCTATCTGAGGCTTGGTCAGCCGGCGACCGAGCTGTCTGGCGGGGAGGCGCAGCGCATCAAGCTGGCGACTGAACTGCAACGCGCTCAACGCGGTAACACGATCTACATCCTCGACGAGCCAACATCGGGGCTTCACCCCTCCGATGGCGACCGGTTGATGCAACACCTGCAGGGCCTCGTAGACGCCGGCAATACCGTCGTAGTCGTCGAACATGACATGCGCGCCATCGCACAGGTGGACTGGATCATCGACCTGGGACCGGGGGCCGGTGAAGATGGGGGCCGTATCGTTGCCAGCGGCGTCCCTGGCGTCGTTGCGGAAGCGGAAGGCAGTCTCACCGCCCGCTATCTCAAGGCGGCACTATAGGTCGTAAATCTGGCCGAACGCACGTCCCATAAGGTGCATCTCAACCACACGCTGGAATGGGTCGAATCTGGAAGAGGGAGCCGGCGATGTGTCACCGCGGTTGACGCGGCTCAGGGTTTGAGTGCCCGTCAGATGCGCCGTGTTCGTGTGATACGCGGCGTGGCGGACGGCCAATCGCTGACCATCCGCCACGCTTACTTTGTGAGGGCCTTCTCCAGGGAGAGGGCCCTCACATGGTTCGTCGAAACGCCCCGTCTTAATTCCCTGCTGCGATTTCCTCGACGAGCTTGGCACAGAAGGCGGGTAAATCATTAGGGTCGCGGCTTGTGACAAGGCCGTTGTCGACCACGACTTCTTCATTGATCCATGTACCGCCGGCGTTCTCGACATCGACCTTCAGCGTTGGGTAGGACGTCAGGGTGCGACCCTTAAGCACGCCCGCCTCAATCAATGTCCAGGGTGCATGGCATATAGCCGCAACCGGTTTTTTCTGATCGAAGAAAGCCCGGATGAAACCAATTGCCTCGCCGCTGCCGCGCAGCTTGTCGGCACCGACAGTTCCTCCGGGCACAACAAGTCCGTCGAAATCGTCGGCTTTCACCTCGGAAAACGTCTTGTCGATAGTATAGCTGCCGCCCTCGTCGAGATCGCTATTGACTGTGCGAGCCACGCCCGCTTCAAAACTGACCACGGTCACTTTGCCGCCAGCCTCCTCGATAGCTTGCTTGGGCTTCGAGAATTCTGGCTCTTCCGTCCCGCGGGGCGCGATCAGAACGGCAACTGATTTGCCCTCTAATGTCATAATTTATCCCTATTCCGTAGAAGACTAAGGTCAGGCACCCGGTTTGAGCACGACCTTTGTCCAACCATTATCGCGCGCATCGAAATGCTTGTAAGCGTCTGGTGCCTGATCGAGCGGCAGTCGGTGCGAGATGATTTGACCAGGATTGGCCCGGCCTTGCTCGATAAGCTTCATCAGCCGCCGGTTGTAGTGCTTTACATTACACTGGCCGGTGCCGATCTTCTGCCCCTTGAACCAGAAGTTGCCGAAGTCGAACGCCATCTTGCCTTCCTTCTGGAGATCGTCGGGCGCGTTCGGGTCTTCCGGAATGAACACGCCGACGACGCCGATTCCACCGGTGGCCTTCGTGCTCTTGACGAGGCAGTTCATCGTGTAATTGCTGCGCTCCTTGCCGTGGCGATCGCAACACTGATACCCGACCGCCTCGACCCCCCGGTCGGTCCCGAGGCCGTCGGTCGCGTCAAGGATCTGTTGAGCGGGATCGCCCTTGCGCATGTCGATCGGAATGGCGCCCATCGCCTCGGCCAGTTTCAGGCGGTCATCGTGAGAATCGACCACGAAGATCTGAGAGGCACCGCGGATTTCGGCTGAGTGCGCGGCCATCAGACCGACCGGACCGGCGCCGTAGATAGCGATGCTTTCGCCAGGCAGGAAACCGGACAGTTCGACGCCATGCCAACCCGTGGGGAAGATGTCGGAGAGCATGACATAGTCATCCTCCTTCTCTTCGGCGTCTTCGGGCAGCTTCAGACAATTGAAGTCCGCATAAGGAACGCGCATCAACTCGGCCTGACCACCTTGCCACGGACCCATCTCGGCAAAGCCATACGCCGCGCCGGCGGTTCCAGGGTTGGTCGTGAGGCAAAATCCCGTCAAACCGCGTTCGCAGTTTTCGCAGAAACCGCAACCGACGTTGAACGGCATGCACACGCGATCGCCCTTCTTGATCCGATCGACGGCAGAACCGACTTCGACGACCTCGCCAAGGTTTTCGTGACCGAAGACCCTGCCCTTCTCGAAGCTGGTCCGGCCCTCATACATGTGAAGGTCCGACCCGCAGATATTGGTCGTGGTCAGCCGGATGAGAACATCGGTCTGCTTTTCGATCTTGGGATCATCGATGGTATTGACAGAAACATCTTTGGGCCCGTTGTACACGACAGCTTTCACGGATCTTTACCTTTCGTAGCTCTTCTCAACGCGTCAGCAAATCGAGAGCTTGCTGATGATGCGGTCCATCGCAACGGCGGAGGACATCGCACCCTTCCAAGTGATCTCAGTTTCCTGAACCTTCTGCTACCTGAGAGGTTCCTTCCCGTAGGGCCATCCTGGGATCGATTCACGGCGGTTTTCTGAATGACAGGGCCAGAACGGCCGAATAACGCGCCAAATTGATGTGCTCAAGAATCTCCCGCGAACCGATGGTGCCATTACGTCGCGACACATCAACGGCGCCTTATCAGTAAATTCAGAGGTGCGATAAGCGCAAAAGACAAGGCCATCCACTATCGCGGATGACCTGTCGTATTCATTTATTCATTTACCGATTCGGCCGGGCCATCCATTCCGGATGGAGACACGAGCCTTACCCTGCAGTGAAACGGCAGCTTAGGTTGCCGACCGCTCCGCTATTTCGCGGCCAGCAGGGTGAACTTGTGAATCTGCGGCGGTTCAGAAAACAGTTCTTCTGCCTTGTCCATCAGTGCGGCGGCAACCTTGCCGTCAAGATGGGCCTGCCGATCCTCCTCTGTGTCGAACGTATCGAAGATCGCGTACGCTCCGGGACCTTCCTCGATCGCATACCAGGTCAGAGTGCCCGGCTCAGCTTGAACGAGCGGCAATGCCGAGGTCAGGAAATTGGCGACATCGCGCTCTTTTCCGGGCTTGGCCTTCAGTGGCACATACAGCGCAAGTTTGGGCATCATCGACTCCTCAAGTTAAACGGACAGATATCATTTGGCAAAGTAACGGTCAAGCGGGCCGGAACGTTCCTAGGTGTTTAGTCCCGGGGTTTGATGGTGTGGTATTTTCACGAGAGTGCAAGGAAGCCTTATGGGACAGATACGTCATGGGAGCGCCACGACTACGTACGCCGTGCGAGCAGCAATACAGCGATCGCAGGCTTCGCTCGCGACGCTGAGCGAGGAGTTCGGGATCAATCCGAAAACAGTTGCAAAATGGCGGAAGCGTCAAACGGTTGAGGATCAGAAGACAGGTCCCAAAGAGCCGCGCTCAACGGTCCTGTCCGAGACGGACGAAGCAATGATCGTGGCGTTTCGCCGGCATACGTTGCTGCCGCTGGATGACTGCCTTTATGCCCTGCAGGCCAGCATTCCCCATCTGACACGCTCGGCCCTGCATCGTTGCCTGCAGCGCCACGGAATATCCCGGCTTCCGGATATCGAGGGAGACAAGCCCAAACGCCAGCGCTTCAAACGCACTCCCATAGGCTTTTTTCACATCGATATTGCCGAGGTCCAAACTGCTGAAGGCAAGCTGTATCTCTTCGTCGCCATCGATCGGACCAGCAAATTCGCTGTCACACAACTGGTTGAAAAAGCCGATCGGAAGACCGCCTGGGAATTCCTCGAACATCTCCTGAGCATCATTCCTTATCGGATCCATACCATTCTGACCGATAACGGCATCCAGTTCGCTGATCAGCCCCGTAACCGCAATATGGCCTGGTCTCGCCCCATGCGCTTCGACATGATCTGCGAAGCTCACAAGATCGAACATCGTCTGACGAAACCCAATCATCCCTGGACGAACGGTCAGGTTGAGCGGATGAACCGGACAATCAAGGAAGCAACCGTCAAACGCTTCCATTACGACAGTCATGAGCAGTTGAGGACACACCTCAATGACTTCATGGCAGCCTATAATTTCGGGCGAAGGCTCAAGACCCTCAGTGGCCTCACACCTTACGAATATGTCTGCAAAATCTGGACTTCAGAGCCAGAAAGATTCATCATCAATCCAATCCATCAAACCCCGGGACTAAACACCTAGCTCAGGTCCCTGAACCCGAAGACATCGTGGACTGGATTGAAGCTCAGCTCTACCGTCCAGAATACACATCGGCGAATAGGCAGTAGTCTCTCCTCCCATACCCTCGTATCCGAAACTGTGGCAGACATTCACAGGAGGTGGAGGGATCAAAGAACCGTTAATTGATCCGTTTGGCCGGTAATTTCCATGTTTTGGCAATTTGATTAATGGTTCTTTGGGGCGTTGTCGGTCTGCGTCTTGAGCAGATCAAGGGCTGTTAGGATGCATTGATAAAAGATCTAATCCAGAGCCTTGCGGTGGCGATATGGAGAAAGCTCATGAATGACAAAGCGGTTTTGTCATAGCGGGTTGCGGTGCGGCGCATCTGCTTGAGGTGGTTGAACATCCGCTCAATGCGATTGCGGTCTCTGTAACGCCGCCAGTCCGTTTTCTGTGGAGCACTGCAGCCTGAATCGCCCCGGGATTAGCGGAGACCTATTCACCTGAGAAGAGGGTCTGATGAGCAATCCTGTGAAGAAGTTTTCCCCTGAAGTCCGTTCCCGTGCGGTGCGTCTGGTTCTGGAGCATGAGGGCGAACATCCGTCTCGCTGGACGGCGATGGTGTCGATCGCCAGCAAGATCGGCTGCTCGGCGCATACGCTGAACGAGTGGGTCAAGAAAGCTGAGGTCGAGACTGGCAAGCGGGCTGGTGTTCCAGCCGAGACCGCCGATCGGCTCAAGGCGCTGGAGCAGGCGATCCACGCCCGATGCCCGCCAGGAGCAGGCAATCTTGTCCACCACTCGGATCGCGGCTCGCAATACATCGCCATTCGCTACACCGAGCGCCTGGCCGAGGCCGGGATCGAACCCTCGGTCGGCGGTGTCGGAGATAGTTACGGCAACGCCCTGGCCGAGACAATCAACGGTCTCTTCAAGGCCGAGGTGATCTACAGGCGTGGCCCATGGCGCTCGTTTGACGCCGTGGAATACGCCACTCTCGAATGGGTGGACTGGTTCAATAACCGACGCATCCTCGAACCCATCGGCAACATCACGCCGGCCGAGGCCGAGCAACAGTTTTATGCCGCTATGGACCACGTCCTCATGGCAGCCTAACTTAAGAAAACCAGTCTCCGCCAATCCCGGGGCGGTTCACTATCTGCCTAGCCGTCGCATCCCACCAGGAGCGCAATCTGGCGTCTGATTGCAGCAAGCTGATCGGATCTCACCTTGCTGCCTGTCACGGTAACACGTTGCTTGGATGTGGTGGTGAGCAAAGCACTGACCGCCCAACAGGGCTTGGTGCAGCCGTTATCAGCCGTTGGGTCGATCCGTACTGCCAGATCCGGAATGACGAGGTTCTCATCGTCGGTCAGCGGCACAAGCATCACGTTCGGCCACTCAGGCGGAAAGAGATCGTCTTCGACAACAACAGCGGGGCGACGTTTGTTGGGCTCCTTCGGCAGCGCATCTCCGCGCCAGTCTGCCAGCACAATTTCTCCAGGCGAGAAGATCGCTGCCATGGCGACCGGCCGATCAGGAACCATGAGTTCCACCAGCCTCTTCAAAAAGCGCCCGGGCGGAAGGCGTCGCAGCGACGTAGCGGGCAACACGCGCACTGTCCCTGCGGATACGGTCTCGGCGCGCACTCTTTGCCCCTGTCTCCAGCAGATCACGAATGAGCTGGCTCAGAGGGATACCGCGCGCCGTTGCTTCCTGCTCCAGGTCAGTGCGCAACCGCTCGTCCAGACGGATCGATAGGGGGGATGCCATGACACACTCCATACATTCAGAACGCCGTTAACGTAGCGCAATTTCGTAGTGCAAAACAACATATTTGGCAGGGCAGAATGCGCCGAAATGTCTTCGGCCTCGGCCCGCCGCGGCCCCGCCGGATGCAACACACGCAGGGTGCCGCGAAGCGCAAACTGAAAGTTTGCATTTGTGTATGGGGAGCGGTGAGAGGTTGTTCGAAAACGTACGCTAAGAGTTTGTTGGAGAGCCTTTCATATCGGCGCAAATTTCAGGATCATGTCTGAACGCTGTGTGCTCATCGCCCCATCTCTTGAGGGCCAGAATGACAGGCTCGAGGGTCCGTCCGCGCGGGGTCAGGCTGTATTCCACCTTTGGCGGGACTTCGGGATAAACCGTCCGTAACACGAACCCGTCACGCTCCAGCTCGCGAAGCTGGGTTGTCAGCATCCTTTGGGTGATATTGGGCAACCGCTTGCGGATGGCGTTGAAGCGTAAAGTCCCCTGAAGCAGGTGATAGAGGATTACGCCTTTCCATTTTCCGTCGATGAACTGAAGCGTTGCTTCAACAGCGCAGCCGGGGCTGCAATCGAGCGACTGATGGCGGATGCGGGTCATAACGGTATCATTTCCGACACTATGGGCGTTAAAAGTGCGTTCTTGTCTGAAAACAGCATAGTGCTCACTCTTCTCCTCATTCAACAGAGGAGAAGACACTCATGCGGGCCATCGCTTATCAGACGCCGCTTTCCATCGAAAATCCGGCGTCCCTTCAGGATATTGATCTGCCAAAACCTGTCCCCACAGGGCGGGATCTTCTGGTGGAGATCAGAGCCGTATCAGTCAATCCGATTGATACAAAGGTCCGCAGCAGCGCAACACCGGAGGCGGGTCAGTGGCGTGTTCTGGGCTGGGATGCGGCGGGGGTTGTTGTTGGAACCGGACCGGACGTCACGGATTTTTCTGTCGGCGATGAGGTTTTTTATGCGGGCGCGATCAACCGTCCGGGGACCAACGCCGAGTTTCATCTGGTCGATGAACGGATTGTCGGTCTCAAACCCCGCTCCCTGACCTGGGCTGAAGCTGCAGCCTTACCGCTGACCGCAATCACCGCTTGGGAGATGCTTTTCGATCGTCTGGACATTCGTCGGCCTGTCCCGGGAACGACGCCGTCCATATTGATCATTGGAGGCGCAGGTGGAGTCAGTTCAATAGCAATCCAACTGGCCAAGGTTCTGACTAATATCACGGTCATTGCTACGGCTTCGCGCCCCGAAACGCAGGACTGGGTCACATCTCTCGGGGCAGATTACGTGATCGATCACAGTAAGCCTCTGGCGGAACAGGTTGCTGGCCTTCCTACGGGGGCTCCCGGTTTTGTCTTTTCGACGACGCAGACGGATCGCCACCTGGCAGAGATCGTTGAACTCCTTGCCCCTCAGGGACATTTCGGCCTGATTGATGATCCGGCTGAACTCAATGCTGTACCCCTCAAGCGCAAAAGCCTGTCCCTGCACTGGGAACTGATGTTCACCCGCTCACTGTTCGGAACGGCAGATATCAGCGCACAAGGGAAACTCCTGAACGACGTGTCGCGCCTTATAGACGAAGGTCGTCTCCGTACGACACTCGGCAAAAATCTTGGCGCGATCAGCGCCGCCAATCTGCGAGAGGCTCACGCCCTGATCGAGAGCGGTCAGGCTAAAGGCAAGATTGTGCTCGAAGGTTAGAGGTGGACCCGTCCGTTCGGACAGTTTTTGGGTTTGAATAAGCTATACCCGGTTGTTGTTATGCCGCCATTCTGACGGCGCTGCTGTTGGCCCTCTGGTCCGGGGTTAACCCCGGACCAGAGGGCGTCGGCGCGTCATGATACGCCTCATCGGGCGTGCGTCCAGCCAGTGCCGTATGCGGACGCTGCCCGTTGTAATGCGCGATCCATGCAGTGAGCCCGGCCCGCAGTTCCGAACCGGTCTCGAACGCGTGCAGGTAGACGCATTCGTATTTCAGGGATCGCCACAGGCGCTCGATGAATACGTTGTCGAGCCATCGGCCGCGCCCGTCCATGCTGATGCGGATCTGGCGCGCTTGCAGCACGTCCGTGAACCGGGACGTCGTGAATTGTGACCCCTGATCCGTGTTGAAGATCTCCGGTGCGCCGTAGCGGATCAGGGCCTCCTGTAGCGCCTCGATGCAGAACTCGGCATCCATCGTGTTCGACAGCCGCCAGGACAGAACCTTGCGCGTCGACCAGTCCATGATCGCCACGAGATACAGAAAACCCTTTTGCATCGGGATATAGGTGATGTCCGAGCACCACACCTGATTGGGGCGATCGATCACCAGATCCCGCAGCAAATACGGATATTTGCGATGCCCAGGATGCGGTATCGTCGTGTGCGGCTTCTGATAGAGGCCATCGTGTGGAAAGTACGCTAAACAACGTTTAGCATGAACAGTAGAAGAACGTCTGGGTAGCGTGATCTTGCCTGAGGGCAAGCCGCTGTTTCTTTGTTGAACAACGGCAAGCAGCACGGAAGTTAGCGGATGAAATATCCGCTAACGCGCCAATATGCCTGTTCACGCGAAAGTACGACGGTTTCAACCGCGTTGGGTTTGTTAGCGAAACGCGTCTGGAACTGAATGATCTGATAGTCACCCGCTGGCGCGCCCGGCAGCGTTTTTGTCTGCATCACGCTTTGGAAAGTGCGTGATGACGGGCGTCCCAACGGTTGTCGTACAGACTGGATCGTAGTGGCCCACTGCGCCGGGGTGATCTTTGCCTTGAACAGTGTGCCTGCGGCTTGCCAGCTTGCATCCCACTGCCCTTCATCAAGCAATTCGACCCATTTGCGGGCATCGGCCGATGCCTTTGTTTCGGCAGGACGGGCAATGCTTGTCGAAATATTCTGGGCGGAAACCCGGGCGTCGTCCTGCCCGCTGATGGTCAAAAGCGCTGCGGCCGCAATGATAAGAGACATGATAAGCATTCCTCCGGTAAGCCACGCCAGGCGATGCCCCGACGATCGCGGCGGTGCTGGCTCTTTGGCTCTATCCACCGAAGAAGTTGCTTCGGCACCCCCAATTTCTTTGGGGCCGACATTATTTGGGGTGCCCCCATCCATCTCGGCGAGACGTCGGGCAGCTTCACGGCTGCTCGAAACGCCCAGCTTGCGCCGCGCATCGCGTAGGCGGTCATTTATTGTGTGCACCGACAGACCAAGCGTATTGGCGATGGATTTCGCGTCATGGCCGACCAGAAGCAGACGTAGAGCTTCTTTCTCGCGCGCGCTGAGAACCACTTGATCGTCTGTTGTCATGATACAGCCGATGGTGTCGGCCGCGCGACGCCAAGTCGCTTCATCTCGCGATAGACAGTCGATCGCCCGATCCCGAGCTGACGCGCCGCTTCAGTCGGCGACACGCTCGCCGCGATAAGTTTTAGCGCCGCGCTGATCTTGTCGTTGTCGAGCGGCTGCCGCCCCGGCAGCCTGCCCTTTGCTCTCGCCGCTGCAATCCCGTCGCGTGTACGTTCTGAGATCAGTCGCCGCTCAAAATGCGCAATGGCGCCGAAGACGTGGAAGATCAGCTCTCCGGCTGCGGAGGAAGTGTCGATTTTCTCC
>NZ_JABCQB010000009.1:0-132190 GCF_015244525.1 Gluconobacter sp. R75690 | reverse complement strand
TAGCGCCGCATCTGTTGTTCTCCTCCAAAGCCGGAAAAACAGTCAGCACAGAGCAACAGAACGTACAACCCTCACTTCAAGCTCTCAGGTCTTAACTGACGACACGCCGTAGTCTTCGGGCAGGGCTTCTCCGTCTCTCAGGACATGTTCGGCGGCAGCCGTAAAACGTCCGTCTGCCTCGTGCAGGACCAGCCCGGCCCGCAGCCGGAAGATCCCGCGGCCTCCATGAACCGCGCGGACCAGAACCAGTTTCGCTTCGCGCCCCGCCCGGGGCCAGAAGGGGTAGAACTGGATCGAACCACATCCATTTTCCAGCAGGGTCTGACAGGCCCGGTCCGCGACGGCGGTGGACAGGACAAATGTCAGTGTTCCACCCGGAAGCACCCATTTCGTGAGGGCGCGGATCCAGTCTTCCGGCGCAGTTGTCTCCGCGCTCAGGGCCAGACGGCGCCGGCTGTCGGGCGACGGTGTCCCGGAAGGGCTATGCCATGGCGGATTGGCCATGACGTGATGGAAGCGGCCGTTCGCGGTGGGCGTGAGGACACGCAGGCTCCTGGGGATATCGGGCAGATGGGCCTGAAGGATCCGGAGCCTCGGGATGCCGTCCGAAAGCATGTTGTTCCGGATATTCTGTTCGGCCAGTGCCTGTGTCTCGGGATCGGACTCCAGTCCGACTCCATGCATGCCCGGAATACGGGCCGAGAGGCAGAGCAGGGCAGCTCCTGCACCGCATCCCCCTTCCAGCACGGTTTCACCTGGTCTTGCAGGGATCGAGGCCGCCATGAGGACAGGCTCAAGGCCGGTCCTGTAGCCCTTGGCGAACTGGTCGTAGCGGACCCGGCCGCCCAGCAGGAAACCTTCTTCTCGTGTGGGGGCAGGAGGGGTTGATGGGTTCCCGGTATGGGACTTCGGGGGCTGCAATGGGTTGACCGTCTTCCTGCTGCCGCTCATATGGTCTTTCCAACCTGTCGTCCGGCGTTACATGGTTCGTTCGTTCTTCCCGTGACAGGAGAGAAAGAACGGGGCCACGCCACATCATATCGTGCCCGTGCGGTCCTGGGCCAGTCTCCGGGTCCGCTGCGGGAACTGGAGTAATGACCCTTGGATTCTGCCGCACCGGACGTTTCTGCGACCGTTGAGAAAGCTGTGGTCAGGGATGCAGGGGGCGAGAGCGCCCTTTCCGCTCTGTCCGCCTACCTGGAACAGGACATGCAGGCCTGCAACCGTGCCATCATCGCGCGGATGGAGAGCCCGGTCCCGCTCATTCCGCAGCTTGGCGCCCATCTTGTCGCGGCTGGCGGCAAGCGTCTGCGACCCCTGCTGACACTCGCTTCCTCCCGTCTGTGCGGCTACCAGTCGACACCGGAAAACCAGCGCCATGTTGGTCTCGCCGCCTGCGTGGAGTTCATCCATACCGCCACGCTGCTTCACGATGACGTGGTCGATGAGAGCAACCTGCGTCGGGGTCTGGCCTCGGCCAACGCCGTATTCGGCAACAAGGCCTCCGTCCTGGTGGGCGACTTCCTGTTTGCGCGCTCGTTCCAGCTGATGACGGCGGACGGGTCGCTCAAGGTCATGGCGATCCTGTCCGATGCTTCGGCAACCATTGCCGAAGGCGAAGTCCTGCAGATGGTGACGCAGAACGACCTGTCCACACCGGTTGATCGCTATCTCGAAGTCATTCACGGCAAGACGGCCGCCCTGTTTGCGGCAGCCTGTCGTGTTGGCGCGGTGGTCGCGGATCGCCCGGAAGCGGAAGAGCTCGCTCTGGACCGTTTCGGGACCAATCTGGGCATGGCATTCCAGCTTGTTGACGATGCGCTGGACTACGCGGCCGACCAGCAGGTTCTCGGCAAGACGGTCGGCGACGACATGCGCGAGGGCAAGATCACGCTTCCGGTTCTGGCCGCCTATGAAGCCGGTTCTCCCGAAGACCGTGTTTTCTGGGAACGTGTCATTGAAAAAGGTGAGCAGACGGAAGCCGATCTGCCGCATGCCCTGGCCCTGATCGAGAAGACCGGCGCCATTGCAACGACGATTGCCCGCGCGCAGGCCTATGCGGCTGAGGCCGTCGATGCGCTGTCGATTTTCCCGGACAGTGAACTGCGTCGTCTCATGACGGAGACGGTTCAGTACACCGTCGATCGCGCCCGCTGAGAAGTTCTGACACGCCCTGTTCCAGAGCGGACAGGGCGTTTTCTTTTAGGCTTCCGCCATGCCTGGTGCGGGAGCCGCGAACACATCCCATTGCGAAAAACCGAGTCTTTGCGCTGCAGCTTCCAGTCTTGCGGTGTCCTGTGGTGCACAGGTCATCAGAAGCCTGCCGGGGCGGGGTGGTGCTGAGGAGCAGGGTGCGTCCTGAAGGACAGTCCTGACCTGCCGTGCGACGGCGGGGGCCGGGTCCAGCCAGGTGATGCCGGGGGGAGACAGGCGCTCGAAAGCATCCATCAGAAATGTGTAATGCGTGCAGCCCAAGCCCACGGTGTCGATATCGCCTCCATGGGGCTGATTGAAGAGGCAGGTCAGTTCGTATTGTACGTCTGAATCTGCGATGGCCTCACCCAGAAAGGCGCGCTCTGCCAGATCCGCCAGTCGGCGTGCACCATGAGTGATCAGGCGGCAGTCGGGCGCAAAATCGCGATGAAGCTGGAGGATGTAAGGGCGCCGTGCCGTGGCAGACGTTGATAGCAGACCGATGACCCGGCTCTTGGAAACGCGTCCGGCCCAGCGGATCGGTGGTACGCAGCCGACTACGGGAATGTTCAGGCGCTGCCGCAGGGCAGGCAGGGCAATCGTGCTGGCGGTGTTGCAGGCAATAACCAGAACGTCGGGCTGGAGGCGCTCGCAGGCGGCAATCAGAAGACTGACGATCCGGGAGGTCAGCAGATCGTCAGGCTGTTCGCCATACGGGAAGAGCGCCGTATCGGCGAGATAATCGATATGCAGGGCGGGGAGGAGGTCGCGCAGGGCCTGCACGACACCCATCCCGCCAATGCCGGAGTCAAAAACCAGACTCCGACCGGCTGGCACGGACGCGCCAGTGTCCATCAGGCTTCGGCTTTGGCCTTGAGAGCCAGCGCTTCTTCCGCGCTGCTCACGCCGCCATGCTTCTTGGACCAGCCGCACGGGTCTTCCAGGAAGCGGCGGACTTCGGCGCTGTCCTTTTCGGAGAAGTAGTCACCGCCGGCGCATGCTTCCAGAACGTCCCACCAGGTGCAGAGCGAATGCAGCGAGATGTCCATATCCGCCAGCGTCTTATGAGCGCCCGGGAACACGCCATAGAAGAACACGACGAAGGTGTGGTTCACGATGGCGCCTGCGTCACGCAGGGCATTGGCGAATCGGATTTTGGACGCGCCGTCCGTCGTCAGGTCCTCGACCAGCAGGGTGCGCATGCCCTCGGGCACATCGCCTTCGATCTGGGCGTTGCGGCCAAAGCCCTTGGGCTTTTTGCGCACATAGGCCATCGGCGTCATCATCCGGTCCGCGATCCAGGCAGCGAACGGAATACCAGCGGTCTCACCACCGACGACAGCGTCGATGCTTTCATAGCCGATATGACGGCCGATCTTCTCGACGGCCAGTTCCATGATCTTGGTGCGGGCGCGCGGGAAGAAAATGATCTTGCGGCAGTCGATATAGACTGGGGACTTCCAGCCGGACGTCAGGGTGTAGGGCTCTTCCGGGCGGAAGTTGATGGCCTTGATCTCAAGCAGGATACGGGCCGTGGTGAGGGCCGCGTCACGGTCCCACTGGGTGCGGCCCGCCATCGGGCTTTCGGCGAACTGGGTCATGCTTGTCTCCGCTGACGTCGTTTTCTCGTGGTTTACCGGGCTGTTGCCGGGAAGGGTAGGGGCAATATGTCCCGCTTCCGGGCTGTGTGAATTTTATCTGCTGCCTGTCAGTGTTACCGGTCCCATCGATCTTCGTGCTTGCATGGGAGCGTCCGGAGTTCTAGGGAGAGATATCGATATTCATTCTCATTTACGGCAGGAACAGAAGTGAGCATAGAGACCAGTCGGATCGGCCGGAAATGCGAACGCGCTGTTGTGACGGCCTATCAGGAGCTGCGTGAAGTCGGCCAGCCGGACATGCAGGCCTTTGCGGCCTGCACGACGCTGTATCGCATCCACCATCCCGAATCTTCCGTGAAGGAAGCACGCCGCCTCGTGGCCGAATGGATCGACCATCACGTCGTCCGTCAGGCCCGCGGCCAGACTCCGGGCTGCGACTGCTGAACGCCGGGGAGGCGCTTCAGCGCCTCTCGCTCATGGGGACGAAACTCCGTTCTGCCGCACCGATATAAAGCTGTCTCGGGCGGCTGATGCGAACGGACGGTTCCTCGATCATTTCCTTCCACTGACTGACCCATCCGACTGTCCGCGCGACTGCGAACAGAACGGTGAACATGCTCTTGGGAATCCCGAGAGCCTTGAGGATCAGTCCGGAATAGAAATCCACATTCGGATAGAGGCGGCGGCTGACGAAATAATCGTCCTCAGTGGCCACGCGCTCCAGCTCCATCGCCAGATCCAGAAGCGGATCGCGCTTGAGCCCGAGCTCTTCGATGACTTCGTGGCAGGTCGCCTGAAGGATCTTCGCGCGCGGATCGAAGTTCTTGTAGACGCGATGGCCAAAGCCCATCAGGCGCACGCCGGAATTGCGGTTCTTGACCTCGTTGAGGAAGGCCGGAATGCCATCGCGGGTGCCGATGGTTTCCAGCATGCCGAGCGCGGCCTCGTTGGCCCCACCATGCGCAGGCCCCCACAGGGCGGCAATGCCAGCCGCGATGCAGGCGTAGGGGTTCGCACCGGTCGAGCCCACGAGGCGGACAGTCGTCGTGGAGGCGTTCTGCTCGTGATCGGCGTGCAGCAGCAGGATGCGGTCCATCGCGCGGGCCAGCACGGGATTGACCCGGTAATGGTTGCCGGGCCGGGCGAACAGCATGTGCAGGAAGTTCTCGGAAAACGACATTTCTTCATCGGGATAGATGAAGGGCTCGCCGATGGAATATTTATAGGCCCAGGCTGCGATGGTCGGGACCTTGGCGATCAGCCGGCGGGCCGAGAGGTCCCGGGCTTTTGGCTCCGAAATGTCCAGACCGTCATGATAGAAGGCTGAAAGTGCGCCGACCGTTCCGCACAGGATCGCCATGGGATGCGCATCGCGACGGAAGCCGTTGAAGAAGTTCCGGATCTGCTCGTTCAGCAGCCGGTGGGTGTTCATGTCCGTGCGGAACGCCTGATACTGCGCGGCTGTCGGAAGCTCGCCATAGAGCAGCAGATAGGCCGTCTCGGTAAAGCTTGCGTTGAGGGCCAGGTCTTCGATCGGATAGCCACGATGCAGCAGGACGCCCTTGTCACCATCGATATAGCTGATGGCGCTGGTGCAGGTCGCGGTGCTGCCCAGTCCCGGATCGAAGGAGAAGACACCCGTTTTCTGGGACAGGGCGCGCATGTCCACGACATCCGGACCGATCGTCCCTTCCAGAACTGGAAACTGACGGCTCAGGCCATCGAGACCAAAGGTTGCGGAACGGTTTTCGGACATGCAGTTGATAACCCGCTTGAAATGTAAGGATGTTGTTCTGTTTTATCTCTGAAAGGTTTTTTATGTCCAGAGAAGCCCTCCGGACGCTCTTTCAGGATTGGAGGAGCGTAATGGGCTGGATCGTGGACGGCCGGACATCCAGCCATTGCCCCGGAACGCCCAGAACCGTCAGGCCTGCCAGCGGATAAGACCGGTAGAGCGTGGAAAACCGGGCGCTCTGAAGGGCAGGACCGAGAAGATCGCAGGCAAAGTCGCCGATGGTCGGGTTATGGCCGACGATCAGCAGGGTCCCGACGGTTTCCGGCGTAGCGTGAATGAGGCCGTAAAGATCGTCGGCCGTTGCGGAATACAGGCTGTCTTCGATTTCAAGCGAGGCATCCGTGTCAGAAGCGGCAAGCACGCCCTGCGCGGTCTGCCGGGTGCGGATGGCGGGACTGCACAGGATCCGGATGGGGGAAGGCAGGTCCAGCGTGGAAAGCTGTCTGCCGATGCTGGCGGCCTGCTCCTGTCCCTTCGGGGTCAACGCGCGGGCGCGGTCACCCTTCTCTGTCAGGACATGGGGGACGGCCTCGGCGTGACGCAGAAGCAGGAGACGGCGCATCAGCCTTCCGATGCCCGGCGGGCGTCTGCGGCGATGGCTTCGTGATGGCGGATGACCTCACGGATGACGAAGGCCAGGAACTTCTCGGCGAAATCCGGATCCAGATGGGCATCGCGGGCAAGCTGGCGCAGGCGTTCGATCTGACGCGTCTCACGGGACGGGTCGGCTGGCGGGAGATGGGCGCGGGCCTTGAGCTTTCCGACTTCCTGCGTACAGCGGAAGCGTTCTGCCAGCATATGGATCAGGGCGGCATCGATGTTGTCGATGCTCGCGCGCAGGCGTTCGAGTTCGGCCAGGGCAGGGTCGGAGGCAGCCGGCTTGGATGTGTGAGGCATGTTGGAGGGCTCAGGGCTCATTCAGATCGATCCATGCAAGATGGCCGCCTTTTCCGGCACCGAGATCGGTAAAGACAGCCGTGCCTCCCAGACGTCCCGTCCGGCGCCAGGGGCGTCCGTCGGTCGAGCGGCGGTCATGGCCGACATAGACCGTCATCCCTTCAGGGATGCGGTTGATCCAGGTCAGGCGGCGTTCGGGATAGCCATCCGGCTGCATGCGGCCGGTGGTTTCACCAAAAAGGGCGCGGGACAGCGGCGCGGACATCTCGCCCAGACCCGGCACCGGGGAATGGGAGAGCATGGCCGTATGAAATCCGCCATGCACGAACAGGGAGCGACCGATCCGCAGCCATGTCGGCGCCTGATCGATGGCCCTGTAGGCGCGTTCGGGAAGCCCCTCATATTCCGGCAGCGAAATCTGGCGCAGCGTTTCCTCAAGCGGGGGGTCACGTCGCAGGCGCCTGCCTTCGAGGGCGCGGCCCAGCTTGCGGTCATGGTTGCCGAGAATGAACAGACCGCGCTGCTGCTCCAGAAGTTCGAGCATCAGTTCCATCACGCCGGCGCTGTCGGGGCCGTGATCGACGAGGTCTCCGAGCTGGATGACAAAGCGGTCGGTTGCGGTGGCATGACGGAAAGCGTTGAAATCACCATGCACGTCTCCCACGACACGGATGCCGTGTTCACGGATTCGCGTCATGATGGGTTCGGGAAGGGGTGGATCAACGAAGATGGCGCGTGCTTTCCGGTTTTCCTTCTATCAAAGGGCCAGAACGGTCCAACGTCAATTTATCTGTTTGAGAAAATTGACCTCAGCCGTCCACAAGCGCGACGGCGCGCCCCAGATCGACTGACAGGACCCGGCTTACACCACGTTCCTGCATCGTGACACCATAAAGACGATCCATGTGCGCCATTGTCAGCTGATGATGCGTCACGACCAGGAAGCGCGTACCGGCTTCCTTCGTCATGTCGGACAGCAGGGAGCAGAAACGCTCGACATTCGCATCATCCAGCGGCGCATCGACTTCATCGAGCACGCAGATCGGCGCGGGGTTGCAGCGGAAGGTTGCGAAGATCAGCGAAAGCGCAGTCAGGGCCTGCTCGCCACCCGAAAGCAGGGAGAGCGTCGAGAGCTTCTTACCCGGTGGCTGGGCGAAGATTTCCAGTCCCGCTTCCAGCGGATCATCGCTGCCGACCATGCCCAGATGCGCGCGTCCGCCGCCGAACATGCGGGCGAACAGGGACTGGAAATGCCGGTCCACTTCCGAAAAGACCGCCAGCAGGCGCTCGCGTCCTTCGCGGTTGATCGTGCCGATCCCGCCGCGTAGCCTGTTGATGGCGGCCGTCAGTTCGGCGTGTTCGCGGGCGATGGTCTCGGCTGTTTCGCGCGCTTCCTCGAATTCGGCTTCGGCCCGCAGATTGACCGCGCCCAGGTCTTCGCGCTCGCGGGTCAGGCGGGAAAGGCGGCGGCGGGTCGAGGTCTCGGCCTGTTCGGAAAGATCGGACGGATAGGCAGCTCCCTGTGCCCCGCCTTCGGGAGGTTCGCTGTCGGCCAGCAGGCGCTCGCGGGCGGCGACGGCCTGCTCGGCGCGCTCGGTCAGGCGTGCGATGGCTTCCCGGCCTGCCGCCAGCGCCAGGTCGGCGTTGCGGCGCTGCTCCTGCGCTTCCAGCCCCGCAGCCCCCGCCGCTTCGTCCCGGGCGCGTGCCGCGTCATAAGCGTTCTGGGCATCCGTCAGGGTCTGATCGTGACCGGCGAGTTTCCGTTCCAGCTCGGCAGGGACTGCGCTGTGTGTCTGAAAGCTGTCCCGCAGTTCGTCCCGTCGGCTCCTCAGATGCGCAAGACTGGCTTCTTCGCCGGCGATCCGGGTGCCGAGCGCCTCAAGCCGGGCGCGGACCGCAGCCAGGGCGCCGGTCAGACGGACGTCTTCAAGAGACAACCGACCGCTCTCGGTCCGGGCGGCATCCAACAGATGGCGGGTTTCGTGAAGGGGCGTCGTGGCGTCCAGAACTGCCTGTTCCAGTATTGCAGGATCCGGCCTCTCGGCCAGTTCGGCCGTCCGTCTGGTATGATCGTCACGCAGGCGGGTGACGAGGTCGTGCAACTCCCGCTGACGCGGTTCCAGCGCGGAACGCCGGGCGAGGGCCGTTGCGGCGGACTGGTCGAGTGCCTGAAGCTCCCGCGTCAGGCGGGTGGCGTCTTCACGGCTTTTCCTTGCCGCCTGCGATGCTGCCTCGGCAGAGGAACGTGCCTGATCGAAAACCTGCTGCGAGGCCTGAGACGCGGCTTGCAGTGTGGGGATATCGGGCCGGTTGTCCTGCTGCTGGAGTGCAACACGCTGGGCCGTCAGACGCTCGTGTTCCTGCTCCAGTCGGCTCAGGCCTTCATCCAGATCCCGCAAGCGGGTGAGCGTGCTGTCATGCCGCAGAAGGGCCTGATCCAGTGCGCGGGAGGCGGTGTCGGCAGCACTCCGCGCATCCTGAAGGCTGTTGCTGGCGTCGCGCAGGGCATTGCGGGCGTTTTCGGCGTCCTGAGCGCTGGTCTGTGCCCTGAGCAGCAGATCGTCGGGAGCGGGATGGGCTTCCAGTTCGGCTTCGGCCTGCGTGGCTGCATTCTGGGCATTGGTCAGAGCGGTCTCGGCGTCCTTCAGGCGTTCCGCAGCCTGTTCCCACTGGGTGCGGGCGAGGGCTGCCTTCTGCTCGATCCGCGATGCCACGGTCCGGGCTTCGGCCAACTTTGGCTCCAGCGTCGTGCGGTCGCGACGCAGGGTTGCGAGGGCTGCTTCGGCTTGTTTGCGGGCCTCGATGGCTATGGTGCAGGTCTGGCTCAGGCGGGGCTGATCGGATTGATGGGACTGAAGCAGGGTCCGCGCTTCCGTCAGACGCCGCCGCTGCTCCAGCCGGGCGGCTCCGGCGTCCGGGGCATCGGCGGAGCGCGTAAAACCATCCCAGCGCCAGAGCGCACCGCTGCGGCAGACCAGAACCTGTCCCGGCTGGAGGGTTTTCTGCAACGCCGGTCCGGCGCTGGCGTCGTCGAGCAGGAATGCGGCGTCCAGACAGCGTTGGAGCGCCGTAGGGGCCTGAACGAGATCCGAGAGCGGACGACATCCCGCCAGTTCCGCGACGGTAAGCCGGTCCAGAGAGCGCCAGCGCCGGTCGGCGGGAATGCTGTCCGGAGCCAGGGACGCGTCCAGCCCGTCCGCCAGCACCGCCGCGACGGCGCGGGCCATGTCTGCCGGGAGGTCCAGCGCGTCTTCCAGCGGATCGGGCTGGGCGGCAACCGCGTTGAGGCTCTGTTCCAGCCCTTCGCACTCGCCCTGTGTCCGCAGGATAAGCGTTTCCAGTGCGGACAGGGCCTGCCGGGCCTGTGTTTCCTGTTCGCGCGCCTCGGCCAGTGTGGCTTCCGCCTCTGTGAGGGCCTTTTGCAGACCCGTCAGGCGCTCTTCGGTTTGTGTGACGGTATTGCGGGCATCCTGAACGGCCTGTTCGGGCACAAGGGCGGCCCGGGCCGTTGTCTCCGCCGTAGTGGCCAACTGAGCTTTCTGCCGTGCCTGATCGAGGGACTGCCGGGCCTGTTCAACGGTTCGGAGAAGCGCCTTGCGACGCTGCGTGCCTTCTTCTGCCGCAGCGCGGGTTTCCAGCCAGAGGGCGCCGAGCCGCTCCTGTTCCTGACGGGCGTGGTTTTCCCGCGTCTGGGCTTCGGTCAGGGCCTGTGCCGTGCTGTCGCGGGCCGCTTCAAGCTCGGCTCTTGCCTCCCCGGTCAGCAGTGCGGCCTGAGCGGCATTCCGTGTGGTCCGGTCCTGCGTGATCTGGGTCTGGGTCGTCTGAAGACGTCTGTCCAGATCGGCTTCCGTGGCCTGAAGCGCTTCGAGGCGGCTTCTCCCTTCAGCCAGTGCCCGTCCGTCCAGCTCGGCCTTGAGGCGCGCCTCCTGCAACGCGGTTGTGCAGTCCTGTTCCCGGCCGCTGGCGAGCTGCGCCTGTTCCTGCGTCGACGCGGCCTTCTGACGCAGCGTCTCCAGTGTGTCGTTATCGGGGGTCGCCTGATCCAGTGCCGCGATTTCCGCTTCAAGGGCGTCCAGCGCGCCGATTTCCGCATCCAGACGGAGGGTCAGGGCATCCAGCCCTTCCATCACGCCGTCCCTGCGGATGGCTTCGGCATCACGCAGGCGGGTCGCATTTTCCAGGGCGAGGGCCTGCTCCTTTTCGAGCGCATCCAGACGTTCGCACTCTGCTGTGCAGGATGAGCGCAGACCGGGCAGAGCGGCCATTTCGGCTTCAAGGCCTGCACATTCTTCCGCGGCACTCTGCCGGGCTTCCCGGTTCGCCGTCAGGCTGGCTTCGCTGCGGGTCAGGTCTCCTTCGGCCTGTTCAAGACGCAGGCGGCTGTCGGACTCGGTCTGCCGGGCGCGGTCGAGATCCTGCTTCAGGATTTCGGACTGGACCTTCAGCCGCTCCAGAGCGCTTCGCAGACGGTCCGTCTCCTCTCGGGCCTGAGGGGCGGCCTTGCGGGCCTCGAACTCGGCCGTGGCGGCGGCTTCTGCGGCCAGCTCGGCCTTTTTCAGGTCCTCGCGCGCTTTTGCCAGATCATCCCGGCTGCGCTGGACAGCCAGATTGGCCCGGGCATGAAGCAGGGCGTGAAGTTCGGTTTCCGTCTGGCGGATCTTCTCGGAAATCTCGCGGTATTTCCGGGCCTGAACGGTCTGGCCCTCAAGGCTTTCAAGCCGTTCCTCGAGCTGAAGGCGCAGGTCTTCGGCGCGGGAAAGGTTCGTCTCGGTCTGGCGCAGCTTGAGTTCGGCGTCATGGCGCCGGGCGTGCAGGCCGGTGATGCCCGCAGCCTCTTCGAGCAGCAGGCGCCGTTCCTCGGGCTTGGCCGCGATGAGCTGGCCGACGCGGTTCTGGCTGATGATGGCGGAACTGCGTGCACCCGACGCCAGATCGGCAAACAGGGTCTGGACGTCGCGGGCGCGCATGACGCGGCCGTTGATACGGTATTCGCTACCAGATCCGCGCTCGGCCCGACGACTTATTTCCAGCTCGTCCGCGTCCTGAAACGGGGATGGGGCCAGACCGGTCGCATTGCTGAGATGAAGCGTGACCTGAGCGATATTGCGGGCCGAGCGCGCGCCGGTGCCCGCGAAGATCAGGTCATCGAGTTCCCCGCCACGCAGGGCGCGGGCGGAAGTTTCGCCCATGGCCCAGCGCAGGCCTTCGACGACATTGGACTTGCCGCAGCCGTTCGGCCCGATGATCCCCGTCAGGCCCGGAAGGATATCGAGACGCACCTCATCGGCGAAACTCTTGAAACCGCCAATGCTCAGGCGGTCGATCGTCGTGGCGCGGCTCGACATCAGGGTATGGAGATACTGGTCCTACCTTAGCGGATCAGGACGCCTTGGCGACGAGATCGGCGAACTTTTCGTAGGTTTCCGGATCCTGGTCGTAATGCGTGTTGTTGAAGCGGAAATACGGCGTGCCCTGGATGTTGTAGGTGTCCGAATCCTTTTTGACCTGATCGAACAGCGCCTCGGCGAACACGTTATCCTTGCTGATGGCGTCGAACTGCGCAGCCGAAACGCCGGCGAGGGCGGACATCTGTTGCAGGCGCTGCATCGGGTCGCCACCGGATGCGAAGGCCCACTGCATCTGGCTGGAGAACAGGGCTTCGAGGAAGGGGACGTAACGCTCTTCCGGCAGGGAGCGGGCCACCATGGCCGCCGTCAGGCCGACGCGATCTCCGCAGAAATCATGGAACTGATAGCGGATCTTGCCGGTATCAATGAGCTGTTCCTTGATCTTGGGGAATTCTTCCGTCGCGAAATGCGCGCAGTGCGTGCAGGTCAGGGAGAACCATTCCTGAACCAGGACCTTGGCATTCGGGTTGCCGATGATACGCGGGCTCAGCCGGGCATCGGTCGAGCCTGCACCGGCCGCGCGGGCCGTGCCGGCGGCAGTTCCGGCTACGGCGAGAGCCGGCGCGGCAGAGACGAAAAAGCGGCGGGAAAGGGAAAGACGGGTCATTCAGGAAGCCTTTGCAACTGCTTTGGCGAAATCATCATAGCTCCCGACCACGTCGGGCGCGGGAACATCATTGATGCGGAAATATGGCGTGCCCTGGATCTGGAGGAAAGCGCCGTCACGGTCCTGCCTGTTGATAATGGACTCGCGCAGGGCATTATCGGCATTGATCTTGTCGAATTCGGCAGCACTCACGCCGAACAGCGCCGCGCGCTTTTTCAGCTCAGCGATGGGGTCGATGTTCTGTGCGAAGGCCCACTCGTCCTGATGGTCGAGCAGATCCGTCACGAAGGGCTCGTACCGCTCGGCGGGCAGGGAGCGTGAGACCATGGACGCCAGCAGGGCAACCTGATCGAGCGGGAAATCATGGAAGCGGTAGCGGATCTTTCCCGTATCGATCAGGTTCTTGCGGATCTGGGGAAAGATCTCCTGCGCGAAATGGGCGCAGTGCGAGCAGGTCAGCGAGAACCACTCGTCCACGATCACCTTTGCATCCGGCAAGCCGATGACCCGGGGCCCCATGCGCGGATCGCTGGCAGGCAGGTCATCTGCCCGTGCAAACGGCACGGCCGCACTGGCCACAAGGGCCATTCCGGAAGCGAGAAGGGTACGGCGGCCGAGAGGCTGGTCGGCAGACATGGGCGGGGCTCCGCTGGAAACGATGTGATACTCGAACGATGAACCGGGGCCTCCGTCAAGAGCCCCGGTCATCTTCCTGCGTCTTGAGAGCGGGAAGCGGCTTGTTTTCCCAGCCTTCCGGAACCCGCATGCGCAGGGAACGGATATGCCGGGCATCCGCATCCAGAACCCGGAATTCCAGGCCGCTTTCATGGGTCAGCACCTCGTCCTTGGCCGGGACATGCTCGGCCAGACGGAACACCAGACCACCAACTGTCTCGATCTCGGCCTCGCGTTCGGCATCCGTCAGGACAGCGCCAAGCCGTTCTTCAAGCTGTCGGACAGGGAGACGGGCGTCGATATCGAACGAACCGTCCGGACGTTCCACCCACATGGTCGTGACCGGATCGTCATGCTCGTCGGAAATGTCGCCCACGATGGTCTCGATCAGATCCTCGATCGTCACGAGCCCGTCGATGCTGCCATATTCGTCGATCACCAGGGCCATGTGCATCTGGCGCTGGCGCATCTGAAGCAGCAGGTCCAGCACCGGGATGGTCGGCGCGATCATCAGCGGCTGACGCAGGAGCGGGCGGATATCGAAGGCTTCCGGATCGCCGACATAGGCGATCAGGTCCTTCACATGGATCATGCCCGCGATGTCATCGAGCTGGTCACGATAGACGGGAAGGCGGGAATGGTTTTCCCGGCGCATCAGGTCCAGCGCCTCGTTGAAGGGCAGGGCCTCGGGCATGGCGACGATGTCCGCGCGCGGGATCATGACGTCATCCGCCGTGATGTCCCGCAGGCGCAGCACGTTCATGATGAGGGCGCGTTCCTGCCGGTCGAGTTCCGGTTCGTCGCCCGCATCCTCGGTCGGCTGTCCGGCTTCCTGAACGAGGGTGGCGATGGACTCGCGCAGGCCCTGATCGCGCCCGCGGCGGTTGAAAAGTCCGAAAAGGCCGCGGGAAGGGCGGCTCTTGCCCGACTCTTCGGTCGGGCGGTCGTGTGAATCGTCACTCATATCCGGACACTCCCAGCCTGCTGCCAGTTCCCCTGGCGCCAAGGATCCCCAAAACCGAGGGACCGCAGGGTACGGGTCTCAATTCCTTCCATTTCCCGGGCCTCGCCGGGATGATGATGATCGTAACCGGCAAGATGCAGTGCGCCATGCACCACAAGATGCGACAGATGCGCCCTCAGTGAGCGCCGGGCAGCCGCTGCTTCGCGGCGTACCGTCTCGTAACCCAGTACGATGTCTCCGCCATGCATGGGCGAGAGAGGCTCGAACGTCAGGACGTTCGTGGGCTTGTTCTTGTCCCGGAAGCGCGCATTGAGGCGCTTGACGATCCGGTCTGTCGCCAGAAGGATCGAAGGAGCCGGAGACTGCGTGAAGTCGGGTCCACCCTGACGGGCGACCGCGACGAGGGCGCGCCGGATTGCACGCTCCGTCCCCGGAACCGAGGCGCGCCAGCGCGCGTCCTCGATGAGGATGTCAGTACCGGCGTGTCGACTTGGAGGTTCCATTGTTTTCCCGGCGCAGCCTGTTCCGGAACACGTCCCGGGGGGCTGGCGCTTTCTGTTCATAGGCATCGACGATACGGGCAACCAGCGGATGGCGCACCACATCTTCGGAAGAAAAGCGCGTGATGCCGATTCCCTTGATGCCTTCGAGGGTCTCGACCGCTTCACGCAGACCGGATGATACACCATTCGGCAGATCGATCTGACTCAGATCGCCCGTAATGGCCATGCGTGTTCCTTCACCCATACGGGTGAGGAACATCTTCATCTGGGCTGCGGTCGTATTCTGGGCTTCGTCCAGAATGACGTAGGAATGAGCCAGGGTACGCCCGCGCATGAAAGCAAGCGGTGCCACCTCGATCTCACCCGTCCCCATGCGGCGCACCACCTGATCGCCCGGCATCATGTCATGCAGGGCGTCATAGAGCGGACGCAGATAGGGATCGATCTTTTCGCGCATGTCGCCGGGCAGGAAACCGAGGCGCTCACCAGCCTCAACGGCCGGGCGCGAGAGAATGATCCGGTCGACCTGTCCGGCGAGCAGCATGCCCACGGCCTGCGCTACGGCCAGATAGGTCTTGCCCGTACCGGCCGGGCCGATGCCGAATACCATGTCGGTATTGGCCAGCATTTCCATATAGGCGGCCTGACCATGCGAACGCGGTGCGATGACGCCGCGCTTGGTCTTGATGGCAGGCAGATCCCCGAATGCCGTTGCGGGCATGTTCTGCGGCTTGCCATGGCCCTTTTCCTGACGCCGGTGGCCATTATTGCCACGCGGACGTTCTTCAGGAGCGGGCCGGGCCTGCCTCGTGTCGACCGGGCGTTCCGGGCGGCTCGGCAGGGCCGTCAGGCGGATGACACCATCGACCTGCGAGGCATCGATCGTGCCACCCTGTTCGAGCTGGTTGTACAGCGCGATGATGGCCGCCTGTGCGCGGCCGACCGATTCCGTCTCTCCGGAAATGGCGATCTTGTTGCCACGACAGGACAGCTTGACGTCGAATCCTTCCTCAAGCCGGACAAGATGCCGGTCATGGTCCCCCAGCAGGCGCTGGAGCAGGATGTTGTCGTTGAAGCGAAGGGCAACGGTGCGGTTGCCTTCGGAGCCACTACTGGTGGCGACGGGACGGGTCGGGTGCGTTGTCAGCAAGCGGAGGCTGTCTCCCGGATCAGGGTGCCGCCCAGGGAGTTGGTGCGGCGCGTGGTGATGGCGACCTTGACGGTGGACCCGATCAGATGATCCGGTCCGTCGAAATGAACGGGTTGCAGATAGGGGGAACGCCCGGCGATCTGCCCGGGCTTGCGGCCCCGGTTCGTCACCAGGATTTCCTGCACCGTTCCGACCATGTCGGCATTGAAGGCGTCCTGCTGTTCGCGCAGAAGCGCCTGCAACTCGGCCAGACGGCGATCCTTCACGTCCTCGGGCACCTGCATCGGCTGGCCAGCAGCTGGGGTGCCAGGACGGGGGGAATATTTGAAGCTGTAGGCCATGGCGAAACCGATATCGCGCACGAGCTGCATGGTCGCTTCGAAATCCTCTTCCGTCTCGCCGGGATGGCCGACGATGAAATCGGAAGACAGGGCCAGATCGGGGCGGGCTTCACGCAGCTTGCGGACGCTCTCGCGGTATTCGTCCGCCGTGTGCCCGCGGTTCATGGCCTTGAGGATCCGGTCCGATCCGCTTTGTACGGGCAAATGCAGGAAGGGCATGAGGGCCGGATTGTCCCGGTGCGCGTCGATAAGGCTCTGGTCCACGTCGCGCGGGTGAGACGTCATGTAGCGGATGCGGCCCAGACCGGGGATCTGCGCGAGCTGGTCGACCAGCCCGGCCAGAGTCTCACTTCCACCCTTGCCGTCATCGCCATGATAGGCGTTGACGTTCTGACCGAGCAGCGTGATCTCGCGTACGCCGCTTTCCGCCATCCGGCGTGCCTCGGCGAGAACCGAAGCGACCGGGCGGCTCGTTTCCGCGCCCCGGGTGTAGGGCACCACGCAGAACGAACAGAACTTGTCGCAGCCTTCCTGAATGGTCAGGAACGCCGTGAGATTACCCTGTGTCTGTGGGGCGGCATCCGTGGGCAGGAAATCAAACTTCTGCTCGACCGGGAAGTCGGTCTCAATCACGGCACCACCGGCGCGGGCGGCGCGGGCCACCATTTCGGGCAGCTTGTGATAGGTCTGTGGCCCGAGCACCAGATCTACATAAGGCGCGCGGGAAAGGATGACTTCACCTTCCGCCTGGGCCACACATCCCGCAACCGCGATAATGGTCCGGTCAGCCCCAGTGCTCATCCGCTCGTCACGGATCTTGCGCAGGCGTCCGAGTTCGGAAAAGACCTTTTCGGTCGCTCGTTCGCGGATATGGCAGGTGTTGAGGATGACCATGTCGGCGTCTTCGGGGCGCTCGACCGGGCCATAACCCAGCGGCCGCAGGACATCGGCCATGCGCGCGCTGTCATAGACATTCATCTGGCAGCCCCATGTAATGACATGAAGGCCCCGTGGAGCATGTCCGATGGACGCGGTGTCGGAAGAGGCAGGCACGGCTGGGGAAGTCGGGGCAGTCAAGGTCTCGGTCCGGGAATGGCAGAATCAGGCACACACATCGGGGCAGACATCCACGGGGTCAAGCCTGTTCCGGAGAACGGCGAACCGAATGTCACGGGCCGACGGATTGTCAGACGGGCCTGAATGGGTATCACCACCTCCGGACACGCAGGCTGGATTACCGCCGTGTCATGATCCGAAAGTGGCGTGTGGGCAGGCTTCAAGTCAAGACAAACATGATGACAGGGCCCGGTTTCGCGCAGATTTCAGGACCGGGCCGTGTCTGTCTGGCCGCGCCGGAGTTCTGCCGCGCCGTCATTGACGACCTTGAACGTGGCGCGCGCGAGTTCCTTGCGGGAGCGGTAATCCTCGGGATTGATGGGATCATGTAGCATCAGCGAGGCGCCCATCGAACGCCATTGCCCGAACGACCAGAGATGGGGGGCAAGGTCCATGTCCCCGTACCATGAAAAGACATTCCGACGGCTGCGCCCGACCGGCAGGCCTTCAAGGCGGTCATAGACCACTGAGACGGGCTGGATCAGGACCGGAGGGGCCTTGGGAAGCCCAGCCTGTTCCAGCCGGCCGGGTTTTGCGACGGCAAAGAACGATGACAGGAACGGAAGGACCCGCGAGCCGTCGGAGGATGTGCCTTCCGGAAACAGGACGATGTCGTCTCCGTCCCACAGGCGTGCCGCCATGTCCTGCAGTTCGCGGCCGGTGTCCTGACGGTTGCGGCTGACGAAAATCGTCCGGCCCAGTCGCGAGGCCGTGCCGATGAGAGGCCATTTCCCGACTTCGCCCTTGGCGACGAACACGCCGGGCAGGGCGCTGCCGATGATGATGATGTCGAGCCAGGAGCAGTGATTGGCCACGAACACGACCGGACGCTGCCCGCTGCGGACATCCTTTGCACTCCGCACGCCGCCAGCGCTCTGGCCGATGACGGTGGTCCTGATTCCCATGATCAGGCACACGCCTTTCCAGAGCAACTGCGGCATCAAGATCTTCAGGCGTCCGGGAAGACGGATGAGGATGGCCTGGATGCAGCACACCCAGAATGCCCAGATCAGGACAAGCGACAGCCGCCTGATGCAGCGCAGGCGGCTGTACAGGGTGGTCGACGTTGTCGGCTGGGAGGCCGGAAAGTCGGGATTTCCCTCCAGGACAGGACGGTTGTGACCGCGCCGGCCGTTCGGGGTCTTGGCATCACGATGGGACATGGGTGCTGAGTGATACGGTTTTCGCGGGGGGGACACAATCTTGTTTGTTGGCTTGTTTATCGGCCTGCCTCTCGGGTTGTCTGTCGGGTGCCGCCGGTGCAGGGCAGTTTTCCGGACCGCTCCTGTCCGGGAGGACTTGACAGGGAGCGCCGTGCAAGGTTCCTCGGATGGTAGCAGCCGCCTTGTTCGGTCTGCGCTCTCGTGTTCCGGTTTTCCCAAGGCCGGAAATGCCCTCAAGACGGATTTCAGGACGCACGGTGAAGTCAGGCCGCAGCCCCGTTTCTTTTTCTGTGTCAGTTGCTTCGATGTCCTGCATTCTGGGCATCGTGACGGTGTTCTGCGCGCCCTTGCCGGCGGAAGCGAAGGCGTCGAAAGCGGCGGCAAACGCAAAGCCGGTGACGGATGGCACGTCCGATCCTGCCATTCCCTATGCCGTAACGCTGACGCCGACGAAACAGGCGGATCTGGACGCAGCGATCGCCGCATCCTCGCAGCTCAAATCCCTTCAGACGTCCCACACCGTCGGGGCCTATGCACTCGCCGGGCGGATCCGCAGCGATTATGATCGCGTCAACAGCGCCCTTGAATCGCAGGGATATTATGCGGGCTCGGTGAAGATCAGCGTCAAGGCGGGCGCACGGACCGTGGATGGCAAGGATCCGTCCCTGCCGGATATTCTCAAGGCGCTCGGCAAAAACCAGAAGGTCGCGATCACGATTTCGGCCACGATCGGACCGAGGTTCAGTCTGGGAAACGTGGCGCTGACCACGCCGCCACAGGAAGCCCCCGCCGCATCCGTTCCAGCACCCACGCCAACGACTCCCACGGCGACGGCGCCTGCCATGAAGGACCCGACCGCCAAGGCACCGGCGGCAAAGGTGGCTGCTAAAACATCATCGGGGAAAGCGTCCTCTGACGGAAAATCCGTCCCGACCCCGCCGCCCGCTGCGGCGGTGGCGGCGACCTCGGAGCAGGCGATCGCACAGGCCCAGCCGGTCATCCTTCTGCCCGAAGAGCGCAAGGCATTCGGCCTGTCTTCAGGGCAGCCTGCCGTGGCGGCGGACGTTCTGGCCGCACAGAACAGCCTGCTCAACCAGCTTCAGGAAGAAGGCTACGCTACGGCGAGTGTCTCGAGCCCTCTGGCCTATCTGAAGCCTCAGACGCATAAGCTGGATATCGTGTTCCGGGTGAACCGCGGACCAAAGGTCGTGATCGGCCCCATCAGTATGACGGGGCTGGCGCATACCAAACAGCGCTATCTCATGAACCGGCTGGAACTGAAGGAAGGCGAGCTTTACCGCCCCTCCCGGATCGAGGCCGCGCGGCAGGATCTGGCTAGCACAGGCGTCTTCGCGTCCGTTCAGGTCCGTAATGCTCCGCCGATCATTACCCTTCCGCCCTCGCGCACTCTCATGCCGGGCATCCTGCAGGCCATGCCGATCGAATTCGGGTTCAAGGAAGCCAAGCGGCGGACCCTGTCTGCCGAAATCGGATATTCGACCGATCTGGGCGGGCGTGTCGGTGTGAGCTGGACGCATCACAACCTGCTGGGCAATGCCGAGCAGCTGCGCCTGACCGCCCTGATCACGGGGCTTGGCGGCTCCGCCCAGCAGGGGCTGGGTTATGACGTCTACGCGGATTTCATGAAGCCGGACTTCCTGTCCAAGGGGCAGAACCTGAGCGTGCGTCTCGAAGGCATCCGCCAGCTTCTTTATTCCTATCATCAGACCGCCATCATCGGCCGCGCGGGGCTGAACCGGCATGTCGGAAAATACTGGAACGTCTCGGGCGGCGTGATGGGGGAGCAGGAACAGATCCAGCAGTTCGGCGATACGCGAAGCTACTTCATTATCGCCGCCCCTCTGAACGCCACATTCGACAACACCCAGCTTTCCAACCCGATCGACCCGGCGACGCATGGCGTCCGCGCTTCGCTTTCGGTGACGCCCTCTGAATCGCTTGAGAGCGGATCGTCGTTTTTCACGCTGCTGTCGGCGCAGGTCTCGACCTATTTCGATCTGAAGCATCTGGGCATTTCCCGCCCTGGACGCAGTGTGATTGCCGTGCGTGGCATCGTAGGCTCGGTGCAGGGTGCGTCCACCTACCAGATCCCGCCCGATCAGCGGCTCTATGCCGGTGGCCCGGCGACCGTGCGCGGGTTCCGCTATCAGGGTGTCGGGCCGCAATACGGCAAGACGAAATACGGCATCGGCGGCACGTCCATGGATGCAGGCAGTGTCGAGTTCCGCCAGCGCCTGCCGATGAATCTGGGTTTCGCCGGGTTTGTGGATGCCGGTCAGGTGGGCACGGGTTCACGGCCGGGGCAGGGCACGCTGCGGGTCGGTTATGGTGGTGGCGTGCGCTATTTCACGCCGATCGGCCCGATCCGCGTGGATGTGGCGCTGCCGATGAACCGTCCGGCTTACGGCGATAAATGGGAACTGTATTTCGGCCTCGGGGAGACGTTCTGATGCGTGTTCGCAGGATTCTTCTCCGTGTCGCAGCCGGTCTGGTCATCGTGCCCGTGGGGCTTGTGGCCGTGGCAGTTACGGGCGTTCTGGTCGGGATCAACATCTCGCCCGGCCAGCGCCTGATCGAGCGCAAGATCGGCCCGCTGACGGGTGGCATGGTCGAAATTTCCGGACTTTCGGGCTTCCTGCCGCATCATCTGGCGGTGGCGAAACTGCTCATCAAGGATACGAAAGGCCCCTGGATCGAGCTGGATAATGCCGACTTGCGCTGGTCGCCGCTGTCCCTGCTGCATCTGGATGCGAAGATCACCAATCTGAGCGCCTCGCGGGTCGCCGTCCTGCGCAAGATGGTCTCCGGTCCGGAAACGACGCCTGCAAAGCCCACGACGACCAGCACGGCACCCTCGAAGCTGCATCTGCGTGTCGATCTGGCATCGCTGCATGTCGGGCGGCTGGAAATCGGGCCGGACTATACCGTCACGCCGACGGCTTTCTCGCTGGACGGTCACGCCCATATCCACAGCATCGCGCCGTTTCTGGATGGCGTGACGGTGAAGACGCTGCCGGTCATGGATGTGGCGCTGGCCCTGAAACGGCTCGATCAGCCGGGCAGTCTGACGCTGAACGTCCAGACGCCGAAGAAGCGCATTGCAGTCGGGATCCGGTTTCAGGAAGGCGACAACGGTTTTGCCACGACGCTGGGCCAGATGCCGCAACTTGACCCGCTGGATCTGCACCTGAACCTCAACGGGCCACGTACGGCGTCCGTGCTGGATTTCGGCCTGGGCGCAGGCCCCATCAAGGCTTCGGCCACTGGTACGATGAACCAGCTGACGCGTGTCGGGGACCTGCATGTGAAGGCCAACGCGCCTTCCATGACGCTGCGCCCCGGGATCGCGTGGAATGCCATCGCGCTCGATACGGATCTACATGGGCCGCTGACGGCGCCGAACGGGCAGGGTGTTCTGGATATCGACTCGCTGACGGCGGTGGGTGCCGGGATCGGGCATCTGCACGCGCAGTTCGAGGGCGTCGAGAGCGATCAGCCTGATGATGCGACGGGCCATCTGACCGCTTCTCTGGACGGACTGAGAATCCCGGGCTCCCAGCCCACGCTTCTGGCCGCAGCTCCCCTGACGCTGGATGTTCTGGCACACCCGCTGGCACCGTCCGCGCCGATCGTGGCGAAGCTGGATCATCCGCTGCTTCATGCCACGGCGACGGCGGATCTGAAGCCGGCTGCGAAAGGGCATCTGGATCTTGATCTGCCGGATCTGCATCCGCTGGCGGCGATGGGCAGCACGGACCTCAAGGGGAGCGCCGGGCTGCATGCCGATTTCGCCATGCCCGTCACGAAGCAGGACGATCTGACGCTGAAAAGCACGGGGACGCTCGCGATCACGGGCGGTCAGGCACAGGCCGTGAACCTGATCGGCAAGACGGGCACGTTCTCGCTGGATCTGACGAAATCGCCCGCCAATGTCCTGACGCTGAAAAGCTTCGGACTGGATGGCGCGGCCCTGCACATGCTGGTATCGTCCGTCATCGATATGGCGCATGGCAACCGGATGCAGACGAAAGCCTCCGTCCAGTTGCCCGATCTCGCAAAGGCCAGCCCTGCCATTCTCGGCAATACGACGCTGACCGCCACGGCCGATGGCCCGACGGATGATCTCGCGGTCAAGGCCGACCTGAAGGGGGATTTTGGCACAAAAGAAGTCGCGAAAGGGCCCGTGGAACTGCACGCGGACTTCCAGCATCTGCCCTCCCATCCGGATGGGACGCTGACGGCCAAAGGCACCCTGGATCACGCGCCACTCGTGCTCGATACGGTGCTTCAGCAGGATGATGCGGGCGCGTATCATCTGGATCTCAACACGCTGGGCTGGAACAGCCTGACCGGGAAGGGCAAGCTACGTCTGCCCAAGGGGGCAAAAGTTCCGCTCGGGGATCTGGACGTCTCGATCCGCAATCTGGGCGATTTCCAGCGTCTGATCGGGCAGGCGATTTCAGGTCATCTGGCGCTGGGCCTGCACACGACGGAAGCCGAAGGCGCTCCGCCTGTGGTAAAGCTCGGGCTCGACGGGATGCTGTCGATGGCGCAGGCCGCCGTCCAGTCCCTGAAGGTCAGCGGCACCATCACCAATCCGATCGACGCACCCGAACCCGCGCTGGTGCTGGATCTGGCCGGGATGCGCTATCAGGCCATGACGGGCAAGGCCCATGCCACGATCAAGGGCCCGCAGACCGCGATGGCCATTGCGCTGAACGCAGCCTTCCAGAACGTGATGGATGCCCCGGCCAATATCGACACCGCACTTGTGCTGAACGTGCCCGAAAAGACGGTGCGCCTCGGGCAATTGACGGCTCTGGCCAAGGGCGAGAGCCTGCGTCTGAGCAGGCCTGCGGTGGTATCCTTCGGCAAGACGATGGGTGTGGATCATCTTCTGGCGACGGTGGCCCCGCAGGGTGTCGCGCCTGCAACGATCGATGTGGCGGGAACGCTGAAACCGGCGCTCTCGCTCACGGCGCGTCTGGATCACATCACGCCTGCAATCGCCAAACCTTTCGCGCCCGATCTGTCGGCCACGGGCGCGATTTCGCTTAATGCCAAACTCGGTGGAACGCTGGCCGCGCCGACGGGCACTGTCTCGCTGACCGGGCGTGACCTGCGGATGCGGACCGGGCCTGCGGCGTCCCTTCCGGCCGCGCAGATCCTGGCCAATGTGGGTCTCGCCGGCAGCTCCGCGAAGGTTGATGCGACTCTGGGCGCCGGTCCGTCCGTCGCGCTGGCCGTACGGGGCACAGCGCCGCTTTCCAGCACGGGTGCGATGGCGCTTGCGACCACGGGGCATGTTGACCTGTCCGTGGGCAATGCCGTCCTGGGCGCCAGTGGCATGGGAGTGGCTGGCAAGGTCGGCATCAACCTCAATGTCGCCGGAACGGCCGCGCAGCCGCGGGCAACGGGTCAGGTGACGCTGGAAAATGCCTCCTTCGATCACTACGCCCAGGGCGTGCATCTTAATCACATCGATGGCGCGCTTGTCGCGTCGGGGGATAGCATCGCCGTCAATCATATCGTTGCCCATGCGGGGCCGGGAACGATCGTGCTGGAAGGAACAGTCGGAGCCTTCCGGCCTGATCTTCCGGTTGATCTGCACATCACGTCCGAAAAAGCCCGGCCGGTTTCAAGCGACCTGCTGACCGCGACGATCAACACCGATCTGCATATCCACGGGCAGGCCACGACGCGGCTGGATGTGGACGGGAAAGTCAATATTCCCAACGCCACGATCAACATTCCGGACTCCATGCCGGCCTCCGTCCCGCAGCTCGATGTTATCCGTCCGGGGCAGAAACCGCCGTCCAGTTCCAGCTCGAGCCTGATCATCGGGCTGGGCGTGGATGTGATTTCGCCGGGCGAGTTCTTCGTGCGCGGTCATGGCGTCTTCGCGGAAATGCAGGGCCGTCTGCGCGTGCGCGGGACAAGCGCGGAACCTGCGGTCAGCGGTGGCTTTGATCTCAAGCGGGGCAATTTCAATCTGGGCGGCATCAACCTCAACTTCACCAACGGGCGTGTGGCGTTCAATGGCTCGGGCGTGAACCACAAGCTTGATCCGACGCTGGATTTCCGCGCCGATCGCAACGCCAGCGGGACACTCGCGAGCCTTCTGGTGACGGGCTATGCCAGCGCGCCGAAGATCGACTTCGCTTCCACGCCAAGCCTGCCGCGCGATCAGGTCCTGTCCATCCTGCTGTTCGGCACCGACAGTCATTCGCTCTCCACGACGCAGCTTGCTGAACTTGGTGCGGCCGTGGTGCAGCTTGCGGGTGGCTCGGCCTTCGATCCGCTGAGCAAGGTTCGCAACCTCCTGGGGCTGGACCGTCTGGCCGTAGGCGGTGGCAGCGGCGTGGACAATGGCGGCACCAGTGTCGAGGCCGGGAAATACGTCATGAAGGGCGTCTATGTCGGCGCCAAGCAGGCGACATCCGGCTCCGGCACGCAGGCACAGGTCCAGATCGACCTGACGAAGCGGCTGAAGTTCAACACGACGGTCGGCACGGGCGGTCAGGTCACGGGCTTTACGACGCCGGAAAACGATCCGGGATCGAGCATCGGCCTGTCCTACGGCTACAGCTACTGAGCTTTAGTGGGCGGAAACGGCGTCTTCGAGGCGCCGTTTCACGCGCTCCACGACGTCCGACCAGTCCCCGAAACGGGTCTGACGGACGATCGTCATCTGCGGATACCAAGGCGTATCCTCACGCCCATGCAGCCAGCGCCAGCAGTTATTGACGCGGTCCATCATGATGACAGGCTTGCCCAGGCCGCCTGCCAGATGAACGGCTGACGTATCGACCGAGACGATGATGTCGAGGTTCACCATCAGCGCCGCCGTGTCGTCCATCGTGTGACATTCGGGCATGAGATTGATCAGTTCGCCAGGAAAATCCGGGATCTGTTCGGCCGGGCGATCCTTTTGCAGGGAATAGAAACTTGCGCCCTCGATGCCGGCCAGAGATGCAAGTGCGGAAAGCGGCATGGAACGCTGGCGATCCACCATCAGGGCCGCCGTATCCTCGGGACGCGCGGCCCCAGCCCAGACGAGGCCGATCCTGAACTTGCGATCGTCCTGAAGGCGCTGGCGCCATGTCTCGGCTTTCCGGCGATCCGCGCTGAGATAGGGCACAGGGGCGCCCATCGCGTCGGGCGTGCCGGAAAAGGCGCGGGGCAGGCTGATGAACGGGCAGTGATAGTCGTATTCCGGCGTTTCGCCGCCAAACTGCACTTCCGCAACCCCAGCGACACGTTCGCAGATCGCCGCCAGTGTCTCGGTGCCCCAGATGTGGACGATGGCGCCTGTCCGGGCGAGGGGCGGGATGTAGCGCAGATACATGAGCGTATCGCCCAACCCCTCCTCCTGCGTGACGAGGACGCGCTTGCCCTTAAGGTCGAGCGATGGGGAAATGTTGGGTAGGAGCCGGTCCAGCGGCATGCTGGTATGGCCCGGCAGCCCGAAGCGCCATTCATGCTCCACCCAGCCCTGCGCCATGCGTCCGCTCTTGAGCATGGTGATGGAATGGTTCAGACGCAGGCGCGGGTCTTTGGGCGCCATGGGAACCGCCTGCCGGTACAGATTGGCTGCTTCTTCCATCCGCCCGAGGCTGCTGAGGATGCAGGCCATGTTGCAGATCGGTTCCCAGTCCTGCGGATCGCTCTCGCGCAGATCGTGCATGACTGCGAGTGCATCCTCGAAACGGCCGGTTTCCGTCAGGAGAAGGGCGAGCAGGTTGAGCGTGCCGCGGTTGCCGGGACGGTGGCGCAGACTCCGGCGCAGAAGGAGTTCCGCCTCGTCGAAGCGTGCAAGCTGGATCAGAACCGTCGCTTCGGCATCCATCAGCCGGGCATCATCGGGTTTGCGCCTGCGGCAGATTTCCAGCAGCGGCAGCAGATCGTCCCGCCGCCGCATGGAAACGGCTTCGTCCAGCAGCAGCGCAATGGCATGCGGGCCGACATTGGCACTGGCTTTTTCAAGCTCTTCCGCGCATTCGGCGTAGCGGTAAAGGTGAAACAGTGCGCGCGCCCGGACATAATGCAAGGCCGGGATTTCAGTCGTATCGTCCGTGGAGGCGCCCGCGATGGCCAGCGCTTCTTCGGCGTCTTTACGGGCGAGGGCATGCTGTGCCCAGGTCAGGCGAGCGGAGGGGCTGGCCTGGTCGTTTTCGGTCGCTGGGGCCGGATCTTCAGGGGCTGGTCTGTCCAGACTGGCAGACATGCGGATCTCCTAGTCCGAGGCCGCCGATGTCATTTCCAGAAGGGCCTCCAGAATGCTTGCTAGCGTATAAGGCTTCGAGATGAAACGGTCCCGCGCGGGATCACCGGAGGTCTCGTCACGCCGCAGGTCGCCATGGCCGCTGATATAGATGACCGGAAGATCGGGCCAGCGTTCACGGGCCGGCTGGACAAGGGTCATGCCATCCCCGTCCGGGAGGGTCATGTCCGCCACGAGGGCATCGAGCTTCGGCTCCGCGCCGATGATGGCGCGGGCTTCGGCACAGTTGTCCGCTTCCCTGACCGTCAGGCCGCTGTCGAGCAGGAACTCCGCCAGGCAGGTCCGGATGAGGAAATCATCCTCGATCAGCAGAACGGTAAGGGAAGGGGCCATAAAGAGTTACGAGGACCAGTTGTTTTCGAAATCGCCATAGAGCGTCAGGCCACCATCGACATACAGGGTCTGACCCGTGATGTAGGTGCTGTCCTCGGCGGCAAGGAAAGTGATGGCATCCGCGATTTCGCGGCTTTCGCCAGGGCGCTTCATCGGGATGTGGCTTGAGACGGCCTTGTACTGTTCGGGATCGTTGATCCAGGACATGTTGATCGGCGTCACGATGGCGCCGGGCGCCACGGCATTCACCCGGATGCCGCGGCTGGCATATTCCAGTGCCAGTGTGCGGACGATGTTGCCAACGGCACCCTTGGACGCGGAATAGCCCAGATAATGCGGCTTGGGGATGATCTGGTGAACGGAGGAGTTCACGATGATCGTGCCCTTGATGCCGTTTTCCAGCCAGTAGCGCAGGACCTCGCGGCACGGCAGCATCACGCCCGTGACGTTGACGGCCATCACGCCTTCAAAATCTTCGAGCTTGATGTCTTCTGACGGGGAGGGGATCTGATAGCCCGCATTGCAGACCAGAACGTCGAGACCGCCCATGTCCTTGATGCTCTCGGCGACCAGACGCTTGACGTCATCTTCTTTGGAAATGTCACCCGTCGCGATCGGGTGCTCTCCGCCGGAGACCTTGGGCAGCTTCTCGCGGACGGCGATCAGCTTGTCTTCCTTGCGGCCGTTGAGGGCGACCTGCGCGCCTTCTTCGGCAAAACGAAGCGCGGTGGCCTCGCCAATTCCCTGGGACGCCCCGGTGACGAGGACTTTCTTGCCGGCGAAACGGTCTTTGTAAGGGGCAGGCATCTGGCCTCACCTCTCCTTGTGAATGCAGGTTTGAAACCGTGACTGAAAACGCCTCACGGAAAAGATCTCTCGTGTCGCCAACGCGAGAGACCCCGTCCGGGATGCGAAGAAAACCACAGCCTGATTCATATTGGAGAAGCGCAGCCTTTTCAAACTGCGCTCCTGACCGCGCTTCAGGCGGCCTTCATGGTCTTGGTCAGGTTTTCGAGAACCTGTGCGGGATCAACGTTTTCGAGAACGGCGACCTCGGCCACGAAACGCTCCTGCGCGGCTTCGAACAGCTTGCGTTCGGAGAAGCTGCCATCGAGGCTGTCGACATTGCGGCGCAGGTCACGCAGAACCTCGGCGATCTGGATCAGATCACCGGAGTTGATCTTTTCCTGATAGGCGACGGCGCGGCGGGCCCACATGCCCTTGCTGACATGCGGCTTGCCCTTGATGACGGTCATCGCCTTGTCAACGATGTCGCGCGTGACGATCTTGCGCAGGCCGGCCTTGCGGGCCTTGGCCAGCGGGATGCGCAGTGTCATCTGGTTGCCGGGGAACGAGATCTGGATCATCTCGATAACGGTATCGGCGACATCGACCATGCCGATCTTGTCCACGCGTCCGACGCCATGCGCGGCGTAGACAATGGAGTCACCTTCGCGGAACGGGTCCGCATCGTGTTCCGGATCGGTCTGACGGGCAGTGTTGTTGGCTGCGACACGAGCCATTTCATCGGTCATGCCGCCCTTCTGGGGGCTTTTGAACGTGTTCATAGCCTTGGCTTATAGCAGAAAAACCCCCTGCTGTCTTGTCTGATCGCAAGGGGGCAGCCCGGGGCTCCTGTGTCCGTCAGGGCTGAACGCCGTGTATGGCCTGGATGGGATCGGGCGGGATATCCCCGATCGGTTGCAGGAGATCGCGCTCGATCGTGCGGGCCATGGTCAGCATGGGCAGGGCGTGGACGCTCTTCGTGAACGGCTCCTGAAGGTCGCGTCCGCTGCGGTCGAGCATCTGGAACAGCATGCCGATGATGCTGGAGCCCAGTGGCGTGATCCAGCCAAGCGTCTGTACGGCCGAGAGCGGCAGGATGATGCAGAACAGATGCGTCGCGATCTCGGGCAGGAGGGAATACTGCGCGGGAAGCGGGGTGTTCCTGATCCGCTCCAGGCCGCCCTGTGCGTTGGCGATGTCGGACAGGATGCGGTCCACGGTGCCATGCACCGCGCCGTCGATTCCCTTGCGTTCGACTTCGTCCCGTACCCCCAGGCCGATCTGGTAGAGCAGCATGTTGGCCGTGTTCGAGCAGGAAAAGACCTTCTCGTACATCTCAGGCGTCAGCAGTCTCCTGGTGTCCTCGTTGGGCGGATCGCCCCTCAGCGCCGCGCGCAGGACATGCGGATAGGCGGCCATGGCGCGGGCCAGATCCGGACGTCCGCCCAGAAGGGTCGCGGCTTCACGGCCGAAGGAGCGGCAGTTGTTGGTGATCGCGCCCCACAGGGTCCGGCCTTCCCACCAGCGGTTATAGGCGGCGTTGTTGCGCATGCTCAGAAAGATCGCGAGCGCCGAGCCCATCAGGGAAATCGGAAGTGCCGGCTGCTCCATCCAGTCCTGGTGAAAGATCTGGAACAGGACGACCACGACGAAGTCCCACAGGGTCAGGATGATCAGGGGGGGAAGGGATTCCCGGAAAAGAATGGCCAGTCCATGTGGACGGTTGACGATCAAACGGCTGTCTCCTCGGATGACGGGATATGCTGGGACATTGCGGACGAGCGTAGCGGCGAAGTCAGTCTCCGGCCAACACCAAAGGGTGTCTGTCACTTTACTTTCTTTTGCAGCGGCCTCTTGCCGCCATGCCGTTTAATACGACACCCTGTCCGGACCGTTTCAGAGGAGAGTGATGTTATGGACGTGACCGCCGCCATTGCGTTTGAAGCCGGCAGACCGCTGGAAATCGACACGGTTCAGCTTGAAGGCCCCCGCGACGGAGAAGTGCTGGTCGAGATCATGGCGACCGGGCTGTGCCATACCGACAAGTACACGCTCTCGGGTCAGGACCCTGAAGGGCTGTTTCCGGCCATTCTCGGGCATGAGGGTGCGGGCATCGTCCGGGAAGTCGGGGCCGGGGTCAAGCATCTCAAGCCCGGCGATCACGTCATTCCGCTCTATACGCCGGAGTGTCGGGAATGTCCGTCCTGCCTGTCGCGCAAGACCAATCTGTGTACGGCCATCCGCAGCACGCAGGGCAAGGGCGTGATGCCGGATGGCACATCCCGCTTCTCTTATAAAGGTCAGCCGATCCATCACTATATGGGCTGCTCGACCTTCGCGAATTTTACGGTTCTGCCGGAAATCGCACTGGCGAAGATCCGCTCCGACGCGCCGTTCGATAAGGTCTGCTATATCGGCTGCGGCGTGACGACCGGCATTGGCGCCGTGCTGTTCACCGCCAAGGTTGAGCCGGGATCGACCGTTGCGGTGTTCGGGCTGGGTGGCATCGGCCTCAACGTCATTCAGGGCGCAAAGATGGTCGGCGCCAACCGGATCATCGGCATCGACATCAATCCCGAGCGCGAGGCGATTGCCCGCAAGTTCGGCATGACGGATTTCGTGAACCCGAAGGACCTGGGGCCGGACGGGGATCTCGTCGGGCATCTGATCGAGATGACTGGTGGTGGCCTGGACTACACATTCGAGTGTGTCGGCAATCCGACCCTGATGCGTCAGGCGCTGGAGAGCGCGCATCGTGGCTGGGGCGTGTCCTGTGTCATCGGTGTGGCCGGGGCGGGACAGGAAATCAGCACACGTCCGTTCCAGCTCGTGACGGGACGCCGCTGGATCGGCTCGGCATTCGGTGGCGCGCGCGGGCGGACGGACGTGCCGAAGATCGTGGACTGGTACATGGAAGGCCGGATCGATATCGACGATCTCATCACCCACAAGCTCAAGCTCGCGGACATCAATCTGGGCTTCGACATGATGAGCCGCGGTGAGAGCATCCGTACTGTCGTGGAGTACTGAGCATGGCGGATATCGAGGTTCTGGCGCATCACGCCTGTTTTGATGGCTCCGTTCGGTTCATCCGGCACAATTCGGAGGCTCTGGGCGTTCCTGCGACGTTCGGGGTTTTCCTGCCCAAAGAGGCTCTGGCAGGGCAGAAAGTCCCCGTCATTCATCTGCTGGCCGGGCTGACCGCGACGCAGGAGACATTCCTCATCAAGGCCAACGCCATCCGCTTCGCCGCCGAACATGGCATTGCACTCGTCGCCCCGGATACGTCCCCGCGCCATACGGGTATCAAGGGCGAGGATGACAGTTACGATCTGGGATCGGGTGCTGGCTTCTATATCGACGCCACGTCCGAACCCTGGAGCCATCACTACCGGATGGAGACCTATGTCGGCGAGGAACTGCCCGCTCTGACGGAGCGGCTCTATCCGTTGGACGGCACCCGGCGCGGCATCATGGGACATTCCATGGGCGGGATGGGGGCGCTGCTTCAGGCTCTGAAATATCCCGATCGCTGGAAGACCGTCTCGGCTTTTGCGCCGATCTGCCATCCAAGCATTGTGCCCTGGGGGCAGAAGGCCTTCGATGCGTATTTCGGCGGCGATCCGGCGAAATGGCAGAGTTGCGACCCGACACTTCTGTTGCGCGCGAAGCATACCCATCCGTCCACCATTCTCGTGGATCAGGGGCTGATGGACCAGTATCTGGCGGATCTGTGCCCGGATGCGCTGGAGGGGGCCGCAAAGGAAGGCGGACAGTCCCTCGAACTCCGCCGTCATGCCGCGTATGATCATTCCTACTGGTTCGTGCAGAGTTTCATCGCGGACCATCTGATCCACCATGCCAAAGGGCTCTCTGCGTGAAGCGTTCCGTTCTTGCCGCTCTTTTCCTGCTGGGGGGCTGCGTCTCGCAGGTTCCGACCGGCCCTTCGATCACGCCCACGGCCCATACCGATTTCCGGCATGACACGCTCGCCCTGACTTGGCAGCCGGGGTTCTGCGCTTCGGGCGGTGGATGTGAATGGGACCAGACACATCGCATCTCGATCGGTCTGCACGGGCTTTGGGCCTCTGAGCCGCATGCTCTGGAAGCACAGGGCGTGCCGGTGCAGGAATGGTGGTCCAAGGGCTGTGATCTCTACGATCATAATGACACGCCGCCGCAGCTTCTGCCGACAACGGTTGAGGCGCTGCGTGGCGTCGTGCCGCATCTGAAGAAGCCGCTTTACGTGCATGAATACACCAAGCATGCGCGCTGCTTTGGCTATGATGCGGACCGCTTCTTCATCACGTCCATGGAAATGCGCGACCGGTTTGCGGCTTCGGCCTTCGGGTTGTGGCTGGCGCAACAGTCCGGATTTCAGGTCAACCGCGATGACATGCTGGCTACCTTCGTGCGTCTGATGAATGTTCGTGACAGCCGGGCGCTTCAGATCCGCTGCGAACCGGCCCATAACGGCCAGATGGTGCTGACGCAGCTCTGGTTCACGCTGGACCCGAAGAAGCTGTCGCGTTTCCCCTATGAAGGCGCCTATCTGTCCTCACCGGACGACCAGAACGGCTGCCCGGCCACATTCCTCGTGCCGGGCTGGACGGCGCCGTCTGCGGCTGATCAGCGGCCGTAAAGCTCTTCGGCGCTGATTTCGGGCTGCGAGGTATCGCGCAGCCCGTCCGGCGTTACCCCGTGATAGAAACAGCTCCGCCGACCGGTGTGGCAGGCTACGCCGGTCTGGTCGACAATCATGAGAACGGCATCCATGTCGCAGTCGAGCCGGGCTTCGATAAGCTTCTGCTGTTGGCCCGAGGTCTCCCCCTTGCGCCACAGCTTCTGGCGGCTGCGCGACCAGTAACAGACACGGCCCGTCAGGAGTGTCTCGCGCAGGGCATCCGCATTCATCCAGGCCAGCATCAGTACCACGCCATCCGGCGCCTGCGCGAGCGCGGAAATCAGGCCGTTCGCGTCGAACTTCACCTGCGCGATGATGTCATCGACAATGGACGGGGTGGGGGGAACATAGGTCACGAACGCATCTCCTCAGGAAACCAGACGGGCCAGACTACAGAAAGCGGCTGCCCATTGCATGTCAGGTCCGATGCGGACCAGGCGTCACGTCGCAGCATGGCGAGCGCCCGATTACCGCTGCGGGAGCGGATGTCGCCCACTTCACGCTCACCGGAAACGACGATGCCGCCTTCGTCGGGGAAGGTGCCCTCCGACAGGGCGACGGGCAGCAGGCGGCGTTTGACGAGGCCGCGGTAATGGGTGCGGGCGGTGAGTTCCTGCCCCATATAGCAGCCCTTTTTCCAGGACACGCCGTGCAGCAGATCCATGTCGGCTTCGAGTGCCAGTGTCTGCTCGCTCTCGAAATCCATGACGTCCGGCAGACCCAGCGTCAGACGTCGTTCCAGAAATGCGGCGGGCGTTTCACCCCCCTGAGCGGGTTCCGTCACGACCGCCCGCCATCCAGCCCCCTCGCATCGCGGGTCTGGGGCACTCGTGAGGACGGTTTCCGGAACCGCGCGGCCTTCAGCGCCCGTGATGATCTGCAACGGCGTGTTCTCAATCTGCACGTCCGCGCGCAGACGGAAGCGGGAGAGGCGCTTGGCGAGCATTTCCGCGTGATCGGCCGGACAGTCCATCAGGATGCGGTCAGGCGTGGCATACAGGAAGAATTCGCTCAGCCAGCGCCCCTGTGGCGTGAGCAGGGCGCTCCAGACGGCTGTCGTGTCCGTCAGGTGCTGGACGTCATTGGTGACGAGCCCCTGAAGAAAGCTGGCGCGGTCCGTTCCCGTAAATGACAGGACGGCGCGGTGAGAAAGATATTCGTGCATATGAGACACCGCTGTTCCGACAGCTTCCAGCAAAACCACCCTGCTGGAAAAGCGCCCGACCATAGCGGGCAAATCCGTCATCCGCCATCTCTGCGTCGGGACGGAATGACTGGGAAGCCCTCCCACGGATTATGTGAAAATGGTAAATTTCTGATGTGAGGGCATGTTTCAGTTCGTGGCTGCGGGTTGCAGTCTGGTAATAGTCGGAGGATATTGTTTTATCGCGGTAGTATGGCCCTGTTCCGCGAACCCGTCTCTGTCCGGAGTGAAAGAACGTTGTCAGCCGCAGAAATCGTGGACCCCACCCAGAGCCCTGCCAGCGACCGCCGCCGGATCTTCCAGATCCTGGGTCCTCTCGTGGGCGTGCTTCTGGTCATCGCGGCGATTACGGGCATCAGCCTTCACAATTACCAGACGACCCGCAAGGGCGCGATTTCGCTCTCCAACGATCTTCTGCGCAGCCAGCAGCGCTACGTGACGCAGGAGGTCAGCGACTATCTGGCCCCGGCCTCCATTGGTGCCCTGATCGCGCAGGACATGTTCCGCGATCCGCTGACCAACGTCACGCCTGACACGTTCATGCTCTACGGACGCTCCATCCTGACGCATACGCCGCAGGTGGACAGCTTCTATATCGCGAACGATCAGGGCCAGTTCTGGATGATCACGCGCCACGGTCAGGACGGGTTCGAGCAGACCCATTTCCAGACCGATGACGGCAAGCAGGTCTATCATCACGTCTATACAGACAAGGACGGCAACGTTACGGGCGAGAGCTCGGATCCGGCAGAGGGCTATAATGTCGTCACGCGCCCGTGGTTCGCAAAAGCCGTCAAGCATCAGAACGACCCGGAACGGCAGCTCCACTGGACCGACCCCTACGCCTATATTTCGACGCATCAGTTCATCATCACGGCTTCGCTCGCCTTTGATGGACATGACGGGCACAAATCGGTCTTTGCGATCAACATTTCGCTGAACCAGCTGACCTCGTTCCTCAATAAACTTCAGGTCGGGCGCAGCGGACAGGCGGTGATCGTGGACATGCACGGCCAGATCATCGCCGGGCACAATGTCGCGGCCGGCCAGGATCCGAAGACCTTCGATCCGGGGAATGTGTTCCTTGATCCCAAGACGCAGCCCGTCTTTATCCATGCGCTCAACCGTTTCCGTATCAAGGGGCCGGGCACGGGCGTGGTGCAGGCGCGGGGCAAGAATTACGTCACCATCGCCTCCGAACTGCCGTTTGTGCACCGGCACTGGGTGCTGCTGCTGAATGCGCCGGAAAGTGATTTTGCCGATTTTGCCCAGACGGCCCGGCGGCAGAATATCGGGTTTTCGCTGCTGGTCGTCGGACTGGCCTCGGTGCTGGCGCTCGCGCTGGTCGCGCAGGGGCGGCATGTGGAACGTCTGAGAAAGCGGCTCCAGCGGGGGCGGGATCAGGTCAAGGCGGAGAATGCCTCGCTTCTGGAAATTGCCAGCACGCCGGACCTGTTCGATCCCGCGCATGAAGTGCCGATCCTGACCGAGGCCCTGACGGCGCGGACCAGCGCGCGGCGTGCCAGTCTGTGGCGCCTGCTGCCGGATGGGGACCGTCTGCTCTGCGAGGATGCTTTTGATCCGTCGCGTGACGTGCATAGCACGGGCGTCGAGATCAGCCGGCGGGACAATGGTAAGCTGTTCGAGGCTCTGGACGAGGGGCATACCCTGTCGATCGCGGATGCTTCGCAGGACGAGCGCACCCAGAACTTCCAGCGTGTCATCATGCGGGCCGTGGGGGCGAACACGCTGCTGTTCCAGCCGGTCCGCAACGCGCACAAGACCGTTGGCGTGATCGTGCTGGAAGATCCGGGGCAACCGGAGACGATGGAGCACATTATCGCCATCGTGGGCTCCATCGTGGCCCTGCGCTTTGCCAAGCCGTTCGATGCGGCGGAGGGCGAGGGTGGTTCCGGTCTGGCGATACCGACCGAAAAGCATGATACGCGGTTCGACGAGGGCTTTCTTCTGGAGCCTTCGGCCACGGCCGGTGAGCCGGTTGCGGCGGGTGTGTATCCGCAGGTTCCGGTTATGGTCATTTCCTTCGTGGACCCTTATGCGCCGGACCGTGACAGCATCGCGCGCGCCATGAACGTCATCCGCACACTCAGTCTGGAAATCCAGAAAATCGCGCGTGACAGCGGGCTGTTCTCCGTTCAGGTCGTGAGCAACCGGCTTGTCCTCGTGGGCGGCTGTTCGCAGACGCCGGACCCGTCCGCGGCTGTCCGGCTGGCGGACGCGGCGGTCTCGATCCGCGAGGCCTGCCTGTCCTCGCTGGCCGCGGCGGATCTGGACCCCGTGTTCCGGATCGGCATGGATGTCGGTTCGGTCATGGCATCGGAGCTCGGAGAAGGGCCTTCGGTCTTCAATATCTGGGGCGATGCGCTCAATGGTGCCGAGTTGCTGACCGGAAGCGCACCGGATGCGGGGACGATCCAGGTGTCCGAACAGGCTTATATGATCCTGCGGGAACATTTCCTCTTCCGTGAGAGGGGAATGTTCTACCTGCCCCATAGCGGAATTACCCGCAGCTTCATTCTGGCGGGCCGTCGATGAAAGTGCTGCGCAATCTCGACCGGATCACGATGGTCCGGAGCATGCTGGTGCATCTGGGATATTTCTCCCGCACGCAGATGCGCTTTACGCTCATGATGATCGGTGCTGGCTGGGGCATCATGCGCGAGGCGACGCGGCTGACGACCTGGCGGCGGACGGTGCGGATCGAATTCTGGGCCTCCCTGCATCAGGCCGTGGGCGGCGGCATTCTCAGCACGCTGGTGACGGCGGCGCTGACGGGTTTCGGCATCGTGGCGCAGACTGTCTACTGGCTCGGCTTTGCGGGCATGGCACAGATGACGGGCTCCATCCTCTCCACGGTTCTGGTGCGTGAGATCGCCCCGGTTCTGGTGGGTGTGATCCTGCTGGGCCGGTCGGGGATGCTGATGCTGACCGAACTCGGCACGCTCACGACGGGTGGGCAGATGCGTGCCATGACGGGGATGGGGATCGATCCGTTCATCTCGTTCCTGGTGCCGCGCAGCCTCGCCATGACGATCAGCGGCTTCACGCTTGGTGTTATTTTCAGCATGACGGCCCTTCTGGTCGGCTATGCCGTCTGTCGTGTCGAGGATGCGATCACGATGCCGATCTGGGCGTTTCTGGATCAGGTGGTCAGCAGCGTGAAGCCGATCGACTATTTTGTGATCCCGGCCAAGTTCATTTTCAGCGGTTATGCCGTGGGCGTATGCTCGTGCCTGTCCGGCATGGATGTCACCACCGAGGACGACCTGTCGAGCATGCTGCCGCGCGGGTTTGCGCGCGGGATGCTGTCCATCATGGTCATCAACGTCGTTTTCAGCGTGTGCTTCGATGGCTGAGACTGACGACGTTTTCCCCAACTCCCTGGATGCCCGGCTGGAGTTGCTGGACGCCAAGCCGCAGTTCGATGAGAGCGGTCTGGTGTCGAGCCGCTACAACCTGCGTCTCAACGCTGGCGAATGTGCCTTGATCGAGTGCCGGGATATGGGACAGGCGGCACTGTTTGCCGATATGTGCGTTGGTCTCATTCCGCTGGGCGATGGTCATGTCCGCTGCATGGGGCTGGACTGGGCCGATCTTGATGAACGGCGCAGCAACGCGCTGCGGGGCCGGATCGGGCGGGTCGTGATGACGGGTGGATGGGTGGACCTGTACGGGACCCATATGAACATCCTGTGGCCACAACTGCACCATACACGTATCCCGATCGACAGGCTTCAGTCGCAGGCCGTGCATCTTGCCGTCCGGCTCGGGCTGCCGGGTCTTCCGGTGATCCCGCCGAACCGCCTGTCGGCCATGGACCGCCAGCGTGCGGCCTGTGTGCGGGCCATGATGGGCGAGCCGGCGCTTCTGCTGCTGGAGCATCCGATGGAAGGGGCCTCGGTCAGTCTGATGGATGCGTTCCTGTCTCTCGTGACTGATCTGCGGGACCGGGGATGTGCGGTTGTGTGGATGGCTCCGGATGAAAGCGGGTGGGGGGATTATGCGTCCGACGCCACCATCCGCCTGCGCCTTTATGATGACGGACTGTTTTCGATGCGAGGTTCCTGATGTTTCGCGTACGCCAGACCGAAACCGCCCGTCCGCTCTTTCAGAACCGCTATGCGGATGAATGGGTCGGGCTGCTTGTCCTTGCCGCGATCGTCATGTTCTCGGTCGCTGTCGTGGAGGCCGGTTTCCTGCGCCAGTGGCTGACGCCGGAAAAGAAACTGCATTTCGTCCTGCCCGAAAGCGGCGTGGCCGGACTTGCGATCGGCAATGATATCGAGGTCATGGGGGTTCATGCAGGTGAAATCCGGCGCCTCAAGCTCAATGAGACGGGCCGGATGTATGCGGAAGGGGATCTGGACCCGCAGTTCGCCAACTTCATCCGGCAGGACAGCACGGCTATCATCCGCCATCGCCTGATCGTGGCGGGCGCAAGTTACATTGAGCTGGGCCGTGGCAAGGGCAAGCCGCTCGACTGGGATTATGCGGTCCTTCAGGCGACGGTCGAGGCCAACCCGGCGGATGTGATCACCCAGACCGTCATGGATCTGCGCAACAAGCTCGTACCGGCCATGAACAACGTCCAGCTCATTACCACCCAGGTCAACGATATGCTGACCGACATGCGAAAAGGGCAGGGCACGATCGGCGGACTGCTGGTCAAGGATGACGTGCTCGACAAGGCCAATGCTGCGCTGGCTCATCTCGATGCTGTCATCGCGGATCTCAGACCCATTGAAAAACAGGCAGGCGGCGTCATGACGAAGGTGGATGGAACGATGGCCAATGCCAGGGCCGCTACGGCCAGCCTGCGTCAGAGCATGCCGCAGGTGCAGCAGACCGTGGCCCATGCCAATACGGCCACCGCGCAGCTTCCAGCCCTTCTGGCTCAGGCGGAGGCGAGTGCGAGCAGTCTGCGCAAGCTGACGGATCAGCTGCGCGGGTTGTGGCTGCTGGGCGGTGGGGGCAGCAAGCAGGAGCCCTCGCGTCGTCTGCCGGCGCAGGCGGTGCGGCCATGAGGCGCGTTCTTCTGGCCTGTACGGGCCTGATGGTCCTGACGCTGGGCGGCTGCTCGTCTTCGACCGAGACGAAGGGGCCAAAGCCCGATCAGTCTTATGAAGACGCTATGGATACCGGCAAGAGCGTCTATGGCATCGGTCAGGCCACACAGGCCGAGGCCCAGTACCGGACCGCGATGGACCGTGCTCTGATGCGCGATGATGCGGCGTCCATTCATGAGGCCGGTTTCAATCTGGCGACAGTCCTGCTGGCAGAAGACGAGCCGCAGAAAGCCCTGCAAAGTCTTGGCGAGACCGAAGCCGCGCTCAGTCTGCGTGGTGTTTCGGATACATCCGACCTGGCCGTGATCCGCGCGGCCGCCTTGTACAGGCTTCGTGACACGGTGTTCGCCTCGCAGGCGGTGGGCCGCGCGCTTCAGTCTCCGGATATGGGAATCCGTGAACGGGCGCTTTACCTGTCAGGTCTGATCGCAGCGGATCTGAGGCAGGATACGGTTCTGGCCCAGCGCGTGAATGATCTGGCGGCATTTCGTGAAACCAGCGCGCAGGTTGACCGGCAGGAACTGACGGCCCGTCTGAACCTGCTGCGCGGTCAGCCTGAACTGGCCAGCAGCGAGGCGCTGTCGGTTGTGAAAAGCCGCCGTGATGCGCTGGATTATCGCGGGATGCGCCGTGCGCTCACCCTGGCGGCGGATGCGGCCGAGGCGACGGGGCATCAGCCACAGGCTGCAGCCCTTCGCCAGCAGGAAAAAATCAGCGAGCAGGTGGCGGCAAAGCAGGCTGGAGACGATGGGGCCGCGCCCAAGGATAGTGCGTCTGAAAAACCGGCACCCGGAAAGGTTACGGTGCAGGTTCGTGGAACTCCGGTCGATCAGTCAGGTCTCGGCGCATCCAACTGAATGAGCACAGGCGTCAGAACTCATAGTCCATGGGGCCTGACGCCTGTTGGTAACGTCTGTCAGAACTGTCCGCGGGTATTGCCTGCACGCTTGGCATCCTCTTCACACATATACGTCCCATGGGCCGTAGCGCCGTACCAGAAGCTGCCCTGAACGTGATAGACATGCGTCGCGGTGTTGACCCAGACCTGATTGCAGGTCTCGCTGTTCGTGCGGTCTGCTGCCTGTGTGACCTGGGTTTTCTCGCCTGAAGTCGTGCTGGCGACGGCATTTTCAACCTTGGGCTCCTGCGCGAGGGCTGTGCCGCCCAGAAGTCCAAGAACGAAAAAAGAAGCAAGCATCGTTTTCATGCGGAAAGTCCCTTGGCTGTAATCCTTGTGGGCTTTCAGGTTATGTAAATGAATATTTATACTCAAATCACGAACGGGTAATTTCTGAATTGTGGAATAACGTTTCTGTTAAATCACAAGTAACGGATCTGTCATCGGTGACTTTGTTTTACAGGTTTCCGAGGACCTTGAGGCCGACCAGTGTTGCGTTCGGAATGACCGAGGTCTGGCCGGGGCGCATCATGTATTCAAATTCCGGCTGCAACACGAGACCCGGCCGGATGGGCACGCCATAATAGGCTTCCAGAATGGCGGAATGGGTTTGTGGGCCGTTGACGAACGCTCCCATGGACATGCCCGCAAGCTGTCTCAGGCGCTGGCCGAGCGTGATGGCGGGGCTCATTTGATAATAGGAATACATCACGCCGAAACGGTCGAACGGTCTGTGGGGGATAATGCCGAGCAGGGATGCGCCGACATAGACCTGATCCGAGAATGTCGAAACGCTGGGCGTGTTGTGTACATAACCGGCGAGGATGTATCCGCCAGCCATCTGGTGCTGTCCGCCCTTGCGATACACCATCTGGTCTGCCTCGATATAGAACGTGTCGCGCGGTTTGGTGGCGTCATGGAAGACCTCCTTCGCGAACATCGCCGGAATGGTCCCGAGCCGATCCGCATAAGGGGATGTGTCGTGCGCGAAGCCGAGCTTGTAATGGCCTGGCAGGTTATCTGGACCGATAAAGGGCTCCCAGGTCAGTTCGATCGGAAGCATGATGCCCGTCGATTTTTCACTGCCCCAGGCCCAGCCGCTGGGATTTTCCGTCAGTGCGCCGACCCTGTAGACGCCGGTTCGCAGGGTCAGGTCCCGTGTGGGTTTGAAACGCACAGTGCCGCCCCAGTTGGCTTTCGGATAGACGCTCCAGCCCTCATCGGCCTTGATGGCGGGGGGCGCGGAGCATTGAACCATGAACGTGCAGAGCAGCACGGACGTCGCATAGGTATGCGTCAGCGTGATGCGGCCGATATTGATGTTGAGGCGGTTGTTGAAAAACGATTTTTCAAGATAGATGTCCGCCAGATGGGCCGCCGCATGACCCGAGAGGCTGTAGACCTCGCTCAGCAGGATATGGTGATCCCCGACATGGTCGTAGGACACTTCGCGGCCCGCGCGCTCCATCATTACCGCATGCAGGATCCAGCCATCCAGTCCGAGCAGCCGCCCCAGATCCCATCGCGTATTGAAGGTCAGTTCATGGGCGTAGGACATGCCCTTGCTGATGCCGCCGCCCACATTCGCCATGGCTTCTCCCTTGTAGGAGAACTCGAAGCTGAAGCCACGCTCAGCAAGCCAGTTCCGGTAGGGCGAAAGCTGGGGCGCAATATGACCGAAGGCTTCTGCTGGCACGTAATAACCGGCCGTAAGATCGCTGCGCCGCAGGGCATCATCATTGCGGTTGAGTAGCGACGAGATGCTCTCCGTGTCGAAAATTGCGCCCAGATGGTCGGCGGATGGCGCGGGCGGATGCGGATGGTGGGCTAGGGCTTTCTGGGCTGGTGGTAGCGCGACAGCCGATGCCGTGGAGGGCAACTGGCGGGGCGTCGCAGGGAGAACGTTCTGTGGAGCAGTCGCTGCTGTATCCTGAGCATGAACGGTCAGTGGAAGGGTGCCAATAGCTGAAAGAATATTAATCTGCAGGAATATTTTTAAAAAATACTTACAAGACATTTTGGTATTCTTTCCTGAGATCATAGTAAATATAGAGTATTATTTTAAATATAGTGCACGAAAACAGAAAGAAAAATGAACGTGCAGGGTGTGTTTGTAGCGTTTCATGGAAAGATAAAGTCCTTAATGAAGAAAATTCCCAATCACATAATCCGGAATTTTCTTCACTAAATAAAAAAGTATAATTTATTGTCGGGAATTTACGCGGCTGTTTCGCAACTTAAAGGATGGCTGAAACAACTTTTCCGAAGACCGAATTGGTACGGATTCAGGATGCTGTTGACTGGATCAGGACCTGTTCAGGCCTGATGGCGCTCACGCTCGATGAGGGCCAGGCCTTCGGCGACCGAGACGAATTCTGATCCGCCGTCCACACGCTCCGCCCCGAAACGGCGGTCGAACAGATCGCGGACAGCAGGCACGAAGGACGTGCCCCCGGTCAGGAAGACCCGGTCGATATCGTCCGGCCCAAGCCCGGCCTGAACCATGGCGTCTTCGATGGCGTCGTCCAGCCGCGCCAGATCAGGCGCAATCCAGCTTTCGAAATCCGCGCGGGTGATGGTTTCTTCGATCTTCAGATCGCGGTGAATGAAGCGCAGGATGGTGCTGTCCTGACGCGACAGGTCACTTTTGGCCTGTCCGACCGCGCGATAGAGATTCTGTCCTTCCTGATCCTCGATCAGGCGCAGCAGACTGCGAAGTTTTTCCGGCTCGGACGATGTCTTGGCCACGTCGGCGATGTCCCGCAGGGTCTGGGGCGTGCGCATCAGGGACAGGCGGTGCCAGCGGCCGAGGCTTGCGAACCATTCGGCAGGGACGGGCAGGGGCTGGCCGCCCATGACGCGATAGGTCGCATCGCGCCCCAGAGCCGGGGCGACTGCATGGCTGATGATGCGGTAGTCGAACTGGTCTCCGGCGATGCCGACACCTGAATGGCCGAGTGTGGTGACGCGTGGGCTGCCCTGCGGGTCGAAGCGCATGACCGAGAAATCGCTGGTACCGCCGCCGAAATCGCCGACGAGAACGGTTGCCGGGCTGTCCAGACGCTGCATGAAGCGCCAGCCTGCGCCTTCGGGTTCGAGGACGATATTGGGCTCGGGAAAGCCTGCTTCCAGAAAGCTTTCGCACAGCCGAGCCACACCAAGTGTGTCATCAGCCAGCTCGCCCGCAAAGCGCACGGGACGGCCGATCGTAGCACTCACATCGCTCGGGTTCAGTCCGGCTTTGTCCATGAGCGACGTCAGAAAGCGCGCGATCAGCGCTTCGAGCGTCATGACGCTGCTGAAAACCCGCGTCTCGCGGAAAGACCCCTGCGCAAGATAGGTCTTCATGGACATGATGAGGCGGCTCTCGGCCGGATCGTCCAGATAGGCCTCGATGGCATCCAGCCCGATCGCATCCTTCATGACGCGGCGTCGCTCTTCCTGATCCATCCACAGGCAGAGCAGTGTGCGACAGGTTTCGCTGGTGGGGTGGTCCGTGAACACGAAGCGGGCAGGGTGTGTGTTACCGTTTTCATCGGCGATCACGACCACGCTGTTGGTGGTGCCGAAGTCAATTCCGACGCGGATTTTGGTCTGGTTGTGTCCGGGCGCCGTCATTGGTTCTGCTTTCTTCCGGTTTGGGCAAAGGGCGTGGGTTTAGGGAAGAAGCGGGCAAAGGCCAAGCATAAAAAAGGGGAAGCGCCCTTTCGAACGCTTCCCCTTTCAGGCGTGGACCGAAGATCAGGAGACGGCCATCTCGCAGACGGCTTCTTCCGTCACGGCCGGGCGCATCGTGCCCATCTCGGCTTCGGACTGCACCATGGGCGACATGCCGAGCGCGGACAGGAGCTGCCGGTCGCGGTGTTCGGCCGGGTTCGGCGTGGTCAGGAGCTTTTCGCCACAGAAGATCGAGTTCGCCCCCGCCAGGAAGCACAGCGCATGGGCTTCATCCGTCATGTTCTCGCGGCCTGCGGCGAGGCGGACATGGCTTTCCGGCATCATGATGCGGGCCGTGGCGATGATGCGGACGAAGGTGATCGGATCGACGGCTTCGGCCTCACCCAGCGGGGTGCCTTCGACGCGGACGAGCAGGTTGATCGGCACGCTTTCGGGGTGCTTGGGCAGGTTGGCGAGCGTCATGAGCAGGCCGGCACGGTCGGACAGGTCCTCGCCCATGCCCACGATTCCGCCGCAGCAGACATTGATGCCCGCGTCCCGCACGTTCGAGAGCGTATCGAGGCGCTGCTGGTAGGTGCGGGTGGAAATGATGGAGCCGTAAAACTCTTCGGACGTGTCGAGGTTGTGGTTGTAGTAGTCCAGCCCCGCATTCTTGAGACGTTCGGTCTGCTGCGCGTCGAGCATTCCGAGTGTGACGCAGGTTTCCAGCCCCAGGGATTTTACGCCCTCGATCATTTCGCAGACGGTGTCGAGGTCATGATCCTTCGGTGTGCGCCAGGCTGCTCCCATGCAGAATCGGCCCGCACCGGCTTTCTTGGCAGCCCGTGCTTCCTTCATGACGGACTCCACGGCCATCAGGCGCTCGGCCTTGACGCTTTTTTCGTGCAGCGCGCTCTGCGGACAATAGGCGCAGTCTTCCGGGCAGCCGCCCGTCTTGATCGAAAGAAGCGTGGAAATCTGCACTTTCGTGGGGTCGAAGTACCGGCGGTGCAGGGTCTGTGCGCGGTACATCAGCTCCGGAAAAGGCAGGCTGATAAGGGCTTCGACTTCGTCGCGGGTCCAGTCGTGGCGGACGTCTGGCTTGGTCATGGTGGTGGCCGTCACGGATCAATCTCCAAGGGTTGCTGCATCACACCTACCCAAAATTGTCCCATCGTGTCATCTCATCGTCACTCTTGATGAGCCGGAAAACGGACGAGGTCGCAGAATGAAACACTGGCATATCGATCAGATGGACTGGAATTCCTTTGATCCTTCCCGCGTCGATCCCGAGATCATCCCCCTCGTGAAGGCGGCTTCCGTGGTGGAAAAGAACGGTCTCGACTACGCCCAGTATCTCCGTCGCGTCTTCGTGGGGGATCCGGATTTCAGCAAGGCGGCCGAGAACTGGGCCGTCGAGGAAGTGCAGCACGGGGATGCGCTTGGTCGCTGGGCCATGCTCGCTGATCCGTCCTGGGATTATGAAAAGGCGTTCGACCGCTACCGTGCGTCGTACCAGATCGATGCGGATGTGGACGCCTCGATCCGTGGCTCCCGCACGGGTGAACTGATCGCACGCTGTATGGTCGAGACCGGTACGTCGTCTTTCTACACGGCTCTGGCCGATGCGACGGACGAGCCATTGCTCAAAGCCATCTGCAAGCAGATCGCGGCCGACGAATACCGGCATTTCAAGCTGTTCTACGATCACATGCGCCGCTATCTGAAGCGCGAGAAGCTGGGCGTCTGGGCACGGACCCGGATTGCGCTGGGCCGCGTGACCGAGAGCGAGGACGACGAGCTGGCCTCGGCCTATCATACGACCAACGAACCGCCGGGCATGGCTTACGACCACCAGCGCTGCATCGCGGCCTACATGTCCAAGGCCATGGGCTTCTACAAGCCCAGACATATCGATCGGGTGACGGCGATGATCTTCAAGACCATCGGTTTCACGCCGCATTCGCGCTGGCAGAAGCTGGCTGCAAACCTGGTCTATCGTCTGATGCAGTGGCGCCGGAAGGTCTTCCAGAAGGCCGTGGAAGCCTGAGTCCGGAAACGAAACATTGGGATACTGAAAAAACGAGACGAAACGGGGCGGTTGTGCCATGAAAGGCAGCAGTTTTTCACCCTGCGTCCGGAGATCGAGATGACCGTTTCCGCCCTTTTCTCCCGTCGTGCCGTCTATGGGGCCACCCTGGCACTCTGTGCCGTCGGGCTGTATCAGTTTCCGGCCGCAAAGGCGGACCCCTATTCCCTGCCGATCGCCTCATCCGGGCCGGTCAAAACCGATATGCTCAGTCCTGCCACCCTGTCTGCCCAGCAGCTTGCCAAGCAGATTGGCTACGCGCAGTTCACCGCGCCCGACTGGCGTGTCGGTCTGGTCCGGCACATGGTGATGTTCCGCTATACCAAGGACTCAACCACCGCCCAGCGCGCGGAAGTGTCGGGCCGTTTCCTGCATCTGGTGCAGGACAGCCGTCGCGCTGACGGAAAGCCGGTCGTCGCCAGTATTGAAACCGGTTTCCAGAGCAGCGGGGAAGGGGCTGATGCCGGTCTGCAGCAGGCGTTTCTCGTGACGTTCCGGTCCGAAGGTGACCGGAACTATTATGTCGGCAAGCCGGTCTTGACGGACCCGGCGTTTTTTGATCCGGCCCACGAGGCCTTCAAGGAATTCGCTGCTCCGTATCTCGAGAAAGTTGTCGCTTTCGATTATACGGTTGCGGCTGCCGTTACATCTGCCGGGGCCGATCCGAAGGCGAAAAAGACGCGTCACTCCCGCTGATTATAGAACTGACCTAACCGTCCTTTTGACGAAATGATATTTTATACCTCATTCTGGGGCACCACTCTGGAATGAGGTTTGATGTGAAACGATTCCTTACGTCACGACATGCTCTGAAACACGGAGCCAGCCTGTTTGCCCTGGCAGCAGGACTGATGGTCTCTGGCGCGCAGGCTGCCGGGTACAACGCGGGCTGGGGCTTTGACGAAGCCGGGATGAACCGCGCCGTCCAGCCGGGCGACAATTTCTTCGAGTATGCCAACGGCACCTATCTCAGGAACCTCAAGATCCCCGGCGACATGAGCAGCTACGGCCCGTTCCGTATCCTCTATGAGCTGTCCCTGTCGCGTCAGAAGACCATTCTTGACGAAGCCGCAAAGAAGGTTGCTGACCAGCCGACGGACGATATGGGCAAGATCGGCACCTATTACGCCAGCTTCCTGGACCAGAAGGCCGTTGACCGCCTGGGTGGCAAGCCGCTTGCTACCGACCTTGAAACCATCCGGAACGTCAATGACGGCAAGGGTCTGGCCGCGGCATTCGGATCATCGCTCAAATCCATGGCCTTCACGACATTCCAGATCGGCGTGGAGCAGGACCAGAAGGACCCCGAGCATTACATGCTGATGCTCGATCAGGGCATGAGCATCGGCGTTGGCGGCGGTCTCGGCCTGCCGGACACGAGCTATTACACAAACCCCAAGCTGGCGGACAAGAAGAAGGCCTATCAGGCCTATATCGCCAAGATGCTGACGCTTGAGGGCTGGCCGGACGCCGAGAAGAACGCTCAGGCCGTCGTCGATCTTGAAACCGCGCTGGCCAAGGTCGAGGTCCCGCGTGACCAGACCCGCGATCCGCTCAAGACCTACAATCCGATGCCGGTTTCCGAGCTTCAGAAGCTTGCGCCAGACTTCGACTGGGCCACGTTCCTGATCAGTGCCGGTCTGCCGGCCGAAGGGCTGGAAAACCGCAAGATCGACGTGCGTGAGCCGGCCGGGATCAAGGCCATGGCCACGGTGCTGAAGGGGGCGGATATTGGAACGCTGCGTGCCTGGCTCGCATTCCATCTCGGGGACAATGCTGCGGCCTATCTGTCCAGCACGTTCTATGATGCGTCCTTCGAGTTCAACAGCCATACGCTGTCTGGCGTGGCGCAGCAGTCCCCGCGCTGGAAGCGCGCTGTGCGCGTGACGAATGGTGCGCTGGGCTGGGCTCTGGGCCGCGAATATGTCGCGCGTTACTTCCCGCCTTCCGCACAGGCCCAGATCACGGATCTGGTGCAGAAAGTGAAGGCCTCCTTCCACGAGCGCCTCGAACACAACAGCTGGATGGACGAGCCGACCCGCAAGGCTGCCCTGAACAAGCTCGATCATTTCGCCATTCAGGTCGGCTATCCGAAGAAGTGGTGGGATTACAGCAAGCTCGAGATCCGCAAGGGCGACGTCTACGGCAATGCCGTGCGTGGCGTGGCGTTCAACTGGCAGCACGACCTGGACAAGCTCGACAAGCCCGTTGACCGTGACGAATGGGGCATGACGCCGCAGACGGTGAACGCCTACAACGATCCGACGATGAACGAGATCGTGTTCCCGGCCGCGATCCTTCAGCCGCCGTTCTTCGATCCGAAGGGTGATGTCGCCGTCAATTACGGTGCCATTGGTGGCGTGATCGGTCACGAAATGAGCCATGGTTTCGACGACCAGGGCCGTCATTACGACGAGCATGGCCGTCTGAGCGACTGGTGGACCAAGGCCTCCACGGATGCCTTCCAGAAGCTGGCCGACCGTCTGGGCGCGCAGTACGACGCACAGGAAGTCCTGCCGGGTGCGCATGTGAACGGCAAGATGACCATGGGCGAAAACATCGCGGATTCCGGCGGGCTGAACCTCGGTCTGCAGGCCTATCATGACTCGCTGCACGGCAAGCCCGCGCCGGTCGTGCACGGTCTGACCGGCGACCAGCGCGTGTTCCTCGGCTGGGCCCAGGTCTGGCGTGAAAAGGATCGTCCGGATGCGCTGCGTCAGCAGATGCTGTCGAACGAGCACGCCCCGGCCATCACGCGCGTGAACATCCCGGCTCACAATATCGATGCCTGGTATGATGCGTTCGACGTGAAGCCCGGCCAGAAGCTCTATCTGGCACCGGATCAGCGCGTAAAGATCTGGTAAGGTCGTGACAAATCGGAACGTGGGGCCTAATCACGGTCTCACGTTTTACTTTTTCTACCTGACGGACCCATTCTCATGACGCAAATGACGATCGGCCATCTGTACACCTCGTTGCATGCGGGCTGTGCCAGCGCGGTCGCGCGCGTTCTTGAGGCTTACGAGGTCGAGGTCGAATATGTCGATCTGGACCCCGATGATATCGAGGACGCTCTCGAAGGGGCGGAAGTCGATCTTCTCGTCTCCGCATGGTTCCCGCGGGACGAAAAATTTGCCGGTCCGGGTCGTCGGGTTCTGGGCGATCTGTACCAGCCTGTCGTCAGTTTTGCGGCCCTGTCGCCGCTGGGTGCCGTCGGGACGCTGACATCCGCGGATGTAGACCGCATCATCGTCAGCGATGACAGCCGTCAGGCGCTGGAAGAAGCCCTCAAGCAGCTTCCGGCCCTGTCGGTACTGCCGATTGAAAGCATCGGGGAAGGGGCGCTGATCGAGCGTCTGGAAAAGGCCCGCGATGCCGGAGAGAAGCCGTTGGTCGTGGCGACACAGCCTCATGCGGTCTTCCATACGGATCTGCTGACCGTGATCGAAGATCCGGCCCATCTGCTGGGCGGCGAAATGTCGGCCCGGATGATCATGCGTGAAGACGTGGCCCGTCAGGCGGACAGCGATCTGCTCGACGAGCTTTCGGAAATGATGCTCGGCAACAGGGTCATGAGCGCCCTGGACTATGTCATTTCCGTTGAAGGGCAGGACCCGGAAGGGGCTGCCGAAGCCTGGCAGCGCGGCCGTCTCATCGGTCGCTGATAAAAAGGGGGCGCGGGAAACCGGCCCCCTTTTTTATAATCTCAGCGGAAAACGAGACCACCGTCGATCAGGACGGACTGACCCGTCATGTAATCGGCGTCGCTGCTGGACAGATAGGCAACGAAGCCCGCCACATCGTCCGCCGTCTCCACGCGGCCAAGAGCAATTCCTTCAACGTATTTCTTGTAGGTCGCGCCGATTTCCGTACCGGTGATTTCGGCCATGCGCTTGTCGATCGTGACCCACATGTCCGTGCCCACGATGCCCGGGCAATAGGAATTGACCGTGATGCCCGAGGAGGCAAGTTCCTTGGCTGCCGACTGTGTCAGGGCGCGAACGGCAAACTTGGTTGCGGAATAGGCGCCCAGAAGGGGATAGCCTTCATGCCCGGCGATCGAACAGGCATTGATGATCTTGCCCTTGGTGCCCTTCTCCTTGAAGAGGGCGGCAGCCGCCTGCATGCCCCAGAGCACGCCCTGAACGTTGATGCTGAAGATCTTCTCGATTTCCGCAGGCTCGATGTCCAGGATCGGCTTGACCTGACAGATCCCGGCATTGTTGACCATGATGTCCAGGCCGCCGAGCGTCTTCGCAGCATCGGCCAGTGTGCTGCGGAACTGGTCGCGGTTGCTGATATCGGCCGTCAGGGCCACAGCGCGCCGGCCGAGGGCTTCAACTTCCTTTGCGGTTTCGGCAAGCGTTTCCTGCTTGACGTCGAGCAGGATGACATCCGCGCCATCCTTGGCCAGACGAAGTGCAATGGCCTTGCCGATACCCTGGGCTGCACCCGTGACTGCGGCGATTTTTCCAGAAAGGGACATTGAAAAAAGATCCTTCGATTGTCCGTCATCGGCAGCTGACTGGCATGACGGCGGGAACCATCGACCCTTTGCTTTCCGTATTCCACAAAAAATCGCCTGTTCGGCAGGCCTGACACAGGATTGTGTCAAAGGGGACGGGGCCTGTCCTGGGTAAGGATAATTTTCATAAACCTGCTCTGGTCATCTGTTTCCGCGCCTGCGAGGATGCGTTAAATAAACGTTACGAAGAAGCCTCGGCAGGACTTGATGAACCACCCGGACAGCATTAGCGCCGTTTTTGAGACCTTTGGTGGCATCAGCGACGAGGAATGGCTTCAGGTCCTGGTGTCGTCCGTCCATATCCCCGAAATCCAGGGTGTGACGATGCCCTCATTTCCGCCGGATGACCTTCAGCGGGAAATTCATGGGCATCACGGGGAAATTTCCATCCATGAGGCGCATGTCTTCTTCCGGGAAATCAAGGCGTACTGCGCCTATGCCGGGCGACCAGTCCGCCCCGAGACGACGCTGCTGGATTTTGGCTGTGGCTGGGGACGCATCGCACGGCTGTTCATGAAGGATATCCGGCCGGGCAATCTGTACGGCGCGGAAACCACGGACCGTTTTCTTATGGCGGCGCGACGGGCTAATCCCGCGCTCAACTTCCTGGGGAGCAGTCTGGTGCCGCCGATGCTCCTGACGTCCGAAAGCTTTGACCTGATCACGTCATGGTCCGTGTTTTCGCATCTGGATGAATTTCTGGCCGGGCACTGGGTGCGAGAGTTCCATCGTCTGCTCAAGCCGGGCGGCATGCTGGTCATGACGACGCAGAGCCGCAGGTTCATCGCCTTCTGCGCCGAGCAGAGGCTCAAGCGCGCGTCGGGCATCAGGCTTGAACACCCCTGGCATGAAGTCTGCGCGGACAGTTTCATCGACGAGGCCCGCGCCAATGCGGAATTCGAGGCCGGACGCTTCCTGCATGCGGCGTCCTCGAAACCACCGCAGCCCCAGTCGCATTATGGCGAGGCGATCATTCCGCGCAATTACATTATCAAGGCCTGGGGCGGTCTGTTCCGCCTGGTTGAATACATGGACAACCCCGTGCGGTTGCCACAGGTCCTGATCGTGATGCAGAAGATCGGATAGTCATCATTTGTCATGAAGCGACGGGACGTGAGGAGAGAGGTTTGAGAAAAGCCAGTATCGGTGTGGCCCTGTTCACAGCTCTTGTGCTCATGTCTTTCTCCGCTGCACCTGCCCAGACAACGGAGACTGTGACTGTTACAGGGCAGCATGCGATGCGCGTCGGCAGCTACAAGGGCATCCACTGGGTCTATGACCGGTTCGACCGTCTGCCCGAACGTGCGCGGAAGGACCTGTCGTTACATTTTCTGGGCGATATCCTGCCGGATCATGCCGTCCCGTCCGAAGCGCATGTCGTGCTCCATGCCAAAGGCGGCGATATTCCGCTTTTTGTAGGGCAGGACCGGGACATGCATTTTCCCCGTTCCGATGCGCTTCTGGCCGAAAATCCGCCCGTTCTGCTGACCCTGCCGCCCGATCGGAAAGTCCAGCTTGAACTGGCGATCGAGGTGGCTCCTCTGCCCACGCCCTCTTTCACGAAAGAGCAGGCCGGGGTCTGGATGGGGGAGATCAACGCCGCCATCCGGGACTTCTTTGGCGTGATCCTCGCCTTTCTGGCCCCGGACGCCCATCGCCTGAAGGTCGATGTTGCTCCGGGGGCGCGTTTTGAAGCGGTGGAGAACGGGACGGCGCGGCTTCTGGTCGATAATCAGGGATCCGTGCCCTACACCTTCATTCTTCGGCCGCAGGACTATCAGGACGGGACGGTATTCCGCTCCGACCGGCCGTTTTCCATGATCCGCGTGAAGGTGCCGACCAACGAGTTCTTCACGCTCAAACGGAAAAAATGACGCGGGATTTGACAGATGGCCCGCAAGGACGCATCACCCGAAACCTTAATTTCACTGCCAGCAGGGGGATCCATGTCGGTTCACGCGTTCGTCTTTCCGGGACAGGGGAGCCAGTCCGTCGGGATGGGTCAGGCCCTGAATGAGGCTTTTGCATCCTCCCGCGCCGTTTTTCAGGAAGTGGACGAGGCGCTCGGCGATCATCTGTCGCGCCTCATGTTCTCCGGCGATGCGGATGAACTGACGCGGACCGAGAACGCCCAGCCGGCGTTGTTCGCGGTCTCGCTGGCCGCCGTGCGTGCGCTGGAAAGTGAAGGTGGCTTCAAACTGGCGGACAAGGCGGCTCTGGTGGCCGGTCATTCGCTGGGTGAGTATTCCGCGCTTGCCGCCGCTGGTACGCTGGGAATTGCCGAAGGCGCGCGCCTGCTGCGTCTGCGTGGACAGGCCATGCAGCGTGCGGTTCCGGCGGGGGAGGGCGGTATGGCTGCTCTTCTGGGCGTGGATGCGTCGCAGGCTCGTGCGATCTGTGACGAGGCCGCCCAAGGCGAAACGCTTGAAATCGCCAATGATAATGGCGGTGGCCAGATCGTGGTCTCCGGTGTCATGAGCGCCATTGACCGCGCTATTGTCGTCGCCAAGGAGCATGGCATCAAGCGCGCCGTGAAGCTTCCGGTCTCCGCACCGTTCCATTCGTCGCTGATGGCTCCGGCTGCGCGGGAAATGGAAGAGGCACTGGCGACCGCAACCCTCAATCCTCCGTCCGTTCCCGTCATCGCCAACGTCACGGCTGCCAAGGTGACTGACCCTGCCGTGATCCGCGATCTGCTGGTCAAGCAGGTGACGGGCACGGTACGCTGGCGCGAGAGCGTGCAGACGATGGTGGCCATGGGCGTGACGAACATGCACGAGCTTGGCGCAGGCAAGGTCCTGTGCGGTCTGGCCCGTCGTATTGCTCCGGAACTGGCGACCAGCAATGCCGGGACGCCCGCTGAAATCGAAGCCCTGCTCAAGACCCTGTAAGGACAACCGATCATGTTCTCTCTTTCCGGCAAGACTGCTCTCGTCACGGGTGCATCCGGCGGCATTGGCGCTGCGATTGCCCGTCAGCTTCATGCACAGGGTGCGACGGTCGTGCTCAGCGGCACGCGCGAAGCCGCTCTTCAGGAACTGGCTGACAGCCTGGGCGAGCGCGCCCATATCGCCGCCGCCAACCTGTCCGACCCGGCCGAAGCTGATGGCCTCGTTGCCAAGGCCGAAGCCGTTGCGGGCGCGCCGCTGGACATTCTGGTCAACAATGCCGGCCTGACGCGCGATACGCTCGCCATCCGCATGAAGGACAGCGACTGGTCGCAGGTCATGAGTGTGGATCTGGAAAGCCCGTTCCGTCTGGCACGTGCTGCGCTCAAGGGCATGCTGCGCCGTCGTGCGGGGCGCATCATTTCCATCGCCTCCGTGGTGGGGACGACGGGCAACGCCGGTCAGGCCAACTATGCCGCCGCCAAGGCCGGTATCGTGGGCATGAGCAAGTCGCTCGCGCAGGAAGCCGGTCCGCGAGGCGTGACGGTCAACGTCGTCGCCCCCGGTTTCATCGAAACGCCGATGACGGATGTGCTGCCGGAAACCGTGCGCGAGAAGCTGGTTAGCTCCATTCCGCTCGGCCGGATGGGGAATACTGGTGACGTGGCGTCCGCAGTAGTATATCTGGCTTCCGATGAGGCGGCATGGGTCACGGGTACGACCCTGCACGTCAATGGTGGCATGGCGATGGTCTGAATGCTTGGCCTTTTTGGTTAAAGCATGCTAATCGCGCGCTGCTTTGCCCGGCCTGCTGAAGGCTGATGTCCGGTTCTTCCGGCGGCAACGCCTCCCCTGCGAAGGGGGCGGTCCTGCGCTGGAGGAACCTCCGGGCTTCCGGACTGGCAGATGGCAGTACGAGTTTTGATGTAACGCACCGGACGGGCAAAAGGGTCCCGGATGGGCAGAAGGAACGAACAGATGAGCGATATTGCTGACAAGGTAAAGAAGATCGTTGTCGAGCACCTCGGTGTGGACGAAAGCAAGGTAACGCCGGACGCGTCGTTCATCGACGACCTGGGCGCTGACAGCCTCGACACGGTCGAGCTGGTCATGGCTTTCGAAGAAGCCTTCTCCGTCGAGATCCCGGAAGATGCAGCCGAGAAGATCGCAACCGTCAAGGATGCCATCGACTACATCGAGAAGCAGAAGGCAGCCTGAGGCTGACTGGAGCCGGTTTTCCGGCTCCGGATTCCCGTCTCGTCATACGAGGCGGAAGACCAGCCGGGCCTTTTCCTGAGGCCTGGCTGCAAGACCCGGACATAACGTGAGACAAGAGGCATCGATGAGCGGGACTGCAACTAACGGGCGGCGTGTCGTCGTAACCGGTATCGGTGTTGTCAGCCCACTGGCTGTGGGCGCGGAACTGACATGGAAGCGGCTGATCGAAGGACAGTCCGGCATTGGCCGGATCACGCATTTCGATCCCTCCGAACTTCCTGCCCAGGTCGCCGGACAGGTTCCGGACGGCCCGACGGCGGAAGGCGGTCTCACGTTGTCCGACTGGGTGCCGGTCAAGGACCAGAAGAAGATGGACCGCTTCATCCATCTGGGCCTTGCCGCAGCCATCCAGGCTGTCGAGGATTCAGGCTGGAAGCCTGAGGACGAGGACGGTCGCTGCGCTACGGGCGTGATGATCGGCTCGGGTATCGGCGGTCTCCAGACGATTTATGACGGCTCCCTGACGGTTTCGAGCGGCAAGGCCCGCCGTCTGTCGCCGTTCTTCATTCCCTCGGCCCTGATCAATCTGATTTCCGGTCACCTTTCGATCCGCTACGGGTTCAAGGGACCGAACCATGCTGTCGTGACGGCCTGCGCGACCGGCGTTCATGCCATCGGTGATGCCTCGCGCCTCATCCAGTATGGCGATGCCGACGTGATGGTGGCTGGCGGTGCGGAAGCCGCGATCTGCTCGCTCGGTATTGCCGGCTTCTGCTCGGCCCGTGCGCTTTCCACCGGCTCCAACGATGATCCGACGAAAGCTTCGCGCCCGTGGGACAAGGACCGTGACGGCTTCATCATGGGTGAGGGCGCGGGTGTGGTCGTTCTTGAGGAACTCGAGCATGCCAAGCGTCGCGGTGCGAAGATCTATGGTGAGATCGGCGGCTACGGCATGTCCGGTGATGCGTATCACATCACGGCTCCTGCCGAAGGCCATGACGGCGCTTTCCGTGCCATGAAGGCTGCGCTGCGCAACAGCGGTGGCCTGACCACGGCCGATATCGACTACGTCAATGCTCACGGCACCTCCACCATGGCGGATGACCTTGAGCTTGATGCCGTCGAGCGCTTCTTTGGTGATGACGCCAAGCGTCTGGCCATGTCTTCCACGAAGTCGGCCATTGGCCATCTTCTGGGTGCGGCCGGTGCGGTCGAGGCCATCTTCTGCCTTCAGGCCATCCGTGACGGCATCGTGCCACCCACGCTGAACCTGGACAATCCTGCGCGTGAAAGCGTCATCGACCGCGTGGCGCATGTGGCCCAGCAGCGCAAGATCGACGTTGCCCTGTCCAACAGCTTCGGCTTTGGCGGCACGAATGCGAGCATCATCCTCAAGCGCTTCAAGGACTGAGGAAGGGTTCGTTTTCAATGTCTGAAGGTCAGCCGGACGGCGAGGAACCGCGGAAGCTTGTTCTTCCGCCAAAGGCTGGCCGCAAGCTGGCGCTCTTCGGGGCGCCACTGCTTCTCGTCGCAGGACTGGCCGCAGGTTACGGCCACTACACCGATCCCGGACCGCTGCAGGACGAAAAGACTTTCGTCATTCCGCATGGCAACAATGCCCGTGTGACAAAGGCGCTCCAGGACGACGGGATCCTTTCCCCGACCTGGGCATCTGGCACGTTTTTCCGGATTGCCGCGTTCCTGACGCATCGCGATGGCCAGATCCATGCGGCGGAACTCCAGTTTCCGGCCCGGGTTTCGGTCGCGCATACCCTTGAAATCCTGCGTCACGGCAAGCCAGTTTCCCATCAGATTACGGTGCCCGAGGGGCTGACGGCCCTCAGGATTACGGCCATTCTGAACAAGGCTCCGGCGCTGAGCGGCGAGCTGCCCACGCTTGCCGAGGGCAGCGTCTTCCCGCAGACAATCTCTTACGTCTGGGGGACGTCGCGGCAGACTCTGGCCGAGAAACTGCAAAAAATGATGGCGGCCAAGCTCGCCGCAGCCTGGGACGGCCGCAATGTCGAGGCGCTGGACGGGCTGATCCAGTCTCCACAGGAACTGCTGGTTCTCGCATCGCTGATCGAGCGTGAGACGGCCGTGCCGTCCGAGCGGCCAATGGTGGCACGCGTGTTCCTGAACCGCCTGAAACTGGGTATGCGGCTTCAGACGGATCCGAGCGTGATCTACGGGCTCAGCAATGGCGCAGGAACGCTGGACGCGCCGCTGACCCATGAGGATCTGCAGACCCCGGGGACTTACAACACCTATCTTCAGGCGGGACTGCCGCCCGGCCCCATCTGTTCGCCGGGACCGACCTCACTGGACGCCGCAGCGCATCCGGCTGACGGGAAGATGCTGTATTTTGTGGCGACGGGGACGGGCGGGCATAATTTTGCCGAGACGCTCGCCGATCAGGATAAAAACATCCGCGCCTATCGCGCGCATCTGTCGGCGACACCCCAGAACCAGAACTGAACTCCCGTCCTCCGGAGAGGACGGCAGGGTTGCCTCAATGCTTCAGCGGGGCGAGGGTCTGGCTCTGCACGCTGGACGCCTGTGCGGAATACGGGCGCGTTGAATCGTAAGTTGTCGGATACGGGTTGTTGCCGACGACGTCCTGCGTGGCGGTCGTGCGCGCGGCGGTGGCCGCCTGTGACACGCGGGATGTGGCTGCGCTGCTGACGGGCAGCTTCGCCACGGACATCAGGGCGCGGCGCAGCGGATCGGCAGACGGGTTGTTGACACGCATCGTCACAATGATGTCCTCGGGGCCGACGGTCTGGTTGTAATAGGCCCGGTTGGCACCACTATCGACGGTCAGCTTGGAACCACCCAGCGCAGCTCCGGCATACAGGCCCTCGTTCTTCTGGGCGGCGTAGATGTCGGTGTTGTGTGCGCCAGCCGTGCTGTCCTCCAGACCCGAGCCGATGCTGGCGAAGGAAGCGGACGCAGAGGCATCAAACTTGAACTGGCTGTCCAGAATGGCCTGGATGCCGCGCTGGGACATGATGAAGAGGATCGTTTCCGTGCTCTGCACGCCAAGCTGAAGCCCCATCGAGGCCGTGCCCAGACGGTAGAATGCCGGGTCGGACCATGATCCGCGGGCGTCGCGGCTCAGAAGCACGCAGCGACCACCCGAGCCGCCGATCCCGAAGGACATGTTCAGCACGGACGGGCAAACCATGACCGCCTTGGCTTCTGCCAGAAGCTTCTGGGAGCGGGACTGCGCTGTTGTTCCCGTGAAGAGATCCTGAACCGCCAGCGTGGCACGATCGACAATGATCTGCTGCTGGCTGGCCGTGGTCTGGGGAGCATCGGAACAGGCTGACAGGGCGGCGCAGCCCGAAGCGACGAGCATGGTCTTACGCAGGAGACCGGACAGGGTCATGGAGGATACCTTCTGCAGTCATCGTAGGAATATTTCCCCGCACTATGCGCCAAATGCGGCCAAATCACGAGTGCGGGGCGGAAGGGATGTCAAATTTCCACCTCAACGGCGGCTGACAGGGCCTTCGCAATGCCGGGCGCGGCGGCAAGAATGGTTGCCCCGCCCGTCAGGCCGCCTGTCTGAAGAAAAGGCGACACTGCGGCCCCGGCTTCCGAAAGGATGACCAGTGCGGCTGCCACATCCCAGAGCTGGATGACGATTTCCAGATATCCGTCGGAGCGCCCGCAGGCCACATCAGCCAGGGCCAGCGCGCCCGATCCGCCGGAGCGCGGCATTGCGCCGAGCGCCATGATGGCGGCGATCTTCTGGTTGAAGGTTTCAGTTGCCACGCGCGCGGACCAGCCCATTTCGATCATGGCTTCCTGCGTGTTCGTGATGGGGGACGCCTTGATCGGCTTGCCGTTCAGGAACGCGCCCTTGCCCTTCTGGGCCGTGAAGACTTCGCCAAGCGCCGGAGCATCGATCACGCCAGCTACGGGTTCGTCTCCGTCCAGCAAACCGAGCGACACGCACCAGCGGTCACGGCCCCGCGCATAATTGGAGGTGCCGTCGATCGGGTCCACGACCCAGCGGAAGCCGCCCTGACGCGTTGCACCATTTTCTTCGCCCTGAAAACCATCCTCGGGGAAAAGCTCCTGGATGCGGCGGCTGACAAAGGCTTCGACGGCGCCATCCGTCTCGGTCAGATAGTCCTGCCGCCCCTTGAGCGTCCCAGTCGGCCCACCGGGAGCGGGACGCAGGGAGAGGGCCAGCCGGGCGGCGTCCCGCACGACGGAGCGGGCGGCTTCGAGGCGGACGGCAATCGGATCGAAGGTCATGGAACTGTCCTAGTCTGTGCGCCGTGCAGCGCGGAGGGATGCCGTAATGGCGGGGTCTTCAAGGCTCATGAGACGGCTTGCGGACGTTGTCGCAAACAGATGCAGCAGCGTGCGCCGCCGTGCGGGAGCCAGCTTGTGGAGAGCGGGCTCCCGAATGATCGTGCATTCTGCCAGAATACTGTCGCGCAGGGCAGCAGGGACGGCGCTGACGCTGACGACGATCAGGCCCACATCCGGCGGAATCAGATCCAGCGGAAAGCCGTCATCCACCGCAAAAAACAGCCGGTCGGACCAGTCCCGGTATTCGGGCCATTTCTGATCGGTCTGGAAATCGCGCAGGCCGGATTTGATCTCGATGCAGGTCAGGGAATGATCGGGCAGGAGCGCCATGATGTCCGCGCGGCGTCCCGCGGCGGGAAGGGCGAATTCATTGATGGCGGCCCAGTTCATTGTCCGGCACAATCCGAGGACGGCGCGCCGGATGGCCAGTTGCGTTTCCGGCAGGCCACAGGATGTTGCAGCGGGATTTTCGGCAAGAACCGTACTCATGGTTCCATCCTGCCCCGATCTGCGCTCTACGTCTGCCCCGGCAGGCTTTTTTTGAAGCTGTATTTTTACGGGAGAGTGCCTCATGCCATTTTTGCGAACGGATCACTGGCGATGCGCCATCGTTCACGCGCCTCTGGCTGAGGTGGTCGAAGCGGCCAGTCTGAACGGCTTTCCCATCACGACTCTGCCTGATATCGGGGATCATCGTTTTTTGGCTGATCCGTTCGGATTCTGGCGGGACGGAAAGCTGCATGTTTTTGCGGAGGCTTTCGATTATCGCAGCCCCTCCGGAACGATTGAAGTCCTGATCTATGATGGAACAGGCCGCCTACTGTCGCGCGAAACCGTTCTGCAGGAGCCCTGGCATCTGTCCTACCCGTTCGTGTTCGCGCATGAGGGCGAGGTCTATATGCTGCCCGAGGCCAGCGCTTCGGGCCGTCTTTCGCTCTATCGGGCAAAATCGTTTCCGCGTGAGTGGGAGCGGGTCGAGGCGTTCGATTTCCCCGAAGCCGCGATCGATGCCACGCCATTTCAGTATGCCGGTCGCTGGTGGATGTTCTGGACGCCTGCAGGGAGCAAGGACGAACGGCAGAGCCTTCTGAACATTTCCGTGGCGGACACCCTGATGGGGCCATGGAAAAACCTCGGGCTTTTCCTGAACGATCGGGCAGGGGCACGTCCCGGGGGCACGCCGGTTCTTGTGGATGGAAAGATCTTCCTGCCTACACAGGATTGTCGCGGAACCTATGGCCGCGGGATCCGGCTGCTGGAAATCGAAGGGCTGGAACGGGGGCTGCCGAAAGTCTCGCCCGGCCTGTCCATTTCCATCCCGGCGTCTTTGCGGAAGCGGTATCCGGACGGGATGCACACCCTGTCCGCAGCCGGGCAGGTAACGCTGATTGACGTCAAGAAAATCGGGATTGGCCCCAGACGGGACCTGCTCAATCTGAAGCGCCGGATCTTCCGCGCCTGAGAAGCGCGTATCCCGGGCGCTCAGAAGCCCGGGATACGATCCAGCACGGCATTGCCATGCCTGACGAACGCTTCAGGCCCGAAGCGTTCCAGCACCCGTTTGCGGGAGCGGGCACCCATCGCCGCAAGATCGGCTGGTCTGCCGATCAGGTCTGCCAGGGCTGCTGCGAGCGCAGGGGCATTGTCGAACGGCACGATGCGTCCCGTCTCGCCGTCGAGAATGCTCGATGGCAGCTCACCCGCAGGGGTGGCGACGACCGGAAGGCCACAGGACATGGCTTCATGCCCCGCGACACACATGCCCTCCCAGTGCGACGACTGGACGTAAAGATGCAGTGTTTTCAGAAAATCAAACGGCTTTGATTCGTAGCCCAGAAGGTCGATCGGCAGATTCCCGGCCGTGATGCGGGCCTGAAGCGCTGCGTGTTCGGGACCATCACCTGCGATCTGAAGGCGGAACGGCGGCAGGTCGGGATGGTCTTTCAGAAGAGCCACGGCCTCGCACAGTATGTCATACGCCTTGACGGGGTTCAGGCGTCCCAGCGACCCGACGCGCACGACCTCGCCGTCTTTCCACGGCGTGGCCACAGGAGCGTCCGGATTGGCGCGGAAAATGGGCCAGGCGACGAAATTGTCGGTAAGGCCGAGTTCCTTCGCGGCAAAGGTGATGACGGACTGGGAGTCGGCGACCCAGAGCGTCGTGTAGGGGCGGCACAGCCTCAGCAGGAACGCGTTGGCCTTCTTCAGACGCCCGCAATGCTGCCAGTGAACCGTCGGGGTCTTGTGGCGCAGGGCTACCAGTTGTCCCAGAAGCGTGGCGCGGCTTAGCGACGTCCAGATCAGGTCCGGCTGAAACGCTTCCATCTCGTCCCGCAGCCAGCGATAGGCCGCGATATGGTCCCGCGTCGTGCCTTCCCGGACTCGCACGGGGATGCCGGCGGCTTCGATCAGCGGGATGGCGAGTCCGTCCTTGCGGGCCAGGGCGAAGACGGTCACATCCCCGCCCCGGGCCTTTAGAACGGATACGATGTCCGGAATGGGAAGCTGTGCGCCGCCACATTCGAGGGAATTGATGATGTAGGCGATTTTCATGGCGTCGTCCGGGCCAGGATTTTTTCAGCCAGCGTCAGGTCCGAGGGTTTGTCCACGTCCACGGCCGCGCGCCCGTCCGAGAGCGTCACCAGACGCACATTTGCGCCCGTCAGCGTCCGGATGCGTCGATACAGGGCCGTGGAATCGAGTGTACGGGTTACGGCCCGGAGCAGGGTCCCGATCCCAAGTGTCAGAGCCATCCGGAGCGGGCGTTTGCGGTTCTGCTGAAGGCGCTTCCACAGTTCAATGACATTCCGACCCTTCGGCGTATTGATCAGAAACAGGTTGCAGCCGGAAAAGCTCATGTCAGAGAGGTGGATATAGGTCCGTTTCGTGCCGGGCACGTCGCGCTCCACCGTCGCACGCAGCGCCACGCCGGCTGCAAGATCGCAGCCCTGTGCCTTGGCGAGGAACTCCTGAATCCATTCCGGGCGCAGAAGCGCATGATCGGCTGTCGTCACCAGACAGGGCGTGCCGATCCGGGCAATAGCTTCAGCCACGCTCTCGCTGGGAGAAGGGGCGGAACGCAGGATCGTGGCGTCACCTGCGAGATCCCTGATGCAGTCCGGGTTTTCGATGCTGATCGTGACGGGGCCAAGGCCAGGCGTGCGGGCAATCGTATCGAGCACGCGGGCCAGCATGGGCTGACCGGCGACGGAAAGCAGTGCCTTGTGGGAAACCTGACCGAGTTTCGCAAGCACATCGTTCTCGCCGTCCCGGGACCCGGCGAGAACCAGAACCGGAAGCGTCATGCCGCGCGGTTACGGTCGGTTGCCGCACGAGCGGATGCCGGACGTGCGCCATCGGGACGGTCTCGCGGGGGGGAGCCCGTCAGGTCCATGACCCACGGATAACGATGGGCTTCCTCGATGTCGTAACCGAGGTTGAAGACGTGCTTGCTGCGGGGCCGGTCACGGGCCTCACGGTAGAAACTGCTGAACAGGCGGTCTGGCACGTAGTTCGTGATGCCGTAATTGCCGTCCTCATCGTGGAAATGATGCAGGACGTGAAGCTGCTTGATGTCAGCCACCCATTTCCAGCGCGGCTTGTAGGCCAGATGCTGGATGCAGTGGAAGAATTCGTAGATGCAGGTCATGACCAGCGCTGTCGAAAGCGCACAGAACGCACCGCTCCATCCCGCGATCAGTCCGCCGATGGGCATTGTGATGATCGCCATGGTCGGTACCGTGTTCAGCGGGGAGCCGAACAGCACGTCCAGCAGATGCGGGTCCTGATGGTGGTCGAAATGGATGCGCTTCCATAGGGAAGCGGTCCAGTGGTTGCGGTACAGCCACCGCCCGTGAAGGATGAAGCGGTGGATCGCATACCAGGCCAGCGGATAGACCACGATTACGACGGGAACGGGAATGAGCGTCGCCCAGAGCGCTGTCGAGAAATGCAGGGCGGCCCAAGCGGACACTGCGATCAGCGCGAAATAGAGCAGGATCGTCGGATAGGTCAGATAGGCGAACCACAACTGCGGGAGGTTCATCTTTCCCAGATCGAAGCTGCGACCCGTCCTGATGGCGGACATGTTGCGCCAGGGCGCCTTGAAGTTGCTCATCGTTCCTCCATCCGCAAAAGCCAGGTCAGCCCGAGAAGGGTGCCCAGAAGCGGTCCGACGCTGACGGCCAGCGGTGCTGGCAGCGTTCCCGCGTTTCCGAGTGCGGAAATCATTCCCTGCAGGATGACGAAACCCATTCCAGCGGCCAGAACATAAACTGGCAGTGGATTTCGAAGTCCTGCACGCGGAGGGATATAGATCACCGGGAGCGTCAATAGAAGCATTACTGCAATTTCGACAGGTAAAATCATCCCGCTGAAGAGGGCCATACGATACGTGGCCCGGGGTAGACTTGCGGGTGCGCCCTTGTGAAGAATGGCGCTGACCTGCGCTGGCGTGACGGTCGCTCCGTTCTGCGAAAGCGTCATTATGACCGAGGGTGTGGCCGGAATGACGAAGGTGCTGTCGCCCTTTGTAACATTTACGAACGACTTGTCATTGGTCAGGGAAAGATCCTGCGCACCATCGGGATGCCACTGCCCGTCACGGTATGTCAGGACGTTCGTGTGTTCGGTGCCGGTCAGCAGGCCCGTGCTGTCACGGTGATAGATCGTCACGTCCCGCAGGAACGTGCCGCCCTGGGCGATCTGCCCGATCCGGACCAGCGTGGGGCCTGCGCGGAACCACAGGATATTGTCCTCGGGTTGCCCGTCCTGCCCCGCGAGCGGGTCCGTGCGGTTCCACCATGTCGTGAGAGCGTTCTCGCAGACCGGGACCAGCCAGTACTGGGCGCAGGTTCCCCCGATCCCCGCGATCAGCACTGCGGGCAGGAGAAGACGGTACAGCGCGGGCGTTGAAAGCCCGGCTGCCCGCAGGGCTGAGATTTCGCTCGACAGGGTCATCTGCGTGAGCAGGAACAGCGCGCCCACCATGAAGGCGAGCGGCAGGATGTCGATGCTCAGGGCAGGCAGGTGCAGGAAGGCGAAGGTCAGGATACCGCGAAAGCCGAGATGCCGGTTCAGGATCGGCGTCGTCTTTTCAAGAAGAGCCAGGATTTCCAGCAGCGAGACGAGGACGGCCCCGCACAGCGCGAACCGCCCCAGAAGGGCGCGGTTGAGTGCCTTGATCAGGACATGGCGGGGCATGGCAGGTGTGGAGTCGCTCATGCTGGTGCCCTTGTGAGCTTGCGTCGCCGCCATGACCCTCGGGAACGGCGCAGCAGGGCTGCCAGACAGCCCACGCAGAACAGCAGTTCCGGTACCCAGATCGCCAGCCAGATCGGAAGACGTCCGGTCGAGGCGAGGCTGTGGCCGAACATGAGCGTCTGGTCGAAGCCGATCAGGATCACGGCTACCGCAATCAGTCCCCAGACGGATTTTCTCCGCCGGGCGCTGATGGCCAGCGCGACCGCCAGCGGCGGAATGAACGGGATGGCGATTGCGCGGGCCATACGGAAATCCATTTCCGCCCGGAGTGTGCGGTATTCGATGCCGGGCAGGCCATAACGCAGGTCATGCGCCAGTTCGAACAGGGTCAGTTCGCGCTCGTCGGCACCGCGGGAGCGGAAAGAGGTTTCCTTGTTCGGCCGGTCGATAACGCGGACGACGTGTTCGAAATGGGTCACGGTCGGTTTGTGGGGTTTGGTGGCCTGGAACGGATCATCCACGATTTCCCCGTTCCACAGGTCGAGGCGCGTACTGCGGGTCTTTTCCGAAATGGTCAGCGCGCCGGTCCGGGCCGTGATGATGTGAGCCACACCGTTGGCATTCACTTCCCGGATGAAGACCCGTCTGAGGCGGGTGCCGGCATGGCTGACACTGTCGGCCGTCATGACGGCCTTGCTGGACGTGGAGGCGAACATTCCCGCCTGCAGATGCGGGGCCCAGCCGGTATGCTCGGCAAAATAAAAGCCCGCGCGATAGTCATAGCGGGCCACGGGCTGGATATAGCCGTACAGGAACACGCTCGCCGCCCCGAGAAGCAGCCCTACGATCATGAAAGGGCGACTGATTCGCATCAGCGAGACCCGCCCGGCCTGAAGCGCGTCGATCTCGTTGTTGTCGCTCATGCCCCGGATGGTGAGGAACACCGCGATACACAGCGCCGCGGGCAGGGCAATGCCGAAGTAATGGGGCAGAAGATCCGTCAGGAGCGCGATACATGTTCCAAGCGAACTTCCGGCTGAAGCCAGATAGTCGAACAGAGACAGCAGGCGTTCCAGCAGCAGCGCGACCAGCATTGCCAGAAGCGCAATAGCGAATGGTGGCGCCATCTGCGTCAGCAGATAACGGTCCAGAATGTTGGCCCGCTGTTTCACGCCTCTGTCCTTCCCGAACGGTTCCATGACGCCCGTTCACTGACGGAGCCATTGAGCCGGTGACGTGCCAGAGTGATCGTCCAGCCCTTCCTATATGGGTGGATGCTCAGGTGATTCCAGCAAGCCTGCCGGTGTGGGCGTTCATCCGTCAGGGAGGCGGACGCCACGCCGAGAAGTGGAATGTCGGTTCCGGCGATATGGGTCAGCGTTGCGTCATGGGAGTGCCCGTGCAGCACGATCTCCGCGCCAGCCCGCCTGAAAACGGCGGCGACTTCACGGTGATCGAGCAGGGATTTGCGCCAAGGTACGAGTCCACGCCGGGGCGGATGATGGATCATCACGACCCGGCACAACCCCTCTTTGCCCAGCTCTTCCAGAAGCGCCTCAAGCCGGTCCCGCTGCCTGCGGCCGACCCGCCCGTAGGCCATGAACGGCTCTGTTGGAATGCCGGAATTGACGCCGACGATCGCAACCCCGTTCTGGATGCGGACATACGGATATTGCCGCGCGGACCAGCGCTCCCACTGGCGCAGACCGGCCGAGGCCGGCTGGCGGACCATGCAGTCATGATTGCCGGGAATCACGAGCGCAGGAGCCGGCAGGGCATCGAGCCAGCGTGCAGCCGCGGCAAACTCGTCGGGCGTTCCGAAATTGGTCAGGTCCCCGCTGACGAGGATAGTGTCCACGTCCGAGCGCCCGATATCTTTTACCAGGGCTGTGCAGGTCTGTTCGAGATGGACGTACCGGCGGTGCTTCTTCCATGACAGAAGGCTCAGGGCGCGCTTGTTGAGCGCCTCACGCCAGTGAACCGGGGGCGGGGGCAGGTGCGGGTCCGAAATATGGGCCAGTGTGACAGTGGGGGTGACAGGGGACGTTTGCCGCGACGAGAGGGGATCTGCGGGCAGGTCAGGGGTCATGATCAGAAAAGGGCCTTGTCAGTATCCACGTCAGAAGCCGGCATCCGGGCGTGCCGGGATGCCATGTTCTGGCAGTTCCATCATAGCCGTGCTAGACCCGCCCGCATAGCCGAACGCCATACGAAGATTGCCTCACCTAGTGCGCATTGCCTTGATCCATAATGCCCGTAGCCGGAAAAACCGCCGGAACGGTTCCAGTTTTGCTGTCGAGGCCCAGGCCCTTCTGGGGAAGGATTTCGTGCCTTCAGATAGTCGGGAGGGGACAACCGAACATGTCCGCCAGCTTTGTGAGCGTGGGATCGACACCATCCTCATCGATGGCGGCGACGGGACGGTCAGCACGGCCCTGACCGCCATCGCGCGCGCTTATCCTGCGGACAGGCTCCCGGATATCGTGGTCCTGGCGTCTGGCAACACGAACCTTATTGCCGGGGATGTCGGTTTCGGCCTGCGCGGAATGGAGGCGATCCAGCGTCTGCGGCAGGGCGGCCTGCGCTCCAGCGTGCGAACCCCGATCCGCCTGTCCTGGCCCGGAACCGACCGGATGCCCGTGCTTGGCCTGTTCGGGGGCTGCGCGGGATATGCGCGCGCTGTCCGCATTGCCCATTCGCCGACCGTCCTGCGTTTCGCGCCCCATGATCTTGCGGTCGGCATCACGCTGCTCTCGACATTTGTCAGCCTCATGTTTCGCAAAAGCCGCGAGGAGTGGCTCCGGGGCGATCCGCTGAGGATCGAGACCGGCGGCCATGTCTATGACGGGCAGAGCTTCATGTTCCTGACGACAGGGCTTTCGCGCCTGTCCCGCGGGATCTGGCCCTTCTGGGATGCAGAGCCCAATGTCGAAGGGCTGCGTTATCTGGATGTAAGCGCCTGGCCGGACAGTCTGCTCCGGGCGACAGTCGCTCTTCTGTGCGGACGTGCACCGCGTTGGCTGCGTCGTCACCCGGATTATGTCAGTGGCCGGACGGACGACATGATGCTGGTGACGGAAAGCGATTTCGTGCTCGATGGCGAGGTCTTCAGTGCGGCGCCGGGCGGTGTCCTGCGTCTGGAGCAGGCATCGCGCTTCCGGTTCCTTCATGCCTGACACGCTCGAACAGCGCCTGATCGGTGAACTGACGACGCCGGTGGATCCGGGTGTGGTCGCCTTTGCCGATGCGCTGGCCCGTGCCTGTCCTCTCCTGCCGCTGGGCATACTGTTCTATGGCTCGCTTCTGCGTAAAGCTGATCCGGACGGTATTCTCGATTTCTATATCATTACCGAAGACGCCGCGGGTTTTGCGGGCGGACTGGTGGCCCGGACCGGCAATCTCGTCCTGCCGCCCAATGTCCGTTATTCCGAATTCCGTCATGACGGCCGGGTTCTGAGAGCAAAGATCGCAGTACTGTCACAGGCGCAGTTCGAAGCCCGAACGGGGCTCGGCGCGCTCGACACAACAATCTGGGCGCGGTTCTGTCAGCCCGTGCGGCTGGTCTGGGTGCGGGATCCGCAAAGCGCGGATGCCATCCTGTCCCTGATTGCACGCTGTGTGACGACGGCGGCGTGCTGGGCGGCTCTTCTGGGCGATGTGTCCATGACGGCGCTTGGCTTCTGGCAGACCCTTTTTGCCCATACCTATGCGTCCGAACTGCGGGTCGAGAAGAAGGGACGGGGTAACAGCATTCTTGAAGGGCAGGAGGCGCGTTACGCTGCCCTGCTGACGCTGGGGTGGGCACGGGGACATCTTCAGTTCTCGGCTCATGGCGACAGGCTTGAACCCGTCATCCACGAGGAGCTTCGCCGGAAAGCGGCCCGTCGCTGGGCGCTGATCCAGGCATCCGGACGGCCACGCAATGTGGCCAGACTGCTGAAGGCCGCCTTCACGTTTGAAAACGGCGCGTCCTATCTGGCTTGGAAGATCCAGCGCCACACGGGTTTTGACATGCAGCTGTCGCCCTTCGAGAGCCGGCATCCGATTGTGATGCTGCCCCGGCTTCTGTGGCGTGCGCGGGGCCTTCTGGGGCGTTCGAAGGCCTGAAATAAAAAAAGGGGGATCCGGTGGATCCCCCTTTTTTTATGGATTACAGCCCGAAATGTCTGGCGACTTCGCCAAAGACTGCAACGGCGCGGTCAATTTCCTCGGGGGAATGGGCCGCCATGACTGAGCAGCGCAGCAGCGGCCGGTTGTCAGGCGTGGCCGGTGGGAGCGAGAGGTTCACATAGACCCCGTTTTCCAGCAGCGCGTTCCAGAAGCCTACAGCCTGTTCCACTGTCTCAAGCGTCACGGCGACAACCGGGGAGACGTGCTCGCCAGTTTTGAGGCCAGCCTTCTGAAGCCCGGAATGCAGACGCGCTGCATTTTCCTGAAGCTTCGTTCGCAGTTCCGGACGGGCCTGCATGTCTTCAAGCGCCGCCATGGTGGCTGCGATGATTTCCGGGGGCAGGGACGCCGTGAACATGTAGGGGCGCGAGCACAGACGCATCAGGTCCACGCCGTCATGGTTCGTGACGCAGTAGCCGCCCACCGTCCCGAGGGACTTGGAGAAGGTGCCGACCACGAAGTCGATCCCGTCCTCGCAGCCCTGCATTTCCGCAACACCACGGCCATGCGCGCCCAGAACGCCGAACGAATGGGCCTCGTCAGCCATCAGATACGCGCCGTGGCGCGTCTTGATGTCGACGAACTTGTCCAGCGGGGCGACATTGCCCGTCATGGAGTAGATGCCCTCGGCGATGATGAGCTTGGCACCCGTGTGGTCCTTCAGGCGTGCCAGACGCTTTTCCAGATCGACCGGATCGTTGTGGCGGAAGCGGATGACCTGCGCGCCGGACAGCTTGGCGCCGTCATAGATGCTGGCATGGCTGTCCGCATCGAGCAGCAGGACGTCGTCCTTGTTCACCAGAGCTGAGATCGTGCCCAGATTGGCCTGATAGCCGGTCGAGAACACCATGCAGTGCTTGCGGCGGAAGAACTCGGCGAGCTTTGCCTCCAGCTTGCGGTGCAGACCGAAGGTCCCGTTCGCAATGCGGGAGCCCGTCGTGCCGACCCCCATTGTCTCAGCCGTTTCCACGGCTGCTTCGATGGCTTTCTTCGACTGGCTGAGACCAAGATAGTTGTTGGTCCCGAACAGCAGCGTCTCGCGCCCTTCGATAATCCCGACACTTGCGGAGATCGGCCGCTCGATTACGACCTCGAACGGGTTCCGGGGCGACGCTGCGGTCAGGCCCTCATAGGCTTCGCGCAGCCCCTGGTGCTTGGCGAAAATATCCGTCACGCGTGGGCGACCTTCAGCGTGTGCAGGCAGCCGGCAAGGTCGTTGATGGTGCGGATATCGGCCAGCTTGTCGAGCGGGACGGAGACGTCGAGCTCGTCTTCGATTTCCATGACGAAGTTCATGACGGCCAGGCTGTCAAAGGCCAGGTCTTCGACAATCTTGCTGTTGCCATCGATGTCCCGGGGAACTTTCGGATTGGCAAGCAGTTTCTCAATGATCATTCCGGAAATACCGGCGACGCTGTCAGTCATGGACTTCAACTCTCGGTGTCTATGCAATCTTGGGCAAGCCTTATGCTCCAAACCGGCCCCTTTCGCCACCCCTTTGCCTTTTCAGGCAGCAGGGCAGATGGAGCCGGTTCGGGATCAGGCGACCGAAGACGTGGTTTCGGGCTGCTGTTCGAACTGACCGGAGAGCAGCATGGTCTTGGCCTTTGCGCGGGTCAGCTTGCCAGACGAGGTCTGGGGAAGCGTGCGGGGCGGCACAAGAATGACGTCGACATCCACACCGTGCTGGCGGCGGAACAGACTCGTGACCTCGTCGCGGAGCTGATTGCGGCTCTCATCCTCGGTCGCGCGGCACTGGACGAGTGCCACGATCTTCTCGCCTTCGTCGCCATCCACGGAGAAGACGGCCACGTCACGCGAACGCAGGGTGGGGATCTCGCTTTCGGCGGACCATTCAAGATCCTGCGGCCAGATATTGCGGCCGTTGATGATGATCAGGTCCTTGGCGCGGCCAGTAACGACGATCTGGCCATTGAGGTGATAGCCAAGATCACCCGTGTTCAGCCAGCCATTCGCATCAAGGACGGCTTCGGTCTCATCGGGACGGCGGAAATAGCCGCACATAAGACTCGGTCCACGCACGTAAACGGTGCCAACCTGCCGGTCCGCCAGATCATGTCCTGCGGCGTCGCGGACTTCGATCTGATGATCGGGAAGGGCCTCACCACACAGGACGAAGGTCCGCAGCGGATGGGACGGGTCATTGGACGGCTCGGCAATGCCATCCTTCTCAAGACGGCGCAGATCGATCGTGTCGGTCTGGATGCCGGTGTTGAGCGGGGCGAAGCTGATGGCGAGAGTTGCCTCAGCCATGCCGTAACTCGCGACGAAGGACGTGGCCCGGAAGCCGTTCGATGCGAAACGCTCCGCAAAGCCTTCGAGGATATGATGGCGGATCATGTCACCGCCAATGCCGGCAATGCGCCAGCACGACAGGTCCAGATCGGCCTGACCGCTGCGGCGGGCGCAGAGCTCGTACCCGAAGGACGGGCTATAGGCGATCGTGCCGCGGTTGCGGGAAATCAGGTCCAGCCAGACATGGGGACGACGCGCGAATTCGCGGGTGGGCAGCAGATCGACGGAAAGCTGGCAGGTCAGAGGCGTCAGGAAGAAGCCGACCAGCCCCATGTCATGATAGAGCGGCAGCCAGGAGACGCAGCGGTCATCGCGCGGGTCTTTGGCCGGGTAGACGTGAAGACCGTCGCGGGCGATGGCGCGGGCATTGGCCATGCCGGCCGCCTGCGTGACCGAAACACCCATCGGAAAGCGTGTGCTCCCCGAGGAAAACTGGAGATAGGACAGGGCTGTCGGGGCAATTTCCGGCAGTTCGACACGGGCTTCGGCGTGACGGTACAAGTCAGCGGGCGAGCCGCCGAAGACCAGGTCGAGACCATCGACGATATCCGCCGTCCAGCTTCCGATCACGTCGGGCACCACAACGGCGCGGGCTGCGGCGCTCTGGATCATGCCGCGCAGCGTCGTCACATAACCCTCGCGTCCGCCGAAGGCGACCGGCAGGGGGAGCGGCGCCGGAACCAGACCTGCATACTGGCAGCCGAAGAAGATCCGGGCGAAGTCACCATCGCTTTCCGCCACGATCGCGACGCGATCGCCCGGGACCAGACCCAGACCCAGCAGGCGGCAGGCCATGGAACGGGCCTGCTCGCGCAGCAGACGGTATGGCAATGCCTCGAGAAGCTGCCCCCGGCCGGAATAGATGTTGAATCCGCTCTCGCCTTGGGCCGCGTAATCAAGGGCGGCCGCAAAGCTGGGGAAATCTCCGTAGCGTCTTTCCAGGCCGGAGCGGCTTGGCGTCGGAACGGGATTGGCGGTTGGGTTCTGGTTGGCCTCGGTCAAACCTGGACTAGCTCCGTTTGGATTACCTGACATCAGGCAGCCCTTTTCAGAAAATCGACAATTGCATCCGCGGCAGCGGGAGCAGTGGGCTCAGCGCCCAGTGTTTCGAATGTCTCTAATACATATTGGCGCTGTGCCTCAAGAAAACGAGGATGCGTTTCGAAAGCATTCTCTATCTTGGAGCCCAGATCCGATACATTTTCCGTCACTGGCCCCAGCGTCCAGAACTGGTAGTCCGGATTTCCACGCCATTTGACATGGTGGGCGTTGAGAAAGAGACAAGGGCGCGGGCGGATCATGAACTCGGCCACCTGGCTGCTGACATCCCCCAGATAGAGGTCTGCCCCCATCGTATAGGTCATGTCGATGCTCCGGTGGCTTCCCGGGTCGATCAGCATGTGCGACAGATGCCCATACTGGCGCCTCAGGGCTTCCCCCTCTTCGCGATGATTGTCGAAGAGACGGAAATGCGGTGCGAAAACAAGGTTGTAGCGATCCTGCGTGGCAAAGAACTGCAGGATCTGATGCCCCATTTCCGGCCATGAGGACAGGCGGCGCAGGAAATGCGGATTATACAGGATCGTCGGCCGGTTGTTGTTGAAGAGTTTCGGCCGTTTCGCATCCATGCGGCGCACGAGATCAAACTTGGCGTAGGTGCCGCGATGATAGGCGCCGGGGCGGATGATGCCCTTTTCCAGCATGCGCTGCTCCACCTTGCGTCCGGGAACCAGCAGGAAATCGAACTTTCCGAGATGCCGGGCAAAGCCGATCGCGCGGTCACCGGCGCCATGGCCCGTCCAGATCATTTTCGGACGCCGCACGCCCATGTGGCGGAGCTGCAGGGACGTCGCTTCCGGCACGATGATCGCATCGAAGGTCCGGAAATAGTGCCGGGACGCGAAAAGCCCGATCAGACGATCCACCACCCGAAGCCCGTGCAGTTCAATCCGGCGGCGGAGCTTGGGGGAGATCGGGAGCAGATCGAATTGCACCCGGGCTTCCGGATAGAGCGTCGCCAGCGAGCGTGCCAGTTCGAGATGGCTCACGGTCAGGCACGAGACATGGACCGCAACGTCCGGATGGCGCGCGGAAACTTCCAGCGCGATGGGCAGGGCGTGCAGGGTCTGGTGACGCTGGCCGATGAGAGGGAATGCCACCTTCATGCCGCAAGCCCCTGCGGACTGCGGGCCGTGCGGATCACGAAGACAAGCTGGATCGTGATCAGAAGGGTGACGCCACATAATGTCGCCGGCCCGACGCCGCTCAGCCCGTAATGACGAACCATCATCACCAGGGCCGGGAGGAAGAAGGTACATTCCAGAATACGGGCACCGATCGCGGCGCCGGAGCGGTTCGTCGTGAACAGCAGCGGCTCCAGCGGCAGGCCCCAGACGGTGACTACTTCAGCGGCCAGCAGCCACAGCGTGACGGGAAGGGCTTCTGTCGCCCCCTTATGGCCGATATAGAGCTGCAGGAGCGGGCGTCCGGCGAACAGCGTGAGCAGGAGCAGGGCCGTTCCGATTCCGCCAGCCATCAGGGCAATCTGACCCGTCAGGCGATACAGCCGGTTCATGGCCCTGTCGCGCCACAGCCGGGCCATTTCGGGATAGACGGTCGTCTGGATCAGGGTCGCGGGCTTGGCGATCCCCGCCGCGATCTGGCTTGCAATCCGGTAGTAGCCGGCGCTCGTCGGGCCGACGAAGGCGCCGACCACGAGGGTGCCGATATGGCCGAAGGCGAGGGCGAGCGTGGAATTGAGGTTCGTGTTCAGCGCGAAACGCCAGATCCCGGGATAGGTGCGGAAAAACTGTCCGCTCAGGATCTCGGGCAGGATGCCGCGCATTTCATGGAAGAGACCGCGGATCAGGTCCCGGCGATACATCTCGCGGGCCGCCATGAAAAAGATCGTACCCCAGGCCGTCACTTCTGCGGCCATCCAGACACTGGCAAGCGCCGTTACCGATGCCCAGCCCAGAGCCATCGAAGCCGTTCCAATCACGCGGACGATGGTGGCCACGGTGCCCTGTACGGCCAGCAGGTCGTACCGGTCGAAAACCCTCAGAAGGCCCGTTGCAGTGGCGGATGCCATGAAAAGGATGGAGATGCAGTAGACGACGCCGATGACGTGGATCTCAGGCGGCCAGCCCAGAAGATTCATGGCCAGAAGGCTGATGAGGACGCCCCCGCCAAAACCCAGCAGACCGCCGAAGCTGTCCAGCAGCAGACTGAAGGAGACGATTTTCTGGAAACCGCGACGGTCACCCTGCGTCAGGGGACGCAGGCCATAATGCAGAACGGTCTGCCAGGACTGGAAATCCACGATGTCGCCCATCGTTCGCGCGAAGGCATACATCATCGCGACGAGTCCGAAGCTGTAGCTCCCCAGCAGGTGGGTCGCCATCCAGATATGGATGAGGCTCAGCGGGGCATTGACTGCGCGTCCTCCCAGAAGAACGCCCAGATTGCTCATGACACGCTGGACACCACCTGGTCTTACAGCCTGAGAAGACGATGAGTCGTCTGACATCAATTTATGGAAACTTTCGTGACAGTCTTGCCGTTAACTCCGTTGGGCACCAGAAATAGGCGTTTCCCCGGAAATCTGAACTCACTTTTTGTGACTGAAGATTGCATTCGCATGCAGTGCATGGCGTCTTGTTGCGCAGAATTCCTGATGTGAAAAGCCCGGTGTGAAAAGAGGGCCGTGCCGTTGCTTCATGAGACTGGAGTGCCATAAGAAAGCATTGCAGTCTTTTGGGCAGCCACATGCAAACAGTTTTTCAAAACGAAGCATCTGCACGGGCCGGAGCCTGGCTGGGCGTCAGTCTACAGGCTATCGCCGGGAATTACGATCTCGTTGCCGCTCTTGGCGCCGGCGCGGAATGTGCGGCCGTCGTCAAAGCCGATGCCTATGGACTGGGGACGGATCGGGTGGCTCCTGTTCTTGTGGCCCGCGGCGCAAAGACATTCTTTGTCGCACATCTTGACGAAGGGATCGCCCTGCGAGTCACCCTTCCCGAAGCCCGCATTTTCGTGCTGCACGGTTTCATGCCCGGCTGTGAAGGCAGCATGCAGGCCCATGGCCTGATTCCCGTCCTCAACGATCTTGAACAGGTTCGAAGCTGGCAGCGGCTCTGCAGGGAAAAGGGCTGTGCCTTTCCCGCAGCGCTCCAGTTCGATACGGGGATGTCCCGGTTTGGCCTGACTGCCGAGGACCTTCAGGACCGCTCGGTTTTCGAAGGGCTGAACCTGCAACTGGTGATGAGCCATCTGGCCTGCGCGGATACGCCGGACAATCCCGCCAACGGGATGCAGCGGAAGCGCTTCGTGGAAATGGCGGCCGGCTTTCCGGGCGTGCCGCGCTCTCTGGCAGCCTCTTCGGGGATTTTCCTTGGCCCGGACTACCATTTTGAACTGATCCGTCCGGGTGCGGCTCTGTATGGGATCGCGCCTTTTGAGGGAAGTCGCGTCCTGAATCCGGTCGTCTCGCTCGATGCGCGGATCGTGCAGATCCGGACGGTGCAAGCCGGAGACCGCGTCGGGTACGGGTTGGGGTGGACAGCCACGAAGTCCACACGGATCGCCACGCTGGGGCTTGGTTATGCGGATGGTTTCTTCCGTGCCCAGGCTGGGCACGGTGCTGTCTGGTACGGCCAGACCCGGCTTCCGGTCATCGGACGGGTCTCGATGGATAGTATTTCCGTTGATCTGACCGATGCTCCGGCCGATCTGAAAGCGGGGGACGTGCTGTCGGTGCTGGGACCGGCGCAGGATGTGGATGCGCTGGCGCGCTCGGCAGGGACGATCGGCTACGAGGTCCTGACGGCGTTGGGAAGCCGTTTCCACCGCGTCTATGTGTCGGGTGGCTGAGCCGGGTCAAACCGATTTGCGGATGGAAAACGAGATGGTCCGCCCGAGCGGGTCGAGAAAGGCCGGTTCATAGCCGGCGGGCGTGATGCCCGAGCCGTTGCGGGCACGGATGCGGCTGTTGAACAGGTTGCTGACCGAGACCATGACCCGGAAATTCTTCGCCCAGTTCCGGTTCTGCCAGCGGGGGATTTCGCCCAGATCGGCGAAGGCCGTCATATCCACGGTCGCCAGATCGCTGAAGAACAGGCTGTTGGCGTGGGTGCTGGCGAGGGTGGAGGTTGCGGACTGCCATTTGGTGACGAGACGGAAACCCAGGCCGTTCTTGAACACGCCCCCCTGAAGCTCGACTTCGTGGCGGGGCTGACCCCCGGTGCCGCCAATCGTCCCGCCATTGAGCAGATCGATTGGCGCCAGGCCCGACCGGAGCTGTACCGTGTCCTTGAGGCGCCAGACCTGCGTCAGAACGATGTAATACCGGCCGCCAGCGCCATGTTTGCCGCCTTTTCCTTCGGGCTTCTTCCCCAGCGGTCTGGAAAACGAGAAGGTCGCATTCCATTCATTGCGCTTTTCCATGAGCGCATTGACGGGGCGGATATCGACGACATCCAGAATTCCGTCCGAATTGCGCTGGTAACGGTCCGGAAAAGCCTCCTCGATGGCGGCCGTTGCGGTCGGCAGGCTCATGACCGGGTTGTGGTTGCGGTCCCGGACATAATTTACATGCAGCCGCGTCCCTTCGAGAAAGGTCGGGGAAAGGATCGTGCCGATGCTGATCTCGTGCCGGTCCGCCGCGTGCAGGTTCCGGTTGCCGCCTGAGATGGTCGTCACCTGCACGGAGCGTCCTGTGACATAGTCATAGGTCGTGACGTTGGGGGTTTCGATCTGCGGGGCGACGAGACTGGTGGCGCTGGGCGCTTCTGTCCGGTCGGTCACGGAGAAGGGGAACTGGACCCAGGAGACGGGCTCCCAGGTCACGCCCCCGCCGATCGTCCCGAGTGTTCCGAAATGGGACACCTGGCTGACCGCGCCGTTGACGTTTGCATCCAGCTTTCCCAGGAACGACAGGACATGCTTGCGCGCATTGGCAATGGGAATGTCGCCGTTGATCTGAAGGGTGCCGACATCGCGGCTGATATGGGTGCGCTGCAGCTTGCCCTGGCTGATGGAGGTCGCGTTCTGTTCGGTCAGGGTGCCGGTGGGGGCAATGCTGGTCGAGACATCACCGGCGGGCAGGGAGAACAGCGAGCCGGAGACCAGACCGCTGATCTTGCCGGTCGTGCCGGTGGTATGGCCCTGATTGACCAGCCGGCTGTTCAGCCAGCTTCGGTCCACTTCCGAGAACGGATCGAAGCCGACCAGGCCCTCCGTCAGCGCCGTCTGGGCGGCGCTCAGATCAAGCCCGGTCTGGCTGTTGGTCGCGGTGGTGGAGCGGTCGAAACTTCCGGTGCTGTTCCACTTCCAGTTCCCCACGTCGCCATTGAAATTCAGCCCGGCATGAACGGAATCCGTATGGGATCTCTGCTGAAGCGCGGAGACGTTGGTGTAGTCCCGGTACAGGAGCGTGTCCTGCGAGAACGGTGAGTACAGGCTGCCGGACGGGAGGGTCAGGATGCCGCGCGCCGGTCCCTGAAGGCTTTCGGAATTGCTGTGGGTGTAGCTGGCGTTGAAGGAGGCTGAGACGCTCTTGAAGATCTGGTCCGCATAGACACCGTTCAGGTTCAGTTCATGCGTTCTTGGCTGAAGGCTGTAATCCGAGGCGTCTGAACTGACATGCGGTGCATTGGCATAAGTCGTGAAATCCTGAAGGGTCGGGATCTGCCCTGATGCGAGCGACGGCACGCCCGCAGATGTCACGCTCTGCCCGACGAGCGCATCAAGCGCCGGGTCAAGACTGCCGCCATCCGTGGATGTGACGTTGCCGGCATTGGAATAGAGACTGCTGGCGGAAGGGGGTGTGACGCCGCGGTCGCTGTCCAGAAGCCGCGCCTGTGCTTCATAGCGCGCGCTCAGATTGATCCGGCGTTCTCCGGAGAGCTTCGTGAAGCTGGCGCCCAGAACGCCATCATCGCCTCCGCCATCCGTGGATGTGCTGCCATAGGCCCGCATCCGCACAGCCCGAAAATGCTTCACGGTGATGATGTTCACCACGCGCTCGTCGGCCGGATAGCCGTAGCGCAGGGCCTCTTCCTCGGTGAAGATTTCGACCCGCGCGATGGCCTCGAAGGGAAGGTCGTTGACTTCCTGCATGCCCGAAATGCGCTTGCCGTTCAGCAGGACGACCGGTGTGTTGCCGGTCGCGCCGCGTCCTGAACGGGTTTCCGGCGCAATGGCCGTCAGCAGATCCGCTGCGGTATCGACGCCATAAGAGCGGATTTCATCGGCCTGGATCTGCATGATCGGCTTGGCATCGCCCAGCACGGCGCTGGCGGGTTTATGGGCTTTGACCTCGATTTTCTCGCCGCCATTGATGGACGTCGTGGACGTGGTCACGGTCGTCGCGCTGTTCTGGGTGGCAGAGGGCGTGGTGAGGGTGTTCGCAGCGGTCTGCGCGAGGGCAGAAGGAGCGGAGAGGAGGCTGCCGAGGCCCCAGACAAGACCGAGAGCCGGACGCAGCCCCGGCCGTGCCGGAAAGGGGGCTGCTGGGGTTTTCAGGTCATGATCTGGCATGCGCGCGTCTGCCGGCTCCTGTGTCTGGTGCGGGCCTGGAACGTCCGCATCAGATGCAGAATGTCACGATTCTGCAAGGATATCGTAACAGCGGAAGGCCATTTGGAGCCGTTTCTGGCGGATTTATGTTACGGTGTCGAGCACAAAGGGCTGTTCAGCCGGGAACCATGTTCCGGTTTCGAATCATATTCCGGCGCGTTTCTTCATCGAGAATGGCGCGGATCTGGCGTGTCAGTTCCGTGGCATCGGTATATTGGCGGCCATAGGTCAGATTGAACGTATGGTCGAAATCATCCGGATTGAGACCGGCATTGTGCTGACTGATGGTTTCGATCTTGTCGAAGGCCTTGGCCAGCCGTGCTTCGGGAGAGGCCGCGTTTTCATATTCGTCCCACAGCGCCAGGAACTCGGCCTGAAGCTCGTCAGGCAGCGGCGCCATGATCGTCAGCAGATCCTCGCGCTCCTGCGCGGACTTGTTGGCCGAGGCGTGCAGCGAGATCGCGGGTACATCACCGTGAATGGCTTCCCCGAGATCATGCAGGATGCAGATTTTCAGCAGCTTCAGAAGGTCGATACCCTCAAGCTGGTCGGCGAAGGTCATGACCAGCAGGCAGAGCGCCCAGGTATGCTCCGCCGTGCTCTCGGTCTGCCCGCCATGGGTGTAGGTCCGCCTCAGGATGTCCTTGAGGCGCGACGCTTCCCGGAGAAAGTCGAGACGCTTTTCAAGATCGCCTTTTGTCATGCTGGGGTCCTGTCTGTGGCGATGCGCATCGCGGCGGTGGCGAAAGCCTTATCCGACCAGCGCATGCAGGACTTCATATCCCACAAAGACCGCAGCGACCAGAACCCCGAGCAATACAAGAAAACCGGGACCCTCCTGAATGGACTTGAAGATTTTCACCATCAACTGCGCCATGAAACCTCTTCCCTGAAAAGAAGTGCAGTCCGGGAGAGCCAGTCAACAGGACCTCTGTTCGCGAACGGTTATAGCATTTCCATGCACCTGTCTGGCGGAATATCCCCGCAAAATCGGATGCTGTCATTGTCCGTTACGTTCCTGTCCTTGAGAATACCATATTTCATCGGGCATCCTCGGCACTGAAACATTGCTGATGGAGCATCTTATGAAAAAGATTCTTGCTCTGGCTCTCGGAGCCGGTCTGACCCTGTCGCTGACCGCCTGTGACGGTCCTTACGATGACCGCCGCGGCGGCGAACATCACCATCATCGCGGCGACCGCGGTGAGGGTCAGGGTGGCATGGGCGGCCAGGGTATGGGTGGTGGCCAGGGTATGGGCGGCATGAATGGCGGCGGCATGGGCGGTGGTCAGGGGGGACAGGGCGGCTGGTAACAGCGCCTACCGGGACGTGCCGGGCAAAGGCACGTCCCCGAACCTGAAGGCACGGAACTGCCGGATTTGACCTTCCGGCCGGCCTGTCGCTGAATGCGGCACGCAAGCGTCTCCCCCGATCCGGAAAATCCGTGCCTCGATGAACACCCAGCCTCACCCTTCCAGCCCGGATTCCCCTCAGGACGGCGGCTGGTTTCCCATTTCCATCCGGCTTTCGGGCGCGCGGGTCCTGCTCGTGGGCGGCGGAGAAATCGCCGTCAACAAGGGACGGCTGCTGCTCGATCACGGAGCGCGGATCGATGTTCTGGCCGAAAAACTGCACCCGGTCGTACAGGGCTGGGTCGAGAACAACAGGGTGCGCCATGTGGGCGAACGCGCGGATGAGGCCGTCTTGCGCCGTCTGCTTCCGGGCTGCCGGCTGGTCTATGCCGCGACCGACAGCCGGGACACCAACCGTCAGGTCGCGGCCCTAGCTGACGAACTGAATATCCCCGTCTGCGCCGTGGACGATCCCGGACCTTCCAGTTTCATCACGCCCGCTCAGGTCCGCCGGGGCATGGTGCGCGTGGCCGTCTCCACCGGGGGCGCGGCGCCCGTTCTGGCGCGTCGCCTGCGCGAGCAGATCGAGACGCTGCTTCCCGAAGGCACAGGCCGTCTGGCGGCCTATATGCAGTCCCGCCGGGCACTCGTCTCGGGGCGCTATCCCAATGTTCAGGACCGCAAACGCATCTGGGAGGATTTTCTGGATGGTCCCGGCGCGGAAGCTGCGCGTTCTGGTGATGAAAGCCGGGCGGATATGCGACTGGAGGCGCTGCTGGACGGGGAGCGCAAGGCGGGAGAAGTCTGGCTGGTCGGGGCCGGCCCTGGTGATCCGGATCTGCTGACCCTCAAGGCGCTGCACCTGATGCAGAATGCGGATTCTGTTCTTTATGACAATCTGGTCTCGCCAGCCCTGCTGGATATGGTGCGCCGGGACTCCGAACTCGTCTTCGTTGGCAAGCAGCGGGACCGCCATGCCCTGCCGCAGGATGAGATCAACCGTGAGATGGTCCGCCGTGCACAGGCTGGCGAGCGTGTCCTGCGTCTCAAGGGTGGAGACCCGTTCATTTTTGGGCGTGGCGGTGAGGAAATCGAAGCTCTGGTCGAAGCCGGGGTCGCGTTCCGGCTGGTGCCGGGTATTTCCGCAGCCAATGGATGCGCGGCCTATTCCGGCATTCCGCTGACGCATCGGGATTGCGCGCAGGCCTGCCTGTTCGTGACCGGACATGCAAAGGCGGATGGCGTTCTGGATCTGCCCTGGGACGACATGGCCGATCGACGCCAGACGGTCGTGATCTATATGGGCATCTCGACCCTGCCGCAGCTTGCCGCCGGACTTCTGGGAAAAGGACTGCCGGCTGACTGGCCGGTGGCGATCGTGGAGCGGGGCACGCAGCCGCGGCAGCGGGTTTTTACCGGAACGCTGTCCACCATCGCGCAGCAGGCGGCCGAAGCGCAGGTGAAATCGCCCGCGCTGGTGATCGTCGGGCAGGTCGTCCGGCACCGGGTCGTTTCGCCCTGAGGTGACGGGGTCTGCATGGCTGGAAGACATACTCTTTCAGCCATGCTTTGAATGCATATCGCTCCGTATGATCCTGCGGGTTGCTCACGGGCTCACCTGCCTGTGAAACTCCTGTTCTTTCAGTCACATCGCGTTTCACAGTCCGGGGCCCCATGAGCACAGTTGCGTCCATTATCGTCTCGATCGCAGAGGAGATGCGCACGGCCTCCGAACGGGGCACGGTCGCCAATTACATTCCCCCGCTCGCACGGGTGGATCTGAACCGGTTCGGCATGGCCGTTGTGGGCATGGACGGAGAGACGCATACGGTCGGGGATGCGGAAGTCCCGTTCTCGGTCCAGAGTGTGTCCAAGGTCTTCAGCCTGAGCATGGCGCTTAATGCGATGGGCGACGAACTGTGGGGACGGGTGCGTCAGGAGCCTTCTGGAAGCGCGTTCAATTCCATCGTTCAGCTTGAAAACGAACACGGCATCCCCCGCAATCCGTTCATCAATGCGGGCGCCATCGTCATCGCTGACATTCTGGTCTCGCGTTATGGCCGCGAGAATGCCCAAACGCGCCTGCTGGAGTTCCTGCGTCCGCTAGTGAGCGATCCGTCCTCGATCGACATCGATACCGATGTCGCCCGGCAGGAGCGTGAGACCGGTTTTCGCAACATGGCGTTGGCCAACTACATGCGGACCTTCGGCAATATCCGCAATGTGGTCGAGGACACGCTGGATTTCTATTTCCATCAGTGCGCACTCACCATGAGCTGTCATCAGCTGGCGCAGGTCGGGACCTGTCTGATGACGGGCGGCCGGAACCCCCTCACGGGCGAGCGCATCATGTCCGAGCGCAATGCCCAGACAATCCTCGCGCTGATGATGATGTGCGGACATTATGACGGCTCCGGCGCCTTTGCCATCCGTGTTGGCCTGCCGGGAAAATCCGGCGTTGGGGGCGGCATCCTCGCCATTGCGCCGGGTGTGGCGTCTATTGCCGTGTGGTCGCCGGGACTGAACGCGCAGGGCAACTCCCTGCTGGGAACGCGTGCGCTGGAACGGCTTGTGCAGCATACGGGCTGGTCGGTTTTCCGCGCGAACCCCTGGGTCGCCAATCCGACCTGACGCTTAGCCCGCCAGCGTGTCGTAAAGCAGCTTGAAGTTCAGCAGCAGGATCAGTCCCGCAACACCCCAGGACAGAATGCGGACGGGGGCGGAAATCACGAACTCGCCCATCTTCCGGCGGTCCGAGACGAACATGACCAGCGGTATGACGGCAAAGGGCAGTTGCAGCGACAGGATGACCTGACTGGCCATCAGCAGATCGCCCACGCCCCGGTTGCCATAGATCAGCGTGACGATTGCGACCGGCACAATCGCCAGCCCGCGCGTCAGAAGCCGTCTGGCCCAGTGCGGGATGCGGAGGTGCAGGAAGCCCTCCATGATGATCTGTCCGGCCAGTGTGCCGGTGATCGTCGAGTTCGTGCCTGCCGCCAGAAGAGCGAGTGCGAACAGCGTGGACGCCATGCCAAGCCCGAGGATCGGGGAGAGCAGCCTGTAGGCATCCTGGATTTCCGCCACGTCCTTATGGCCGGAAGTGTGAAACGCGGCCGCTGCCACGATCAGGATCGCCGCATTGATGAACAGCGCAAGCGTCAGGGCAATCGTGCTGTCCCAGGTCGTCCAGCGGATCGCATCACGGCGGCCAGTCGGCGTGCGTTCATAGGCGCGGGTCTGCACGATCGAGGAATGCAGATACAGGTTATGCGGCATGACCGTGGCGCCAATGATGCCGATGGCGACATAGAGCATCCCCGGCGTCGTCACGATCTTCGGATCGGGGAGGAGCCCGGCCATAATGCTGTGGACGGGCGGGGCTGCTGCGACAAGCTGGATGCCGAAGCACAGCGCGATGATGCCTAAAAGCGCGATCACGAAGGCTTCCAGATACCGGAAGCCCCGGTTCATCAGCAGCAGGACCACCAGTGCGTCCAGAATGGAGAGCAGCGCGCCGCCCAGAAGCGGCAGACCGAACAGAAGCTGAAGCGCCACGGCCGTGCCGATCACTTCCGCCAGATCGCAGGCGATGATGGCCAGTTCGCAGGCCAGCCACAGCACGATGTTCACAGCCGGCGAGAAATGATCCCGGCAGGCCTGCGCCAGATCCCGTCCGGTCGCGATTCCGAGGCGGGCGGAAAGCGCCTGAAGCAGGATCGCCATCAGGTTCGACAGCATGATGACGCAGAGCAGCGTATAGCCGTAGCGCGACCCGCCCTGCAGGTCCGTGGCCCAGTTGCCCGGATCCATATAGCCGACCGAAACCATGAACCCCGGCCCAACAAAGGCCATGAAGCGCCTGAACCAGGACGCATCCGCTCCCGGAACCCGGATGCTGGAAAAGGCATCGGGCAGGCTCGGGCGGATTTCAGGGGATGGTGTGTGGGGCGAGGGGGTGTCTGACATCAGGCGTGTATTCAATCCTATCGGGAATGAATATTCAACATGCTATATTGATGAGCCTCATGAAAAACCGGGATATCGGGAAAACGTGATGGATCCTACTGGCACATATGTCGGGAATGTTTTATTCCGCCGTGAATAATGTTTTCTGCATGGAGGCACAGGACGGCGCATGGAACGGAAAAGACGTCTCAGGGATCTCGCGCCCAAGGAGACGCTGCCTGACGTCGAAACCCATTCCGAAGGGTTCCGAGCCAATCGCGAGGCACGGCGCAATGTGCTGGTCGAGGACTATGTTGAGCTGATCTCGGATTTGCTGTCCGAAGGGCAGGAGGCCCGGCAGGTCGATATCGCAGGGCGTCTGGGTGTGTCACAGCCGACGGTGGCGAAGATGCTCGCCCGCCTTGCGACGGAAGGCTACGTCACGCAGAAGCCCTATCGGGGTGTTTTCCTCACGGCCGCCGGGCAGGACATGGCGGACAGGGCGCGACACCGGCACCGGATCGTAGAAGCGTTCCTGCTGGCGCTGGGCGTGAGCGAGGAAAATGCCCGCGTCGATGCCGAAGGCGTGGAGCATTACGTTGGGAGCGAAACCCTGAGCCTGTTCGAAAAAGCGATCGAGGGCGGACTGAAGCAGTTCATGCAGGCGTTGCCCGACGCCTGAGAACTGGAGTCAGTCAGGTGCAGATTTCGAGCTTCACGTCGTCCTGCGTCAGGGCCTTGGCGATGGACGGCTTGAGATGGGAGTCCGTCAGGACACGGTCGAATTCCGACAGGGACGCCAGACGGTGCAGGCCGCCCTTGCGGAACTTCGTGCTGTCCACCAGCAGGACGCACTGATCCGCGATATCCATCATGGCCCGCTTGACCTTCACCACGTCCTGATCGTTCTGGAAAGCGGTTCCGTTGTGGATGATGGATGTTGAGAGGAACATCATGTTCGCCCGCAGCGACTGCGCCGCCTGTTCACAGACCAGACCGAAGAAGGCATTGCGCGGCGGGTTATAGTCGCCGCCAAGGCAGATCAGCTTCAGGTTGGGATAGGGCGAGAGCGCCTGGATCACGCCGACAGCGTTCGTAATGATCGTCAGCGGCGCCAGGGCCGGGAGCAGGGGCAGCATCGCCGCAACGGTTGTGGAGTCATCCAGAACCAGAACCTGTTCAGGCTGGATCAGCGAGATGGCCCGCTGGATGATGGCGTCCTTGAGATCCGTAGCGCGCGAGCGGCGGAAATTGACGGTTTTCTGTGTTGTAACCTTGTTGCGCAGAACGATGCTGCCATGCAGCTTGTCGATCAGACCCTGCTGGACCAGCGCATGCGCATCGCGGTGGATCGTCATGCGGCTGACATCGAAACGCTCGGCCAGACCTTCGATCGTAGCACTACCGGTTTCGAGAAGAACGTCGAGGATCTGTTTCTGGCGGGCCGAATTATCCCGTCGTTTTGAACTCTGCGGCAAGGCGGTGGGGATCACGGAGCCCGGACCATCAGTCATGTCTCAAATCGATTCCTGAGCGTGAAAGCAAACAGATGAATGTAAAATCACATTCACCATATCAGGCCGGAACAGGTCTGTAACGCCTCATGAACACAATCCGGCCCCAAAAGGTGATCATCCGGCCTCACTCGCAATGCCCAGCACCTGCGCCGTGTCTTGGCGGAGCGTTGCGCAGGTGGCTGCATCCTGTGTCAGATCCACGTCATAGGCAGGGAAAACCTGACGCAGACGTGGCAGCCAGTCGCCCTCGACAAGGCGCTCCGGGAAACAGCCCTGTACGACCTGAAGTGCCACGGACGCCGCAATGGAGGCGCCGGGAGAGGCACCCAGCACCGCGACAAGGGAGCGGTCAGCGGTTTTGACGAGTTCGGTGCCGAAGCGGAGTTTCCCATGCAGGCCACTGTCCGGCCGGATGATCTGCACCCGCTGCCCGGCCACGACCTTGCTCCAGTCCTCGGGCCGCGCGGTCGGATAAAATTCCAGAAGGGCCCGGAAACGCGCCTCGTTCGTCTGGATGACCTGCTTCACGAGATAGTCCAGCAGGCCGAGATTGTCTTTTCCGGCCGTCAGGGCAGGGATGATGTTTTTTAGTGTGAGGGAGCGGAAATAATCCGTCCACGACCCGCTCTTGAGAAATTTCGTGGAAAAACCGGCATAGGGCCCGAACAGCAGGCAGGATTTCCCGTCAATCACACGGGTATCGAGATGCGGGACCGACATGGGCGGGGAACCGACGGGGGCCTTGCCATAGACCTTGGCGTGGTGCTGGCGGGTGATGGCCGGGTCGGTGCAGCGCAGCCAAAGCCCGCTGACTGGAAAGCCCGCGTAATGCGTCGCTTCGGGGATGCCGGATTTCTGAAGCAGCGGCAGGGCATTGCCGCCCGCGCCGATGAAGACGAAGTGCGTCAGAACCGTCGTGGCGTGGCCGCTTTCGGTGTCCGTTGCCGTAACGCGCCAGCGGCCGTCCTCGGTCCGGGTCAGATCCGTGACGCGATGGTTGTAGTGGATGGAGACGTTACGGTCTGTCTTGAGCGATGCGGTCAGGGCATGGGTCAGAGCGCCGAAATTGACGTCCGTGCCTTCCCTGATGCGCGTGGCTGCGACGGGCTGCGTCGTGTCGCGCCCCGCCATGGCCAGCGGGGCCCATTGTGCGATGACGGCCGGATCATCGGTATATTCCATGTCGGCAAAGCAGTGATGGGCGACCATGGCCTCATAGCGGGCCTTGAGGAACGCCACATTTTCCGCACCCCACACCAGACTGATATGCGGACAGGGCTGAACGAACGCGGCCGGATCGGCAATGCGGCCTTCACGGACCCAGTGAGCCCAAAGCTGCCGGGAGAGGTCGAATTCCGTATTGACGGCCAGCGCCTTGGAGATATCGACGCTGCCATCCGCGCGCTGGGGCGTGTAGTTCAGTTCGCAGTTGCCTGCATGTCCGGTCCCGGCATTGTTCCAGGCATAAGAGCTTTCCTGCCCGCAGTCGGAAAGGGTTTCGAACATCACCATCGAGAGCGATGGATCCAGCTCCCGCAGCAGGGCGGCGAGCGTGGAACTCATGATCCCGGCGCCGATCAGGACGATATCGGGGCAGACGTTGGAGAGTGACGACATGGTGCTGAAATCCGGCAGGGACTGGAAAGAAAGGCGGCTGAAAGATCCCCGAAAGCTCAGCCTGTGTAAACAGGACCGGGCGGAAGGAGCTTGCCGGGGTTGAGGATATGGTGCGGATCCATCGTGTTCTTCAGGGCGCGCATCACGCTGAGGCTTCCAGGCCCGTGCTCGGTTTCCAGAAACTCCAGCTTGCCCATGCCCACGCCATGTTCCCCGCTACATGATCCGTTCAGGGATAGGGCGCGGGCCACGATTTTCCGGTCCAGATCAAGGGCAAGTTGATGCCCTTCGGGAGTATCGTCCGTGATGATGAGCGTATGGAAATTGCCGTCCCCCACATGGCCCAGAAGCGGTGCGCGCAGGCCGGAGGCCTCGATATCGCTGTGCACGCCCTCGATCAGTTCGCCCAGACGGGAAATCGGGACGATGCAGTCCGTGGAAATGACGCGCGCGCCCGGAACGATGGCCTTGGCCGCCCAGTAGGCATCATGCCGCGCCTTCCAAAGGCGGGTGCGCTCCTCGGGGCTTTCGGCCCAGGCGAAACCAAGCCCGTTATTGCCAGACGCAATGGCTTCCGTCGTCTCGACCTGCTCCCGTACTGACGCCGGCGAGCCTGTGAACTCGAAAAACAGCGTGGTCAGGGGCAGGTATTCGCTCAGGCCGGAATACTGGATGGAAGCCGCCATCTGCACGCTGTCCATCAGTTCTACGCGGGTGATGGGGATGCCGCACTGGATGATTTCCATGGCGGTCTGCACGGCGTCATGCAGGTTCTCGAACTGGCAGATCGCGGCCGAAACACTGTCCGGACGTCCGTGCAGGCGGAGCTGGACTTCCGTGATGATCCCAAGGGTGCCTTCCGAGCCGACGAACAAGGATGTCAGGTCATAGCCGGTGGAGGATTTACGCACGCGGCCGCCTGTGCGGATGATTTCGCCGGTTGCAAGAACGACGGTCAGGCCCAGCACATTCTCCTTCATCGTGCCGTAGCGCACGGCGGCCGTGCCTGAGGCACGGGTGGCGCACATACCGCCGATCGTGGCTTCCCCACCCGGATCGACCGGGAAGAACAGGCCCGTATCGCGGATTTCGACGTTCAGGGTCTGACGCGTGATGCCGGCCTGGACCCGGCAGTCCAGATCCTCGGCGTTCAGTTCCACAATGGCGGTCATGCGGGACAGATCGAGGCTGATGGCCTGTTCGGGCGGCACGACATGGCCTTCGACCGAGGTTCCGGCGCCGAACGCCACGACCGGAACGCGCCATTCGTGGCAGTGTCGCAGAACAGTTGCGACATCCTGCGTGCTCTCCGCAAACACCACCGCCTCGGGCAGGCGGGAGGCATTCATGGCCTCGCCGTGGCTGTGTTCTTCGCGAACGGACGGTGCCGTGCTGATCCGCTCGCCCATGACGGGCTGAAGCGCCTTGAGAACGGCCTGAAGACGGTCCGGAGCGGAGGCGGAAGAGACGGTCATGAACAGGATCCGGCATGGAGAAAGGATGCCCTTCATAGGCTGGATCGGAGTCCTGGGAAATATCTTCGGATCGTTATGGGGCTATAAAATGGAATAATCTGTCGGGAAACGAATATACGATGCAAGATCAGATATTATGGGTGCTTATCGCAGGAAAATATTGCTCGCCCGGCTGACGAAAATATAGGTGCGGTAATCGTCCTTGTTGTTCACGATGATCCCCTGTTCCAGATCAGCGCCAACCTTCATGGCCGATCCGATCACCAGGATCTTGCGGTTCAGGACCATCTTGCGGAAATCGCCGCCGAAACGGATATCGGCGTTATAGGCCACAGCGGACGTGATCTGCACGGCCACATTGGCCCGGTCCAGGTAGGTGTCTTCCGAATTGAGGAAGACCATCTTGTTGAAGACATTCACGCTTTTCACGGTCATGACAAACGTGCCGGGCACGACGGTCCGGTTTGTGGTCTCACGCAGGGTATCCGCCGGGGTCAGCCGCTTCTCAAGGACCAGGTCACCGGAACAGGCAGTCTGCGCGACCAGCGACGTGAACAGGGCAAGTGAAAGAAGGGTTTTGCGGACGGTCATCTGAATATTGCTGCCGGCTGTGAACATGCCGGGTCGAGCCTAGGAGAGAATATTCCGGGTGTCGTGCGAAAGATTCATGTCCTGTCGACGAAAAGCAGGGCTCAGGGCGTGAAGACGACTGTCCTGTTGCCGTTGATGATGGTCCGGCGTTCAATGTGATACCGCACCGCGCGCGCCAGAACCCGGCGTTCGATATCGCGCCCTTTGCGGATCAGGTCATCGGGCGTGTCGGCATGGGAAATGCGCTCCACGTCCTGTTCGATGATCGGGCCTTCATCCAGATCGCGCGTGACGTAATGGGCAGTCGCGCCGATCAGCTTCACGCCCCGCGCAAAGGCCTGGTGATAGGGACGCGCGCCCTTGAATCCCGGCAGGAAGGAGTGATGGATGTTGATGCAATGCCCCGACAGGCTGGCGGCCATCTCATTGGACAGAACCTGCATGTAGCGCGCGAGAATAACCAGTTCGGCTCCCGTTGAGGCAAACAGGTCCAGAATTTGCGCTTCCTGCGCCGGCTTCGTGTCTTTCGTGACGGGAAGGTGGTGGAACGGGATGCCGTAGAAATCCAGATCCGCGAACACTTCGCGCGGATGGTTCGACACGATCCCGACCGGCTCGATCGGCAGTTCCCCAATCCGCCAGCGATACAGCAGATCCACCAGGCAGTGATCGAAACGCGACACCATCAGCAGGACCTTCGGCTTCACGCTCCGGTCATGCAGCGCCCAGTCCATGCTGAACGTATCACCCAGAACAGCCAGCGCGTCGCGAAGCTGCTCCATGCTGGTCTGGCCATCCGTGATTTCGAACACGATGCGCATGAAGAAGACCGTGCTGTCCCGGTCATCGAACTGCTGGGCTTCGGTGATGTTGGCGTTCAGTTCCGCAAGCCTGCCGCTGATTGCCGCCACGATGCCCGGGCGGTTGGGGCATGAAAGCGTCAGGACATAGGTGGTCTGCGGAACTGATGGGGCCGTCATGGACTGTCTTTTCTCGTCTTTTTTAAAGCCTGCCGTCCTCAGACGGTGAAGTATTTTGCCCGTGGGTTCAGCATCACGAGCGCGGATGTCGACTGCTCGGGGTGAAGCTGATAGCCGTCTGAAAGCGACACGCCGATGCGTTCGGCATCCAGCATTTTCAGGATCGGTGCCTGATCCTCAAGCCGCGGGCAGGCGGGATAGCCGAAGGAATAGCGCGAGCCGCGATAGGACTGCGAGAGCAGCTTCTCCATGTCGCGATCGTCTTCGCCGGCAAAGCCCAGCTCGGCGCGGATGCGCTTGTGGGTATATTCCGCCATGGCTTCCGCCATCTCGACCGACAGGCCATGCAGGTACAGATAGTCCTGGTAGCGGTTTTCCTCGAACCATACCCGCGCCAGATCAGACGCCTTCTGTCCGACGGTCACGACCTGCAGTCCGACCACATCGCGGGTATCATCGCTGATGTCGCGGACGAAATCGGCGATGCACTCGCCGTCATCCTTGGGCTGGCGTGGCATGGTGAAACGTGCGGCTTCCGTCTTGCCGTCTTCCTCGAACAGCACGAGATCGTTCCCGTCGCCCGCAGCCTTCCAGTACCCATAGATCGCCTGCGGCCGGATGATGTCCTGTTCCGCACTCAGCGCCAGCATGCGCTTCAGCACAGGACGGAGCTCAGTCTTGGCGTATTCCATGAATTCGTCGAGCGAGCGGCCCTGTTTCCGGAAGCCCCACTGGAACTGGTACAACGAGCGCTCATTGAGGAACGGCAGAACCGCATTCGGCGTCGCTTCGAGAACACGTCCGCCCCAGAAAGGCGGTGTAATGACCGGCTCGGAGCCTGAAATCCGCTCACGCCGGGCCTTGGCGGCTTCGCGATCCACCACGCCGAAGCCGCGTGTTTCCGCGATTTCCGGTGCGCGCGCCGTTTTGCGGCTCGCCTGGCTGGCGCGGCGCGTCTGGATCGCGCCCAGATAGGAATCGAGTTCCTTGTTGGCGATCTTGTCCATCAGGCCCAGACCGTCGAACGCGTCGCGCGCATAGGCCACGCGCCCCGGCTCACCAGCGCCATAGGAGCGGGCACATTCTTCCTCGACGTAATTGCGCGTCAGGGCCGCACCACCGAGAATAACCGGAACGTCAAAGCCCTGACGGTGCATTTCCTCAAGGTTTTCGCGCATGATGACCGTGGACTTCACCAGAAGCCCGGACATGCCGAGCGCATCGGCCTTGTGTTCCTTCACCGCCGCGATCATGTCCGCGAGCGGCACTTTGATGCCCAGATTGATGACCTGATAGCCGTTATTGGTCAGGATGATGTCTACGAGGTTCTTGCCGATATCGTGCACGTCGCCCTTGACGGTGGCGAGCACCATCGTGCCGCGATGCTGGCCTTCCACGCGTTCCATGTGCGGCTCTAGCCAGGCCACGGCGGTCTTCATCGTCTCGGCGGACTGCAGCACGAACGGAAGCTGCATCTTGCCCGAACCGAACAGCTCGCCCACGACCTTCATGCCATCGAGCAGGACATTGTTGATGATGTCGAGCGGCGGCATTTCAGCCATTGCGTCTGCCAGATCCTGCTCGATGCCCTTGCGGTCACCATCCACGATCCGGTCTTTCAGACGCCCGGCCGGTGTTTCCGCACGGCGCTTCTTGACGGCATCGGCAGCTTTACGGCCTGCAAACAGCTCCAGCAGCTTCTGGAGCGGATCGTAGTCTTCGGTGCGGCGGTCGAAGATCAGGTCTTCCGCGACCTTGACCTCTTCGGGGGCAATGAGATGCAGCGGGCGGATCTTGGAGACATGCACGATCGCGCCGGTCATGCCCGCCTTGACCGCATGATCGAGGAACACCGAGTTCAGCACCGCACGCGCGGCCGGGTTCAGACCGAAGGAAATGTTCGACAGGCCAAGGATGATCTGGATATCGGGGAACTTGTCGCGGATCAGCTTGATACCCTCAAGCGTCCACTGTCCGAGCTTGCGGTCGTCTTCCACGCCGGTGGCGATGGTGAAGGTCAGCGGATCGATCATCAGATCGGACTGCGGCAGCCCGTACTGGGTGCAGGCGAACTCGACCAGACGTTCGGCAATGCGCAGCTTGTCCTGCGGCTCCTTCGCCATGCCGACTTCGTCGATCGTCAGCGCAATCATGGCGGCGCCGAACTTGCGGGCCAGCTTCATGCGGTCATGGGCCTGCTGCTCACCATCCTCGAAGTTGATCGAGTTGATGATGGGCTTGCCGCCATGCAGTTTCAGCGCGGCTTCAATGACCGGCGTTTCCGTGGAATCGATCACCAGCGGCGCATTCACCGACGAGGTGAAGCGCGTGACGACCTCGTTCATTTCGCGGACTTCATCACGCCCGACGAAGGCCGTGCAGATATCGAGCGCGTTGGAACCTTCGGCGGCCTGTTCACGCCCGATGGCGACGCAGCCGTCCCAGTCATTGGCTTCCTGAAGCTCACGCCATTTCTTGGAGCCGTTGGCGTTGCAGCGCTCGCCGATGGAGAAATAGCTGTTTTCCTGACGCAGCGGCGTCTGGGTGTAGAGGCTGGAGACCGACGGCATCCAGATTGTGCTGCGCTTGACCGGGGCAGGGCGCAGCTTCGCGCCACCAAGGCGACGCAGCATCCCGTCCAGCGCCTGAATATGCGGCGTGGACGTGCCACAGCAGCCACCGATCAGGTTCAGCCCGTCTTCCTTGACGAAGCGCTCCATCCAGACGGCCATTTCCTCGGGGCTGAGCGGATAGACGGTCTTGCCGTCCACAAGCTCCGGCAGACCGGCATTGGGCTGCATGGAAATGAGGCCGGGCCAGTTTTCTGACAGCCAGCGGACATGCTCGCCCATTTCCTGCGGGCCAGTCGCGCAGTTCAGGCCGAGCGAGGGGACGTCCAGCGCCTGAACGGTTGTGGCGGCAGCGGCGATATCAGGGCCGACCAGCAGCGTGCCAGTGGTCTCGACCGTCACCTGCACGAAGATCGGCGCATCGGAGCCGAGTTCGATCCGGGCAATCTTGGCAGCATTCACAGCCGCCTTGATTTGAAGCGTATCCTGACACGTCTCGATCAGGAACCCGTCCACGCCGCCATCAATCAGGCCGCGGCACTGTTCGACCAGACCGGCTTCCAGATCGTCATAGGCAATGTTGCCCAGCGTCGGCAGCTTCGTGCCCGGACCGATGGAGCCTATGACGTAGCGGTGCCGCCCGTCCGAGAACGTCTCGGCGGCCTCGCGGGCCAGTGTCGCGGCCGTGCGGTTGATTTCGCGCGTGCGGTCCTGAAGTCCGAACTCCGCCAGCGTGACGATGGAGCCGCCGAAGGTGTTGGTCTCCACCATATCCGCACCGGCCTCGAAATAGCCGCGATGGATTTCACGGACGAGTTCGGGGCGCGAGAGGTTCAGGATTTCGGTGCAGTTTTCCTGCCCCCAGTAATCGCGCTCGACTTCCAGATCCAGCATCTGCACCCGCGATCCCATACCGCCATCGCACAGCAGGACCTGATCGGAGAGGGCATCAAGCAGATGGGGACGTGAGGACATGGGCAGAAGGCTCTGTAACTGGGAATGACAGGAGAAGGCTGGCCCCGCGATCGGGGCTGGGCCTCTATACACGGTCAGGGACAGGAGGGTGTAGCAAAACGGTTCCCCTCCGGCAAAGAGGCAACACCATGAAAATGCTGCCCGCTCTGCTTAGGGCTGCTACAGAAGGTTGCATGACGTCTTCCGGCACCGCACTGATCCCGCTGACCTTCCTGTCCGATCCAGCGGAATGGCCCGAAGAGCGCAGGCGCGACGCCCTGCTCATCGGTGAGGCGGGGGCGGATGGCGGATGGGGAGATGTGGCCGATATTCCGGCAGCCTCGCCTTTCATGAACCGGCATGCGGCGGGATGTCTGTGCTGTACGCGTGAGCCCGTGGCCATGGTTCTGGCGCAGGTGTTTCAGGATCGGGTGGTTGGCAGGCGCCCGTTTTTCCGTGAAGTTGCCATCCTGACCGGGGCGCAGGATCTTGTGGCGGTCCGGCAACAGCTTGAAAATGACGTTCTGGTCCGCGCCCGTTACAGGCTTATGCCCTGAAGGGTTTTGCAGATCGGGTCTATGCTCTTTGGGGACTTCGGGATAACTGGACGGCATGACGACTGACGCAGAACAGGACGGGCCGCTCCGGCAGCGCAAGAAGGACCGCACCCACGCCGCGCTGGTGCGGGAGGCCATGCGCCTGTTCTCGACCTATGGTTACGAGGAAACATCGGTCGACGAGATCGCCGAAGCCGCGCAGATTTCGCGGCGGACGCTGTTCCGGTACTTCCCAGGCAAGGCGGACATCATTCTGGCCTGGACCGGCGGCGTGACCACGATCCTGACCGAAGCCATTCGTGACGTGCCGCTGGATATTCCGTTACAGGATGCCGTTCTGGCCGGACTGGTGCCGGTCGTGGCGTGTTATTCGTCCGACAGGATGGATGCTTATGCCGTTGTCAGGCTCGTGGAAGGCACGCCAGCCCTGAGGGATATGGCCCTGCGCCGATATTCCGAATGGGAAGAGACGCTGGCCAATGCCCTGATCGCCCGCTTGCCCGCGACCGAAATGCCCTCTCTCGTGGCCCGCCTGTTGGCCCGGACGGCGATTGCGACGTTCCGGACCGCACTGGACGAATGGATGAAGACCGAGGGCAAATCCGATCTGGAGGCCATCCTGCGTCGGACGTTCACGCTCCAGCCCCTACTGTGGCAGGACGACTTCCCCCTGAGTTCAGGCTGAGAGTTCGGCCTGAACCTCCTCAGAGGTCCAGTTCGATGCTGAAGTGGTACGTGCGCGGCAGACCGGCGACCGCCGAGTTCGTGGCCGTGCTTACACCATTGATGCTCGACGGATAGACGGACGCCCAGTAGCTCTGGTTCGTCACGTTGTTCACACCAAAGCGGAACACCAGCGGCTGCCCGTAAGCATGGGTCGCGTAACGCGCGCCCAGATCCAGCGTGACATAGGACGGCGCGAAGGTCGTGTTGTACACATTGGCGGCGCGACGGCCCATGTAATGGACGTTCGCATTGACGGCAGCGCCCTTGAGGAACGGCAGGCGGTAATCCAGCAGTGCATTCGCCATCAGCGGCGGCACGCCCACGACCTGCTTGTTGGCCGTCAGCGATGATCCCGTACCCAACATCTGCGCATCCAGCCAGGTCATGCCGCCGAGGAAGGTCAGATCGTCGGTGATGTTTCCGGAAGCCTGGAACTCGACACCGTAGTTCCGCTGCAGGCCGTAATTGGCATAGACCTTGGTGACGGGGTCCGTGAAGCCATAGGGGCGGGACATGCGGAAACCGGCAATATTCACCTGCATGCGCTTGGCGATGAGGATCTTGTAGCCGACCTCATATTCTTCCGAACGCAGTGGCGCCGTCACTTCATTGACGTTGACTGATCCGGCAGGTGCAATGGTACCGGCCTGAAGCGAACGTCCCCAGGTAAAATAGACGGTCTGGTTGTCGGCCGGCTTGTACATCAGGCTCGTCATCGGGCTGAATGCGGCCGAGCGGCTATAAGTGGATGTCTTGGTGCCTGTTGTGGCGTAGTTGTTCGTGCTCAGCCAGCTCCAGGCGAGGGAGCCCATGATCGACCAGTGCTTGCCCAGTGAAATGGTATCGCCTGCCAGCAGGGACTGGTCCATCGTGTCGGCGGATTTGTAGCGGCCGGAATAGTAGGGCTGCGCGCTGGCGAAGCTCTTGGGGTGGCCGATGGTGGCCTCACCCAGCGTCAGGGTGCCGGTGGAGGAGGTGGGGTTGTAGTTCCCCATCACGTAGCCGTTCGTGCCGAGTTCGATCTGGTGGCGCAGGGGGCCGGTGCGGAATTTGCCGTTCAGGTAGGCCATGTTGCTGCCGGCCACGAAGTCATTGGCCGTGAGGGCCGCGGAGATCGTCTGCTTGTACAGGCCTGCGGAATTGAGAAGCTGGTTGGACGTGCTGAAGACGTTACGCGCCGCGTTCTGCCACAGACCGCCGAGCTTGAGACTCCAGTTGTCGTTGAAGGTATGGATGATCTTGGCCATGGCCGTATCGGTTTCCATGTTATAGCCCGCCTGTGGCTGGCCATAACCCTTCTGGCTCAGATCCGGCGCCTGGGGGAGCTGGATCGCGGTGCTGTAGGCAAAACCTCCCGGAAATCCGCGCTCGGCATAGGTGTACTGGCTGGCATCGAGCTGGATGACGGTCTTGGGCGAGAGGTGGATATCGAAATCGCCGCTGACGAGATCACGCCGCAGATGCGAGCCTTCGACATAGCCTTCGCCGTTCTGGTTCAGCAGGTTCAGGCGATACCCGAACCAGCCGTTCTTGCCTACGCGACCGGAGACATCGGCGCTTTCCATGGGGGCGCCGATGGAGTCCGTACCCACGACCAGTCGCTCGGTCATGCGGTCCGTCGGACGCTTGAGCGTGAAGTCGAATGTGCCGGCCGGGTTCTGCGGCCCGTAGAGCGCGCCTGCCAGACCGTTCAGAACCTGAAGGCTGTCGAACTGCTCGGCGGCATAAGGCGTGGTGATGACCATGTTCAGCCCGTCCATGCGGGTGTTGGAAATCACATCGCCTTCAAAACCACGGGACTGCGGACGGCTGGTGTTCGGATCGCCGCGCATCTCAAGCTGAGCGGACGGGACATAGGCCACGAGATCGTTGATATTGCGCGCCTGCTGGTTGACCAGCACGTCATGCGGCACGACCATGATGGACATGGGCGTATCGAGGACGGAGCGTGTTCCAAGCGGGCCGAGCGCCACGTCCTTGGTCCTGTAATCCGCGGCCGTACCGGTGCCGTTGCGGCTGTGGACGGTGATGTTCTCGGCTTTCGGGGAGGCAGGGGCGGCCTTGGCCGGGGCAGCGGGATGTGCCGCTTTCTGCTTGGAAGCCGGTTGTGTCTCCGCTGCAAATGCTGGCATACTGCTCAGTACAGATCCGGAGAAGAGACAAAGCAGCAGGCGTGCGGATTTCATGGGCGGTCGGTCCTGATCGGTCTATGTCGTAAAGCTGGCTTTCCCTCTCTACATTATGACACCCGGTGTCAAAATGATTCGCTGTGTTCAGCGACTCATGTGCCCCGGTTTGTCCGTGGCTGTTTCCTGAAAGACACAGATGTGGCCGATTTTACCGGTCCTCATCAATCCGATCCACGATTGCCAGGACATCCTGCCAGTTATCCGCACGCGGGCTCCAGGTTTCCAGTGCGTTGTGAGGGGCCGTGAAAAGCACACCCTGCCCCTGAAAGCGCCTGAAGTGGCGCAGGTTGTCATCGATCATCACATCGGCGGCCAGAATGCTCTTGTCGCCGCAGAAAACGATATTCAGCGGCGAAATGCAGGGAAAATGTTCCCGGAGCCACGCGAATTTGGGCGCGCAGGACGCCGGATATTCCATGGCAGCCGTCGTGATGAAGACTTCGCAGGTCTCGCACAGGGCTGAAATGGCCTCCTGTGCGCCGGGCATGACGTCGAGTGAGGCGAAGAAATCACCCTGGTGCAGCATGGCTTCCATGGCCGCATAGTCTTCAGGAGACACAAGATCCCTGAAGCGGCGTCCGCGCAGTTCGGCGTCGGTCCATTCATAGCCGCAGGTTCTGCGGAACCACGCACGTTGTGCAGACAATGCATCGGCCAGGACTTCATCCATATCGACGGCCAGACGCAGGCGGAAAGGGGTCATGGGAGGCTCCGGAACTGAAAGAGGGGCAAACTCTCGTCCTGATGGAGGGCCAAGGCAAGGGGATGGGTATCGGGATTGATAAAAATAAATGAATACTTTAATGAAAGCGTTTCATTTCCTGATGAATAAGTATTTCAAATATGTCATTCCGAATAGAAAACTCTTTACTTAAAGTAAACTATTCTTGTTCTGTATTTCAGAAACTGTAAGCATGGGGTTCTGTTGTCGGATGGTCCGGTTCAGAACTTCTTTTTCCAGAAGAGGAGAGACCGGCATCCGCAGAAGGAAAACCATCATGTTTCGTAAATATGAAGAGAATTTCCGTATCGTTTCCGCAGTTCAGGGCACTGGAAGCGGCAGCTCCGGCAATCCGGGCAATTTTTCGCAGGATCGCGAAAGGGCCTCGGAAGCTGGCCGCAAGGGCGGCGAGCACAGTCATGGCGGTCACTCTACCAAGGAGACCTCCAAGTCGTCCTCTTCAGGGGGGGAGCACTCTACCCGTGGCTTTGCCAAGGATCCGCAGAAAGCGTCCGAAGCCGGCCGCAAAGGTGGACAGGCTTCTCACAAGTCCTGAACCGACCTGCGCGCAGGTGGGAGACAATTCTCTCTGCGCGACTGCTGCAAAACCTGCCGAGGGGCTACCCCGGGCAGGTTTTGTGCGTTGGAGCCTTACTCCCGACTGAGCGAGCCCGTCCCGAAGGCCAGTCCGGCCGCGGCAATCAGCGCGGCATAATAGGCATCCGAATGGCTGAGGGTCGCGTCCAGATAGCCGTTCTGGGCAATGCTGGTCTGGGTCAGGGAGCCCACGCCGCTGCGATAGGCGGCGGATGATGCTTCAAAACTGGTGCGCGCTGCCGTCTCCAGCCTGCCGGATGCGGCATAGGCGCTCAGGCTGGTTCGGAGGGCATTTTCCGCGGCGACGATCTGCTTGACCGAACTGTCCACGGTCTGCCGCAGGGTCGCATCCGCGCTGTCAGACTGGTCCTGCGCCTGTTTCAGAAGAGCGGCCCGCGTTCCGCCGTCAAAGATCGGCACGGTAATGCCGCCGAGGATCAGGCTGCTGAACGCATTGCTGGACAGGTTGAGCGTCGGCGGCGCCTCGCTCCCCACACCGGGAATGGAAGACAGCGCCAGACGTCCGGTCGTGTAGGCCACGTTACCCGTCATGAAGATCTTGGGCAGGAACTCGCTGCGCGCGGCCTGAACCCTGCTTTTTGCGGCCTTGGCGCTGGCATAGGCGGCCAGAACGTCCGGCCTGCGCGAGACAGCCTGCTGTACGAACGCATCCGTCAGACGCATGTCGTCCAGAGCGAGGGGGCGGCCGGACATATCCAGCGTTTCCAGCTTTGTGGCGGGGGAAATGCCGATGGCGTTGAGCAGTTCCAGCCGGGTATTTTCCTCGTCGCCCTCAGCCTGGACGAGCCGCAGTTCCGTCTGGGCCGTCGCCTGCCGGGCCTGTGTGACATCCACAATCGTGCCCTGGCTCTGATGCAGCCGGGCTTCCGCGGCTGCTTCCACAAAACGCGCATTATCCCGGGCCTGACGCAGGAGCCGCACCCGGCCCGCGGCGGCGGCATGCGTGTAATAGGCCGTCGTCACGCCATAGATGATCTTCTGGTGCGCAGCGGTGAACAGGACATTGCTGGCGATCTGGGCCTGTTTCGTGGCCTCGATCACGGCTTCGCGCTTGCCGAAATCGAACAGCAGCCATTCCATGCCAAGCGTCTGGACTTCACCCGCACCCGAATTGTTGTTGCGCACGCCGCCCAGCGCATTTTCCAGGCCACTCAGGCCCGAATTGACGATGCCTTCGGCCGCGCCCGCATTGCTGATCGTGGGGTTTGCGCCGTCATTGCGACTGTGATTATAGCCGCCCACCACAGTGGCGGTGAGGCGGGGCAGATAGGCGCTGCGGGCAATGCCGACCGCCAGAGCAGAATCTCGGGCAAGGTTCCAGGCCCGGCGCGTTTCGGGATTGGCGGACTGCGCAATATCGATCAGTTCCGCCAGCGAATAGGCATGCCCGTTCTGCACCGCAATTTCCGGGGCAGGGGGACGCACGCGGATCTGCGTGTTTGATGGCAGGGTGTATCCGGCCGGCAGGTTGAGGGCGTGTGGATCGTGTCTGCCGGGCAGGATTTCACCATTTGCCGCGATATTGGGCTGCCACGGTCGGTCAGGGGCCGCGGGCGCGCTGTCCAGAGCCTGCGTGGCGCAGGACGACAGCAGAAGTGGAGCCGAATACAGCGTGACCCGGATCAGGCGCGGAAAAGGACGGGCAGGGCGGGTCATCAGGCAATCTGTTCCAGTCGTGCCATGCGGTCAGAAAAATCCGGTCGGCCCGGCGTGACGAGCAGTTCTTCCGAAAGTTCTGCCGCGTCATCGAGCGCCTTTTGTGTTGCTTCGAGGCGGGGCAGATCGGTGCGCATATGGGCGGGTTCTGACATGGCATATTCCAGTGTGCGTTCGCTTTCCAGAAGGGCAGACTGGGTGCGGGCGATGGCATCTGATCGGCCCTGCGGCGTTGAGGCATTCGCCTGACCCTTCAGGGAGTCCGCCAGCTTGCGCAATCCGTCTCCAATCCTGTCGAAGGCGCTGGCGGGCCAGAAACTCGTGAACATGGCGTAGGTGATGAAATTGCCCAGCATGATCCCCACGATCCGGTCCCGCGCGGTCGCCATGTCGGCCGTGGGGCCGTAGCCTTTCAGATCCGTCAGGTAAAAGGCCAGCCCGATCTGGAAACCGGCATAGGCAATGCGCTCATCGCCGGTCTTGACCCAGGCCGCGATCAGGGAAACCACGAAGACCAGCACCAGAAATCCGGTGATGTCATTCAGATGCGGCATGACGAAAACGATGGCGGCAATCCCGAGTGCTCCGCCCACGAGGGCACCTGAAATGCGAAGGGTCAGCTTGGAGACCATTTCCCCCATCGTCGGAAGGGCCACGATGAAGCAGGTGATGATGCAGGTATGAATGCCCGGCCAGTTCAGGACCTTGAACGTCAGATAGCTCAGCATGACCGCCGCCGTGCCTTTGACGGCAAAGCGGACATGATCGGGATTGCTGAAGGCATCATCGGCCAGAAACCCCGATTTTTTCTTCTGTGAGGGCGCTTTCTCATCATCCGCAGGGGGTGTGGCAAAATCCGGCAACAGATCCGCCAGAGCGCAGGCGGTGGGGGATGCCGGGCTGACAGCGGGCCGTTCGATGGCGGTCGGATAGTCTCCATCCGCGAAAATGGCGGCCATGTCCTCAAGTGTTCGGATCAGGCAGGCGGTGTCTGGCTGCGATAGTCCGCTTCGGCTGGCTTCGTCGGCCAGGGCGAGGACGGCCACGCTGCTGCTGGCGGCCTGTCTGAGGCATGCCAGATCATGGGGGGACCAGATTTTTTCCAGCCCGGCCATTTTCGCGGATTTCATCATGTCGGTCGTGCCGGCGCGCAGCATGTCCGTGGCCTGTTCCCGGATGCGCTCATCCGGATCGCGCAGGAGACAGCATGCCATGCGAAGACGCGCGGCAATGCTGTCAGTCAGGATCCGGCGCGGGGACGGGCAGATCAACAGGCCGAGCGCGACCATGACCGCGCCGGGAACCGCAAGAAACAGGTCCGTATAAAGCAGCGCGCGCGTCACGACTTCGCCGACCGGAACCTCATCGATCGCAATCAGCCCGTAAACGGTAATCAGCCCGAGCATGTAAGCGACGGGTTTGAGCTTGCTGGCCGATCCCAGGAAGAAAAATATGAAGGACAGCAGGGCAATGACGATGACCAGCCCCATCGGGTGATCGAGTGTCAGGCGGATCAGGCCGTAAATGATCGTCAGCAGGATCAGGACCGCGACATTCACCCCGATACCGGCCAGGGCATTGGTGACGCGGTCCTTCTGCCACAGCGCCATCGTCACGAGGGCCGGGACGGCGAGTTCCGGAACCTGCCAGATTTCCCCGACCAGCACTGTCGTCGTACACCCCGCCGCCATGCGAAGCGCATAGCCCATGCGTCCCGGAGCGGGATTGCACACCAGACGCCAGATGCGTGAAGGACTCAGTCCGGGGCGCATCAGGTCCGGACGTGGGGACTCCAGTGAACGGGCGGTTTCAGGGACAGGCAGCGCCATGCCGGATCTCGATCGTCGCGGTGGCGCCCAGCCGCAGCAGAAGGGGGTTCGCCTTTTCCAGCCGGATGCGGACCGGGAACCGCTGGGCCACATGCACCCAGTCCATCTGCCGCGGCACGATCGGCAGGGAGCGCGCAATTCCCGCAGAATCCGCCGAGAGCACCCCCCAGCCAATGCTCTCGACATGCCCCCGAAGCGGCGTGCGCCGGTCGATCATGGAATGGACCGTCACGCAGTCTCCGATCTGCACGGCGCCGAGATTGATCTCGCGGATATTGGCTGTGGCGTACCACTCATCATCCGCAATCAGCGTGAACAGAACCTGCGACGGCGCCAGGACCTCGCCCGGTTTGACCCGCAGGCTGGTGACGTAACCGTCAACCGGAGCGATCACGGTGGTCTGCCGCAGTTCATAACGCGCATGATCGAGTGCCGCCTGACTGGCATCGCGCGCGGCAATCGAACTTTTCAGATCTCCGATCGCTGTGGTCGCCGCAGCGGACTGGTTGCGGGACTGAGCCAGCGAAACTTCGGCATCATGCAGGGCGACACGGGCCTGATCATACTGCTGCCACGGGATGTACGATTTCCCCGCCAGAGGCTGAAGCCGCTGGACGGTGCGTGCTGCAAGATCACGGTTGGTCTGGGCCCGGACGACCTGATCGTCGGCGGTGGCGGCATTGGACGTCTTGATGCTCAGCAGGCGCGTCTGGTTTTCAACTTCCGCGCTGGCCAGATCCAGATTGGCCTGCGCCTGCCGGACGGTCAGTTCGTAGGGCTCGGGATCCAGCCGGTACAGCACGTCGCCTTTGTGCACGTGCTGGTTGACCGAAACGTCCAGTTCCTTAAGGCGCCCGCCCACGGTCGAGGCGACATGCACCATTTCCGCGTCGATGCTTCCGCTGTCGGAGGAGGGGTGGGTGCTGTCTTCGTGGGAGACGTGGACGCCGAACAGGACGGCCACCCCCACGCAGACAACCGCGATGACAATGCCGATCGGCTTTTTGCCGGAGACTGAAATGCGCTGCACGGTCAGGGTCCGAATACCAGGGTCCACACGCCCAGTGCGGCGATGACGCCCAGGGCGACATAGGTGAAAAGGCGGAAACTGAGCAGGGCATCGATCCCCGTCAGCAGAAAGAGGACCCGCAGCCCTACGGCTGTGGCGACACCCACAAGCCCGCAGACCATCCAGTCCGGAAAATAGGCGCCCACAACGGGAAAGGACGGAGCGCCACGAAGAGAACATCCTCCCGTCGCCAGAAGGACGAGGCCGGAAAGGCAGGAACTGAGGTGGGCAGGTCGCATGAGGGAAATGGAAACTTTCGCGCGGCCATATAGGGACTCGGAGCCTATCACATCCTTTTCCGAAAGCCACAGTTCAGCGTAAGAAACGGGAAGTTGGAAAAGAAAACCGGAACGTCCTGCGGAAGTTTCAGCAGACAGGAACTGTGAAGACGGTGGTGTGGAACAATGACGGACAGATTTTTCCCTGCAATGTTTCTTCTGGGTCTGCTGATCAGCGGGCAGGCTTTTGCTGCCCGACAGGATCTCGTCCTGTCGCCGGTCAATACTCAGGCTCTTCTGCATGCGCGCTCGGCCCTGACGGATATTGACGGGGACTTCGGAGATGTGTCCGGAGCACTGACTTACGATCTGGACCGGCAGAGCTGTCATGTGGACATGACCATGAATGTCAGCTCCCTCAAAGTCGGCAGCGCCGTCCTGAAACAGGTCATGCTTTCGGGCATCATGCTCGACAGCGATACCCATCCCGTCATGAAATATGTGGGGGACTGCCGTCCTCGGATTGTCAACGGGCAGCTCCGGACGGAGCTTGCGGGAAAACTGACCATGCGCGGGCAGACGCATCCTCTCGTCCTCACGACGGAGCTTCAGTTCCAGGGCAACACCCTGATGCGTATCGTCAGCCATGGCAGCTTTGACCAGCGGCAATGGGGCATGAGCACGCTTCTTCATTCGGTGAACCCCATGGTCCGTGTCGAGACCGTGATCCTCATGAAGTAATTCCTGCCATGCTTGAAGGGCTGCGGGCCATCCGATAAGCAGGCTCGGAAAAATCCCTGTTTCTCCAGCTTCTGGCCTTGTGGACATGACCTTGCGGACGCCCCTGATCCTCTCCTTCGGCAGCATCAACATCGATCTGACGGCCCGCAGCCAGCGGCTTCCGCGCCCGGGCGAGACCGTTCATGCCGAGAGCTATGCGATCGGTCTGGGGGGCAAGGGCAGCAATCAGGCCGCAGCAGCCGCGAAACTGGCGCAGGCATTCGACGTGGATGTCGCTCTGGCGGGGCGTGTGGGGTGCGATGCGTTCGGCGCTCAGGCCCGGGCCAGCCTGGCCGGGTTCGGGGTGGATCTGTCGCCCCTGCGAGATGATGCGGACAACCCGACCGGGATTGCCCTGATCGGGATCGATGCTGCCGCGGAAAACTGCATCACCGTCGCGGGCGGGGCGAACATGGCGGTGGATGAGACGGATATCGTGGCCGCGGCGCCCTGGCTGGATCGGGCAAAGGTCCTGCTGCTCCAGCTTGAAATCCCCCAGTCTGCCGTTCTGGCTGCGGCGCGTCGGACTCGGAGCGCGGGTGGCCTCGTCGTGCTGGACCCGGCTCCCGCGCCGGAGCATGGACTGCCCGAAGCGCTGTGGTCCGAGATCGACATTCTCACGCCCAATGAAAGCGAAACCTTCAGCCTGACCGGCATCCGTCCCGCAACAGTGGAAGAGGCGCGCAGGGCAGCGGAAATACTGCTGGCGAAAGGTGTCCGGGCGGTTCTGGTGAAGATGGGGGCGAAGGGCGTGTTCTGGCATGACGGCACCGGATCAGGTCATCTGCCGCCATTCCGGGTTGTTCCGATCGATACCGTGGCGGCTGGAGACTGCTTCAACGCCGGTCTGGCCGTGGCGCTGGCCTGCGGGGAAAGTCTGCCCGATGCGGCACGGATTGCGTCTGCCTGCGGGGCTCTCGCCACGACCCGTCATGGCGCTGCCGATGCTGCTCCGGAATGGAATGAGGTCGCAGCTCTGATCCGGATTTGAAAAAACCCTGCTTGCGCCATCAGTTTTTTGGGTTCAGGGTCCCGGGCACAAAATTGCAGAATAGGCCCGTGGAAAAATGACCAGAAAACGTATCATCTGGATGGTTCTGTCCGGCGCTCTCATGACGGCGTTTTTTCTTGTCGCCTGCATGACGACGACCATGGACGCCGCCGGGCATATTCATGCCAGCTATTTCTGGATGACCGGCTTCGTCATTTTCGCCATCGTGCATGTTTATTGTACCTGCATGTCGAAATGATCTCCGGATCACTTCTGTCTTGTGCAGGTACGAAAAAAGGCAGGACCCCATGGGAGCCCTACCTTTCCGGTCTGGAGTGGATCGCGGTCAGTACGGTCCGGGACCATATCCAGGAGCCACTGCGCCAGGCGGCGCTACGGGAACGCCCGGCTGCATCACGCCGCTGTTTGCCGCCACGACACCGGCGATGAGGCCGGTTGCCAGAGCCGTCAGCAGAAACTGGTCGCCGTAACGCATCCAGTAATAGCCGCGTGGCGGTGCATAAAGGCCGCGATAGTTGCGCCAGTTGTTGATGGCCCAGCGGCTGCCACGGGGACCGTCATAACGGTCGCCACGACGCCAGATGCGGTTCTGGCCGCCACCATGACCGCCCCCTCCGCGAAAATCCCCATGGCCACCGCCGCCTGGACCGCCGCCACGTGGATCGGCAGAGGCGAGAGGAGCTGCGGCGAGGAAGCAGGCAGCCATCAGTCCTGCAAAAAGTCTTGTCTTCATAACGCACCTTCAAACCCAGTCATGGCATCCCGGATGAAACGGTCGGGAGCATGCTCTGAACTGTCATAAAGCCCTTAAAGCGTGGCTGGAATATGGCTTTTGGACCGTGCTGTGTAACGACCTGGAAGAGCCCCGGTTTCTTTCTGCGATATGGAACGGGTGTAGCAGGGTCTTCACCGGCTTTCCGTGTGATACAATGTGCGCTTATGTTCGTTTTCTCACATTCGCTGTCCGGACCGCACCATGTCTCATGAGCCCCTTCAGACCACCCCCCGACAGGACCAGATCGTGCGTCTGGTCCGCAGTCAGGGCTACATGGCCAATGAGGACATGGCGCAGCATTTCGGCGTTGCGGTCCAGACCATTCGCCGGGATGTGACCTATCTCGCCGGGCTGGGGCTGCTGTGTCGGCATCATGGCGGCGCGACACCGGTCTCGACCGTTGAGAACCTGGATTATGACGCGCGTCAGATCCTCAATTCCGCAGCAAAAACTGCGATCGGGCGTTATGCTGCCGCGCTGATTCCAGATCGGTCTTCGCTGTTCATCAATATCGGCACCACGACGGAAGCCTTCGCCCGTGCGCTGACAAACCACAGGGATCTGCGGATCGTGACGAACAATCTGCATGTCGCGTCGCTGGTTTCGGGGCGGGCGGATTTTCATACCGTCATCGCCGGCGGGCAGTTGCGACCGCGGGACGGGGCCATTCTCGGGGCGACCGCCATCGAGACCCTGTCGTCCTTTCGCACGGAATTCGGCGTGATCGGGATCAGCGGAATCGAGGAGGACGGAACCCTGCTGGATTTCGATCTGAGCGAGATCCAGTGCGCGCGGACCATCATCCGCAATTCACGCAGGGTCCTGCTTCTGGCTGATCACACCAAGTTCAGCCGGCGCCCCATGGGACGGGTCGGTAATCTTCAGGATATTGATGACCTGATTACTGACCGGCCGGTCTCCGAGGCGTTTCAGCGTCATCTGGACGCGGCAGGCGTCACGCTCCATGTGGCTGAAAATAACGCCTGATTTCTCATAGCTCCACACTATTGCGTTACGAATCACATAAAACGCTTTCTTTATCGCTCAACATGCTCCAAAACGAACATCGACCGCTCGTTTTGGAGCGTGATGACAGGAGAGTGTGATGTCATCGATTCACGAGATTTCATCCCCGGCTGGCGCATCCGCGCCTTACGACCTGCTGGTTGTGGGTGGCGGGATCAACGGTTGTGGAATTGCGAGGGATGCCGCGGGCAGGGGGGCAAGCGTGCTTCTCGTCGAGCAGGATGACCTTGCCAGCCATACGTCCTCCGCAAGCACCAAGCTGATTCACGGTGGCCTGCGCTATCTCGAATATTATGAATTCCGGCTGGTCCGCGAGGCCCTGATGGAGCGCGAGCGTCTGCTGAAGATCGCACCGCACATCATCTGGCCGATGCGCTTCGTGCTGCCGCATTCCAAGATGCTGCGTCCGGCCTGGCTGCTGCGGACGGGGCTGTTCCTTTACGATCATCTGTGCCCGAACATGACGCTGCCGCGAACGAAGGCTCTGAACCTGCGGACGGCTCCGGCCGGGAAGCCGCTGCGTTCGGAATATGTGCGCGGTTTCGAATATTCGGATGGCTGGGTGCAGGACAGCCGGCTCGTGGTTCTCAATGCCATGGACGCTGTGCGCGTTGGCGCGAAGATCGAAACGCGGACGCGTCTCGTCAAAGCCGTGCGTGGGCCGCAGGGCTGGACCGCCACGCTTGAAAACACCCGCACGGGTGAGCAGAGCACGGTTCAGGCCAAGGCGCTCGTCAATGCGGCAGGTCCGTGGGTTGCCGAACTGCTGAAGGATCGCCTGAACGTGCCGAGCCGCAATCGTGTGCGTCTGGTCAAGGGCAGCCACATCGTGGTGCCGCGCGTTTTCGAAGGGTCGCAGGCTTACATTTTCCAGAACCCGGACAAGCGGATTGTCTTCGCCATTCCTTACGAGCAGGATTTCACCCTGATCGGCACCACGGATGTTCCGTGGGAGCAGGATCCGGCGCATGTCGAGATCTCGCCTGATGAAATCACCTATCTGTGCGAGAGCGTGAACCGCTACTTCACGAAGACCGTCCGTCCCGAGGACGTCGTCTGGACGTATGCAGGCGTGCGTCCGCTCTATGACGATAATTCGGGCAACGCTTCGGCTGTCACACGCGATTACGTCCTGGATGTGGATGCGACTGCCGCGCCGATCCTGTCGGTTTTCGGTGGCAAGATCACGACCTTCCGCAAGCTGGCCGAACACGCGGTCGAGAAGCTCGCGCCGCATCTCCCGGTCCTGCGCAAGCCGGGCTGGACGGACGGTACGCCGCTTCCTGGCGGCGAGTTCGCGCCGAAGGATTTTGACGCCCAGCTCAGCCGTTTCCGGGCTCATGCGCCGCATCTGTCCGAGCGTACGTCCTGGCGCCTGATGCGCAATTACGGGCTGCGCGCCTATATCATCGCTACGTCCACGCCCGAGGGGATGGGCCAGATGTTCGGCGACACACTCAGCGCCCGTGAGGTGGACTACCTCATCGATAACGAATGGGCCCGTACTGCCGAGGACATCCTGTGGCGTCGCTCGCGGCTTGGCCTGTTTGTCAGCGATGCCGATCGCGCGGCCCTTCAGACCTATGTCGAAGGCCGTTTGCAAGGGGATGTCACCCCTCTTTCCAATCCAGACCAGGTCGCACGTCAGAACGTCGCCTGAGCCTTATCGCTTCCTTTTTCATGGCGGATGCCAGTCATGTCAGAAAACAGGCGTTATCTTGGTGAACTCCTCTCGGAGTTCTTCGCTGTCGCAATCATCATCCTCTTCGGAGATGGGGTTGCGGCCATGTACTCGCTCTACGATCCCAGTCCGTACAAATCGGCCTACTGGGGCGTGTGCATCGTCTGGGGTCTGGGCGTGACGGTGGCGATCTATGCCACTGGCGCTGTCAGCGGAACCCACGCCAACCCGGCCGTTACGCTGTCTCTGGCCATGTTCCGTGGCTTTTCGTGGAAGAAAGTGATTCCTTACATGAGCGCTCAAGTACTCGGTGGTTTCGCCGGTGCGGCGCTGGTGTACTCGCTTTACGCCCCAGTCATCGACCACTTCAACATGGCGCATAACCTGACGCGTGCCGTCGATGGTGGAGCTTCCGGGGTATTCTTCACCCAGCCCGGTGATTTCATCACGGTCTCCCATGCGTTCTGGGACGAAATGGTCATGACTGCCATGCTGGTGTTCGGTATTTTCGCAGTCACCTGCCAGTACAACACACAGGCTCCGCAGGCTAATTCCGGCGCTCTCATTATCGGTCTTCTGGTAGCGATCATCGGTGCATCCTGCGGTTATCTGGAAGCCTGGGCCATCAATCCGGCCCGTGATTTTGGCCCGCGCCTGTTCTGCTTCTTTGCGGGGTGGGGACAGAGTGCACTGCCGGCTCCGGGCAACTATTTCTGGGTTCCGGTCGTGGCTCCGCTGGTGGGGGGGCCGATCGGGGCGGCCCTGTACCAGTTTGGCCTGCGTCCTTTCATGCCACGTTATCTGGAACAGACCATCACCATGGCGCCGGACGGGATCAATCCCGCCGAGCCGGTTCTGGTCGTGTCCAATCCGGACGACCCCGCATTTCCCGTCGTCAACCGGATCTCCTGAAATCCGTCTGAAACCCTTCGAACTTCCAAGATCTTTCGCCGGAGAACACATCATGAGCAAGAAAGACTGCATCCTCGCCATTGATCAGGGCACGACCTCGACCCGCAGCATTGTCTTCGGAAAGGATGCGCAGGCTCTGGCCATTTCCCGCCGTGAGTTCCCCCAGCATTATCCAGAACTGGGCTGGGTCGAACACGATGTCGAGGACATCTGGCGTGATGTGCTCGCCACCGCGCGCGAGACAATCGACGAAGTCGGGGGGCCGGAGCGCATCGCAGCTATTGGCATCACCAACCAGCGCGAAACCATCGTGATCTGGGACCGCGAGACGGGCCGCGCCATCCATCGCGCGCTCGTCTGGCAGGACCGTCGCACGGCGCATGAATGCAATCTCCTGCGCCAGCAGGGCAAGGAAGCCATGGTCCGTGAAAAGACCGGCCTGCTGCTGGACCCGTATTTCTCGGCGAGCAAGATCGCCTGGCTGCTCGATCATGTCCCCGATGCCCGCCGCCGCGCGGAAGCGGGGGAACTGGCGGCTGGCACGATCGACAGCTTCCTGCTGTGGCGTCTGACCGGGGGCAAGCGCCATGCGACGGACATCACCAATGCCTGCCGTACCTCGCTGTTCAACATTCACACGCAGGAATGGGACGAGGAGCTTCTGAAGCTCTTCAATGTGCCCCGCGCCCTTCTGCCGGAAGTCTGCGATAACAGCAGCGATTTCGGTGAGACGGAAGCCAAGCTGTTCGGCGAGAAGATCGCCATCGGCGGCATGGCGGGCGACCAGCACGCCGCCGTCATCGGGCAGGCCTGCTTTCACGAGGGCATGGCCAAGGCGACTTACGGCACGGGCTGCTTCATGCTGCTCAACACCGGTGAGAAGCCGATCATGTCCAACAACCGGCTGCTGACCACGATCGCCTATCGCATCGGCGGCAAGACCTTCTATGCGCTGGAAGGTTCCATCTTCGTGGCGGGGGCCGGCATCAAGTGGCTGCGTGACGGGTTGAAGCTGATCACGCATGCTTCCCAGACCGACGATATGGCGACCCGCATCCCGGACAGCCATGGTGTCTATATGGTGCCGGCTTTCGTTGGTCTTGGCGCTCCTCACTGGGACCCGGATTCACGCGGCCTGATCTGCGGCCTGACGCTTGGCTCCACGCAGGCGCACATCGCGCGTGCCATGCTGGAATCCGTGGCTTACCAGACCTATGACCTGATCCGTGCCATGCGTGAGGATGGGGCCATGCGTACCAGCATCCTGCGCATCGACGGGGGCATGGCCGTCAATGACTGGTTCGCCCAGTTCCTGTCCTCCATGCTCAAGGCCGAGGTCGAGCGTCCGGTCAATATCGAGACCACCGCACTGGGCGCGGCTTTCCTGGCGGGCTTGCAGGTCGGACTGTGGAAGAACCTGGACGAGGTCGCGGCCACCTGGAAGCAGGAGCGTGTCTTCGCACCGAAAATGGATCCGGCACAGCGCCGCATCATGATCGACGGCTGGCACGACGCCGTCCGCCGGACACTGACGCCGCCTGCTCCGGTTGCGCAGCCCACGGCCGGGGTGACCTCGATCCGCGCGGCCTGATCATCCACTCGTGGTGCATATAAAACCGGCGCCCTCATTAAGGGGCCGGTTTTATAGGGGTATTGTAAATAATAATTCTGAAATACGGAAATTTATATTCCACTATATTTCATAAATACCTTCACAATGAAGTTTCCGTGTAAGTAAATCCGTATTTCTTCCTGCGCGTCAGGTATCGACCTGAGCGGGGCTGTGAGCCTCGTTCCGCAGGGCCGCTCATAAAAAACGCGCGCTTGAGGAAGAAATGACATGAAACCAACGGAAAAACGCTCCTTCGGCCGGGGTGCAACGGATGTCACGGCTTTTGCTTTCGGAACTGCCCCTCTGGGTAATTTTCTTCATGAAGTTGGCGAGGAAGATGCCCGGACCATGATCGACATGGCATGGGACAGGGGTGTGCGGCTGTTTGACACGGCGCCAATGTACGGACACGGACTGGCAGAACTCCGGCTTGGGCAGGCCCTGCGCTGGAAAAACCGCGATGATTATGCCCTGACATCAAAAGTCGGCCGTGTCCTTCATCCAGCACCCCGCGCCAGCATCGATTTTGTGCCCTGGAATAACGCGGCCGCCAATACCATGGCGTTTGATTATAGTTACGATGGGACGATGCGCGCTTTTGAAGACTCCCTTCAGAGGCTGGCGCTCGAACGCATCGATTTCGTATTTATTCACGATATTGACCGCTTCACACATGGAAACGCGCAGCCCGAATATTTCAGACAGGCGATGGACGGAAGCTGGCGCGCACTGGAAAAACTGCGTTCCGAAGGCGTCGTCAAGGGTATAGGGGTAGGCGTTAACGAATGGCAGGTCTGCCACGAAGCCCTTCAGCAGCGCGACTTCGACTGCTTCCTTTTGGCTGGGCGTTACACACTTCTGGAGCAGGATGCGCTGGAGAGCTTCCTCCCGTTATGCGAGGAGCGGGGGGTCACGCTCATGGTCGGAGGAGGGTTCAATTCCGGAATTCTTGCAACCGGAGCGGTCCCCGGCGCGAAATACAACTATTCACCCGCGCCTGCGGAAATCCTTGCGAAAGTCGCGCGGATTCAGGACGTGTGCCAGCAATATGATGTTCCCCTGCCTGCGGCAGCCCTGCAATTCGTTGTCGCGCATCCGGCCATCCGGGCATTTTGCGCGGGAACCCGAACGATGCAACAACTCGACCAGAACCTTGGTTGGTTCGATCATCCGATCCCACCCGGGTTCTGGGAAACACTGAAAAATCAGGAACTTCTTGCTGAAAATGCTCCCGTTCCACCCGATCCGGTGAGACGGGAGTTGCAGATGAACTGAAAATCCTCCCGCATTCCACTCTTTCGGAGCGGGATGCGGTTTTTATCGCTCAGGCGCTGAAGAACTGGCTGAAACCCATTCCGCGCAGGGCCCGGCGATAGGCGATCGAACTGCGATCCGCCATGACATGTGCTTCCAGTGTCGGATCGAGCGGCAGGTTCTCGGGCTTCTGCGCCTCAACCAGCGCGCGGTCTTCCTCAAAGACCTTCCGGTTGAAATCATAGACTGCCTGAAGCGGGATATGCTTGTCGAAGTTCCGGCAGATCGGCGAAAACATGCGCGTCATCCGTGCGGAAACGGGTGAGGCGGCATTCATGATGATCAGCCGCCCGTCATCCGGGAAATGGATTTCCAGCGTGGCGACGAAAGGCACATGGACGCGGAAATGCCGCAGCCATTCAAATCCCGGCTTTTCCCAGTCCTCATGCCCGACCGGAAAATTGCTGACCGTGCTGCGATATTCCGCCTCGAACCCGTCTTTCGTCATTCTGGGCATGTAGGAGGGAACGACGGGGTTATCGGGATCGGCGAAGGTCTCGGTATGGACGAAGGCGAAATGCGCCACGTCGATGAAGCCTTCAACCTGCCGCCCCGCAAAACCCGCGATGTCGATCCAGGGGCAGTTGATCTGCTGATACTCCGGCTCGTCCCAGTGGGGCATTGGCGGGATCGTCACGGTCCCGTCGGAATTCAGGCAGGTCCAGATCAGCCCGTATCGCTCGACGGCCGGATAGGTGCGCAGGTTCAGTTTGGAGGGAATGGCGCTGTCAGGGTGGGCGGGTACGCGCACGCACTTTCCGCCATTGCCGAAGCGGAAGCCATGATAGGCGCAGGCAATCGTTTCCCCATTGCCCGTGCCCATGCTGAGCGGGACGCCACGATGCGGGCACAGGTCATCGGCAATCACGATCGTCCCGCCCGCGCGATAAAGCACGAGAGGCACGTCGAGAAGCGTCACGCCCAGTGGCTTTTCTTCCAGTTCGCGCACCAGCGCCACTGGATGCCAGCAGCGGGAGAGAAGATCCCAGTCCGCCGCTTCGAACGTGCAGTTACGGGGCAGGGGCGCGGCGGCGGTCTGTGAGATCATGGGAAGCTCCTGAACATGAGAAGACATCATTCATGATCCGACTGTTCGCGGATATATCAAATTATATGATAAGCCGTTCGCGAAAAGAGATCGCTTAAGTGAAATCAGGCGCTTTTTATGGAGTTCCGGCTTTGATCTTGCGGGAGGTGGCAGTATCCTGCCTGTCAGTCCGGAAAATGAACGAACGCGACTGGCGTGTTTGTCCCATCCTCTGCCGGCAAACAGGAAGTATGTCCGCATGACCGTCCCGCAGCAGTCCAGCCCTTTTTTCCAGCAGCTGCGTCAGATCAACGGCGATCGGGGATTTCTTGCAAATCTGGGCGGTTTCTTCTGCGTCAGCTGCATGATGGGACTGGGCAACCTGTTCAGCCAGTCCCTGTTCCATGAAAACATGGCATGGCTTCTGGGGCCGCTCATGGTCATGATCGCGCTCTATTTCTTCCTGCCGTATTTTATCCTGCTGCTGACGAACAAGCGCTCCAGCGAAGGCTGACCCCGGACAGTTCCACAAAAAAGGGGAGATGGACCAGGTCCGTCTCCCCTTTTTGCTGCGCGGAACAGGCAGGCGTCAGTGCTGCGTATGCTCCTTGCGGACCTGGGCGACCTGATCCGCCGTCACCTGATAGGTGCCGCTGCCGAAGGTCTTGCTGACATAGTTCACGAGGCTTGCGACTTCCTCGTCATCCAGACGCTGCACATCCGACGTGCTGCCGAAGGCCGGCATGCTGGCATGGCCATCCGCCGTCTTGCGGTTCACGCCGGTCAGGATCGTCATGATCAGATTGTCCGGACGACCGGCGCCCACGACGGAGTTCTTGTACAGGGACGGTGCATACTGATCGGCCGTACCTGCACCATTCTGCCCGTGACAGGCAGCGCAGTTGGCGTCGAACAGGTTTTCCGGGTTCTTGTGAGACAGGTTGTCGATCCGGGTCAGCTCGCCTGAGCGCAGATCAGGGATATCGTTCGCCTTGCCGAAAGCGTCACGCGGCTGATGATCGGCCGTGTCGTCAATCGGTTTGACCTGAAGCACGAAGGCCGCAAGCGCATGCAGATCCGCATCCGTCAGATGGCTCGTGCTGTGTTCGACAGCTTCGCCCATCGGGCCGGCCGCCTGGCTTTTGCCCTTGACCCGTCCGGTGCGCAGATACTGGACGACGTCGTCTTCGTTCCAGTCTCCGATCCCGCCGGTCTTGCTCGGGGTGATGTTCGGCGCATACCAGCCGGCAACCGGACTTCCCGCCAGGAACTCATCGGATTTCTCCATGAGCATCACGTTGCGGGGGGTATGGCATGTCCCGCAATGCTCAAGGGCCGTGGCCAGATACTTGCCGCGCCGCAGCTTGTCATAGGTCGCGGAATCGCCGGTTTCCTGCTTCTCGCTGCCTGCCAGCATGTTCCAGCCCGACAGGGTCAGGCGGATATTGCTGGGAAAGCTGAGCTGGGTTGCAGGCGGCGTTTCGGCAACAGGTTTGACCCCGTTCATGAACCAGACATAGAGCGCGTGAATGTCCTGATCCGTCATGCCGGCATAGGAGACATACGGCATCACGGGATACAGGTTCTCGCCATCGCGCCGCTTGCCGCGACGCAGGGCCTGCTCGAAGTCATGCTCCGAGTATTTCCCGATGCCATGGTCGGCGTCCGGCGTGATGTTCGTCGAGATGATGTCGCCCATGGGGGTTGCGATCTTCAGACCGCCTGCAAACGGCGTCCCGCCCGGCTTGGTGTGGCAGGCGATACAATCTGCCGCCGTAGCGAGATAGGCGCCACGGTTCATGACATCCTGATCCACATCCGCCGCCCGTGCAGCATGACCGGACAGTCCGCCCAGAACCGTTCCACCCAGAAGGCCACCGGCAAGGAAAGACCAGAAAACGGTTTTGAAATCAGGCATGGAGCAGTTCTTTTTTCAGCGTATCGGCAACACGAAGCGCAAGGGCTGCGACGGTGAGGGTGATGTTCCCGGTTCCGACCGTGGAGAACACGGACGAACTCGCGATGAACAGGTTCTCGTGGTCATGCGTCCGGCAATGGCCGTCCACCACGGAATCCTTGGGGTCCACACCCATGATGGTGCTGCCTGAGGGATGATCCTGCGGGAAGTAGCCCGGCGTCCACTGCTCGTCCGTGCCGTGCATCAGGCCGATGAGGTTCTTGAACAGGCCGCGCGTGTGCTCGCAGCTGCGGACCGTGTATTCCGGCAGCTTGTAATAGACATCCGGATGAGGAATCCCGAGCGCATCCTTGTGCGTCGTGCTCAGCGTCAGGCGGTTGTCCGGGTCGGGCAGGGCCTCGTTATGGCTGAATAGACGGACCGTGTGGGAGGCCAGATAGCGGATCTGCTCTTCCAGGTCCCTGCCGACATAACCCTTGGAAATTGCAAGCTGTGTTGCGAAATCGACCTGGTTGTCGTCGACCATGTGCACGAGATACGCGCCGCGATCGCCACGCCAGTCGCCGTCACGGAAATTGTCGATCACGTTAGTCTCAAGCGGGCCGCGTCCCGGCCACAGGGCCTTGTCGCCACTGATGAACGTCACCTGCACGCCGGTATGATCCATCATGTTCCGGCCGACATGGCCCGAGCTGTTGGCGACACCGTCGGGGCTCTGCTCGTCTGCCGAGAGCAGCAGCAGCTTGGCCGTCTCGATGCAGTGCGCGGCGATCACGAAATACTTGCCGGTCACACGGTGCGAGCCCTTGTCCGGGTCGTAGTAGTGAACGGCCGTCACCTTCTTGTTCGCGCTGTCCCGCTCGATCTTGTAGACGACCGCGTTCGGCACGAACTTCGCCCCGGCTGCTTCGGCGTGATAGACGGAATATCCGCCGTTATACATCGCCCCGATCGGGCAGATCGGCATGCAGTTGTTGTGCCCTTCGCAGGTCGGGCGGCCGTCATAGGGCTTTGTGTTCCGGGCCTGCGGCTCATGCACGACGCGATAGGGCGTCTTTTCGCTGATGAGTTTGCGGAACTGCTGCGCCGCATAGGAAATCGGCAGCGCTTCCATCGGGTAGGGCTGCCTGCGCGGGGAGCCCAGATCCTCGACTTTCGGGTCCGGACCGCACACGCCCATCATGACTTCGGCCTGATAATAGAACGGCTCGAGATCGTCGTATTTCAGCGCCCAGTCACGGCCCTGACCATAGCGGGTCTTGAGCTCGAAATCGGACGGAAGATAACGCCACGCACAACCGGCCCAGTGCCAGGTCGTGCCACCCATCATCCGCAGATAGACCTGCTGATAGGCTTCGGCGTTCGGGCCGCTCGTATGCAGGTATTTATTGGGCGTGATCTGGTTGGGCGGATGCTCGGCCCAGGGCGTGGACGGGAAAGGCCCCTGATAGGACGGCTTGTTTTCCAGATTGCGGAAATTATCGACGAAATGCTGCCGGTCCACGCGGGGGCCGGCTTCGAGGACGATGACGGAAATGCCTGCGCGCGCCAGTTCGTTCGCAATGGAACTGCCCGCAACGCCGGACCCGACGATGACGACATCGGCGGAAAGATTCTGATCTGAAGACATAGGAGATGCTGTTCCCGCTCTCAGGTAGGTTCCACGTCGAACTTCGATGGCGACAGCGCAGGCGCGCCGGTCGGCTTGTCGACTTCAGGCGGCTGCGTCGTCCAGTAGAACGGGCCGCCTGCGGCGTAGGTCTTGGGGTAGATGGCGTCCTTGGTGATGTCGAACATCAGCGCCGAGCGATAGACCACGACTTTGCCGTCCGCGACGCCGCGATACCAGCCGGTCATGAGGTCATGAATGACGTCCTTGAACGCCGGGTCGGTCTGCTCGGCTGCCTTGGCGAAGGCGGAGGCGCTCTCGTAGGTTCCGCCGTCCAGCAGATCAGCCAGTTTTGAGAGCTGGGCCTTGCGCTCGGGTCCCGACTGGAGAATGCGCTCGTAAAGCGCCTTTCCGATCCGCGGGTCGAGAGAAGGGCGGTCCGTCAGGCGTGTCGAGACCTTCATGAAGCGTTCAAGTTCAGGATCGGCGCCGGTTGCAGGCTCTGCGGCCACGACATTTCCAGCCGCCAGAACACCCATGCCGGCCATGCCCGTCATCAGCGTATCACGACGTGACATCCGCATCAGCCGGTTCAGGCGCATGGCATTGGGAGAGGAAACATGGAGGTCAACAAGAGGGCAGTGACGATCTTTCGTCATGTAAAATCACTCTTCGCATACACTCGAGACTGATGACAGGACCGTGATCCGCGCCACCTTCAGAGGTCCGCAGCCTACAGCGACAGCGTGATCATGCAACCGTGAACGGCCAATTATCCGGAAATAATCCCGAAAAAGGGCAAGTCAGGAAGAGGTACCAGGGAAGGATAACTAACGGAAACGCCCGTTGTCTTATTATGGTTCCCAAGGATTTATGAAGATCTGCGGGAGGATTTATTACCTCTGTCCTTCGTGAATTAGGCAGAGTCGGCACCGGGTCCTCATCTGGGGCTTTTTCGACGTTGCGAATGTTTCGCAACTCGGTGTCTTGATGAAGAAATAGGGTACTTTTAGAGTCCTGTAAAAGAAAAGGGGCGCAGATGTGACCCTGCGCCCCTTCGATACTGCAGTCAGAAGGAGTGGGCTATGTGCCCACTCCCATGAAGACCAGCGCCGTTGTCATCAGCCCGACCAGAATGGCCAGAACGATGCTGCATTTGAGTGTGAACTGGAGCAGGGCGCCTTCCTGTCCCACCAGCCCCACGGCGGCCGAAGCCACGGCGATGGATTGCGGAGAGATCATCTTGCCAACGGCACCTCCAACCGTATTGGCCGCGACCAGCAACTCCCCGCTGACCCCGATCTGACGGCCTGTTGCCGCCTGAAGGCCGCCAAACAGCGCATTCGAGGACGTATCGGAGCCTGTCAGGAAAACACCCAGCCAGCCAAGCAGGGGCGCGAAGAAGGTAAATGCACCCTTGGTCATTGCCAGAACCAGGGCCAGTGTCGTGGAAAGGCCCGAATAGTTGGCCAGAAACGCGAAGGCCAGCACCATGCCGATGGCATAGATGGGCGTCTTCAGTTCCCGAAGCGTATCCGTGAAGGTCGCGACAGCGTCCTTCGGGCGCATTTTCAGGAACAGGACAGACATGACGCCTGCCAGCAGGATGGCCGTACCCACGGAAGAGACGAAATCCACCTTGAAGATCGCGGCATAAGGCGTCGGGCTGGGAACGATCGGCGCCATTTTCAGGACGAGGTTGTGCAGCCCCGGGAAGCGGATGACGAGCACCGTCCAGTCCAGCGGTCCACTGGCTGCGAAGAGGGCCTTGAAGGGTTTGATGCTCCAGACAGCCACGAAAGCCGTCAGGATGATGAAGGGAGACCAGGCCCGCAGGATCTGCGGTGCCGTATAGGTTGCCTTCTCGACGATGGCGTCGGCGGGTGTCTCTCCGGTTTCGAAGCGGAAAATCCGGCTCGGCTTCCAGATCCGAAGGAAGACGGGGATCGCCACCATCGTGACCAGCGGGGCTATGATGTCGGGAAGCTCGGGACCGATCACGAGGGCCGTCAGGGTCTGCGTAATGGCGAAGGTGGCACCCGCGACCAGAATGACGGGCCATGTCTCACGGATACCCCGCAGTCCGTCAACTACGCCGACCAGCCAGAATGGAATGACGATGCCGATTACGATCAACTGCATCACGACCAGCCGGCCCACCATGTACGGTTCCGCTCCGATCACCTGGGCTCCCACGATCACGGGGATGCCCATCGCGCCGAACGCTCCCGGGGCTGCATTGGCGATCAGGCACAGTCCGGCGGCGTAGATCGGGGGAAAGCCGAGGCCGACGAGCAGGGCTGTGGTGATGGCCACTGGCGCGCCGAAACCGGCAGCACCTTCCAGAAACGCCCCGAACGCGAAGGCAACGAGAAGAAGCTGGATGCGCTGGTCTTCCGAGACCGTCGAAATCGAATGGCGGATGATGTCGAACTGACCGGTCCGAACGGAGACTTTATAGAGAAAGACTGCCCCGATGATGATCCATGAAATGGGCCATAAACCGTAGGCAAAGCCATAAAGACACGCGGCCAGCGCCATGAAGACTGGCATGCCGTAGAATGCGACGGCCAGCACAAAGGTAATTCCGACAGTAATTGTACAGGCAATATGCCCTTTCATGCGCAGGTATAGCAGCGCGAAGAAGAAAAACAGGATCGGAATGAGAGCGATCGCGCCGGAAATCCAGATATTTCCTATGGGATCGTAGACTTGTGCCCAGGATGACATTCAGGGAATCTCCAAAATAAAAATTAAGTGATAATTGAAAAATTGATCTCTTTTTCTCGTGTTCTTTTGAGGAGCGTATTTTTTGAAAACAACAAGTGCAATAAGGACTGAATATAATCACCGGTAAACTTTATGACATACTGTTTTAATTAGTTAGTTTATTGCGTGTCTTGTTTTGTAAAAATTTTACTCCTGATGGGCTCTAATTGGTAAAAACACTTTTCTCTTGGGGTAATATTTCTGAACAATTTTGATTTTGTGCAGGAAAAAATTACAGGAAATGATGCCTGGACAGAGTCATCCTCTGAATACTTGTCGCGATCGGCGACAGTGGTTTCATGACTATTTGCATCTGAAATGAAAAACGGAGGCATCCGGGGAAGAATTTCTGGACTGTCCGGCGCATGCGGCAGGAGATTCTGTTTTTCACGGCCCCGGCCTGTGAGGCGGGAGTGCTCTCCGAACACGGAAATATGTGCGGTCACGACGCCGTGGCCCGTGCCGCGGAATGCCTTGTGGTGCTCTCGAAACGGTGAGAAACTGGAACGGCATCACTTTCAGCGTTGGACAGACAGGTTTCCATGCATCTTCGTCTTCTTTGTGCGTCCCTGATCGGGGCCGGCTCTCTTGTCTTTTCTTCCAGCGCATTGGCGTGGGGACCTTATGGTCATGCGATCGTGGCGGATATCGCGCAGGAACGTCTGACGCCGCAGGCCCAGAAGGCTGCCACGGCCCTGCTGGCCCTTGAGAACCATCAGACCCTCGATCAGGTCGCCTCCTGGCCGGATACGATCGGTCATGTTCCCAAGAAGAAGGGTGGGGCGCCGGAGACCCTGAAATGGCATTACGTCGATATCGACGTGTCCCATCCGGCTTACGATCAGGCCCGCGACTGCCCCGACCATGCCTGCGTTGTCGAGAAGCTGCCTGAGGAGATCAAAATCCTCGCCGACACCCATGCTGCGGCCCAGGATCGTCTGGTCGCCTTGAAATGGGTCGTTCACCTGATCGGTGATATCCACCAGCCCCTGCACGCTGCCGAGCGCAATAACGACAAGGGCGGCAATGCCATCCGTCTGACCTATTTCGGCAACAACGCCAACGGCCACATGAACCTGCATTCCCTGTGGGACGAGGGTGTGATCGACCATGAGGCGGATCTGCATGTCGGCCCGTTCTACAGCATCGACGCCTCCCGCGCGAAGAAGGAAGCCGACCGTCTTGGCGCCTTGATCACGCCCGATGAGACAAAATACTGGGTTCAGGATCTGGACGGCGGCGATGTTTACAACGCAACCGTTGACTGGGCCGATGAGAGCCATTCGCTGGCTCGGAGCGTGGCCTATGGCGCCCTTCCGGCTAACAAGGGCGCGGATATCGGCAAGGATTACACCGCGCTGACCTGGCCGATCATGGAACTGCGTCTGGAACAGGCGGGCGTGCGTCTGGCAGCCGTTCTCAACACCGCCCTGAGCGGCGGCTGAGAACAGTGTCTGTGTGGATGGACGTCAGGATTTCTGCGTCCATCCTCCACCCAGTGCCCGGTAGAGATGGGCCACGGAAACAGATACGCCAGCGCTGGATTCAGCCAGCGCGCTCCGGCTCGCCAGAAGGGCATTCTGCGTCGTCAGGACGTTGAGGAAGTCTCCCGCACCCTGACTGTACTGAAGCTGCGCGATATGGACGGCGGTCTCGTCTTCCGAAACCGTCTCTTCCAGCCGGTTCCGGCGCTCCTGCGCGGCGCTCAGATCCGCCATGGAGTCATCGACTTCTTCCCAGGCTTTCAGAAGCGTGCGCTGCAAGGCAATCGCCGCTTCCTTCTGCTGGGCTCGGCGTAGGTGAAGCTGTCCGGTCAGACGCCCGCCTTCGAACAGTGGTAGCGTCATGGTCGGGCCGAACCCGTACTGACGGGACGCCCATGATCCCAAGCCGCTAAACTGCAACGCCTGAATATCGAGACTGCCCGAGAGCGTTACGCGCGGGAAGAAGTCCGCAACCGCCACGCCGATGCTGGCTGTCGCAGCATGGAGATGGTCTTCGGCGGCCCGCACATCCGGGCGGCGCTCGGCCAGTTCAGAGGGCAGACCAACCGGAATGATATCGGGAACGGGCGGGATCGTCTGGGACGATCCAAGTCTGTCCTTCAGCGCGCCGGGTTCCCGCGCCGTCAGAAAGCTCAGCGCGTTCACGAGATGCACTTCCTGACTTTTCAGGACCGGAAGACGCGCCTCAAAGCCATGCATCTGCCCGCGGGAATAGGCGACATCGAGTTTTGTCGCCGTGCCCTGTGCAAAGCGCAGTCCCGTCAGCTTCACGCTGTGGCGGGCGATATCGATGCTTTGTTGCGTGATGCCGATCTGCGTCTGGATGTTGCGCAGGTTCAGATAGTCCTGCGCGGTCTCGGCCATGAGCGAGACCAGCACATCGCGGCGCAGTTCATCCGTCTCATGCATGGCCGCCGTTGCCGCTTCGACCTGCCGGCGGACATGCCCCCAGAAATCAACTTCCCAGGACGCGCTCAGCCCGTATTGCGGCAGGTTGAACGATGGGTTGCCCTTCGCCCCATCCGCCGCTGCCGGGCCGAACCCCTGTTCCCCGCTGGCGATTTCGCCGGGGCCGGCCTGCTGCGTCGTTCCCAGAAGCCCGAGAATACCGTTCGTGCTGGCGCGCTCGCGGGCATAGGAGGCGGCACCTTCCATATGCGGCATCTGGGCCGCACTGGCGATCTTCCGTTCAGCCTGACTTTCCGTGAAATGCAGGGCTGCTTCACGCAGATCGAGGTTGTTGCGTGCGACGTCTTCTTCCAGCGCTGTTAGCGTCGGATCACGATAGATCCGCCACCACTGTGCCTCAATGGTAGAGGTTTCCTGCGGATGGCTCGCAGCAGGGGCGAGGCTCTGGTGCCAGTGGGCCGGTGCATGCGGATCGGGACGATGATAGTCGGGACCCACCGTGCAAGCGGACAGTGCGGTCAGGGCCAGAAGAAAGCAGCGGGAAGGCTGGAGCATGGAAGGTCTCATTTCCAGAGATACCGCTCGTCATGGGCATGAATGCCTTCAGGCGTGGAGGACGTATCGATCCGCGCTTCAACGGACATGCCGACGCGCACCTTTTCCGCCAGAGGCTGGCCGGGATCGAAGGTCAGCTTGACCGGCACGCGCTGCACGACTTTGGTGAAGTTACCCGTCGCATTGTCCGGCTGAATGGCGGCGAAGGCCACGCCTGTCGCAGGAGCCAGACTGTCCACATGAGCCTTGAGCGGGTGGCCGGGGAACGTATCGACCCAGATCGTTGCACTCTGACCGGTCTGGACTTTCGTCAGCTGCGTTTCCTGAAAATTCGCCAGCACATAGGCCTTGCGGACCGGCACGACCGCCAGCAGCCCCGTGCCCGGATGGACATACGCACCAACGCGCACGCCACGCTCGCCCACCACGCCGTCCACGGGGGCAGGGATGGTGCAGTAGGACAGGTTCAGTTCGGCCTGATGCTCTGCGCTCTGGGCCTTCAGAAGCGCGCCCTGCGCCTTTTCAAGCTGCGCCTTCAGCACGGCGACCTGCTGTTCGGCCGTGCTGGTTTCGGCCTTGTCGCGGGCCAGGGCGGCGACGGCCTCAAGCTGCCGGGCTTCCGCGCCCTGTTGCTGCTCGATCGTGCTCGCCCCACCAGCCGAAAGATTGCGATATCGTGCCGCATTCTGCCGCGCGAAGACCAGCGCGGCCTCGTCGGACTGCACGGTATATTTCGCCGCATCGACGATGGAACCCTGACGGTCCAGAAGGGCCTGAAGGTTGTCTACGTCGCCCTGCGCTGCGGCGGTGTCACCTCGGGCGGCTCCCAAAGCCGCGCGGTAATCGTCGTCCTCGATATGGGCGAGTTCTTCCCCGGCATGGACGTATTCGTTGTCCTCGGCCAGCACGCGGTCGATACGACCTGAGACTTTGGGTGCCACGGTTGTGAAGTCGGCCGTGACATAGGCGTCGTTGGTTTCCTGGCGGATGCCGTCGCCCACAAAGAAGCGGTCAGCCGTCCAGGCCAGACCCGTCAGGACAATGACCGCACATCCGGCCAGAAGGAGGGGTTTTCCGTAAATCATGTTCGAGGCAGGTCCGTCAGTGCGCGGTGGCGGGAATGGAGGAAGGTGCAGGTTCGGGATCCGGTTCGCGGGCCGCGGCAGGGATGGCGGGAGCAGGTCCCTTGCCGGGCGGATAGACCCGTTTCGGCAGCACGGCGGTCAGCGCGACATAGAAGATGCAGATGCACATCACGACGAAGTAGATGTCCACCAGCGCCAGCGTGATCGACTGTTCGTGCAGATAGGTGTGGAAGATCTGAAGCGTGTTGCGCGCCACATGATTACTGTCGGGCGATGTATTGTTGATCGCCGCATGGATCGGATCGCCCATGCCTGAGAGCGACGTGGCGTTGTTGCCAGCCCGGTCCAGCAGCATGGTGGAATGATACTGCTCACGACGACGCAGCAGGATTTCGAAAATGGCGGTTGCGAATGCATTGGCCATGCCTTTGAGCATGTTCACCATGCCCGAGATGAACGGCCCGTCCGCAGGGCCAAGGGACATGGTGGCCAGCATCAGCACCGGGATCACGACCATTGGCTGGCCGAAGATCTGAAGCCCCTGCATGATATAGAAGTTGTCCCGCACCCAGTCCGGCGTCAGCCATGTGCCGAGGAATGCTGAGAGCGCCAGGCACGACATACCGAAGGCCAGCACATACCGGCAGTCCACCCGTGCGGAGTTGCAGAGTGCTGCCGTCAGCGGAAGCATGATGAGCTGGGGCAGGGCGACCGTCAGCGCGACCGGAGCTGCCTGGATCGGCCGATATCCCCGCACGGCTTCCAGATACGTCATCGGAACTTCGAGCATCAGCCCGCAGATGATGAGCACCGCCACCAGTGTGAGGAGTGACATGGTGATGTTACGGTTCTTCCAGTACTGAAGGCGGAAGAATGGACTGTGATGATGCCACTCATGGAACAGGAAGCCCACGAACAGCGCACCGCCCCAGAACGTCAGATGAGAGATGATGGGTGAGCGGAACCAGTCCAGCCGGTCCCCCTGATACAGCACGGTCACCACGCAGATGATCGACGGCACGCCAATGAAGAAGCCGCGCCAGTTGAACTTTCTGAACCGTTCGAGATGCACCGGATCGCGCGGTAGCCCATAGGCCATCATGGCGATGGCGATGATACTGAAGGGAATGACTTCCCAGTACAGCCAGCGCCAGCCCACATGCTCGAACCACATCGCTTCAAGCGGCCCGCCCAGATTGGGGCCGAAGGTGGCGCTCATCGCATAGCCGCCAATGCCGAACACCTTGATCGGTGGCGGCAGGTATTTGAGCATGACCGTCATCAGGACGGGCGGCAGGCATCCCGCACTCAGTCCCTGCGCCGCGCGGAGGAAACACAGCGAGATCATGTCCGGCATGAAGGGCAGGGGGATCGACAGCATGGCCAGCACAGCCGTCATGAAGATCGAGAAACGGTAAATCGAGAACGTCATGTAGAACCAGGGCGTGAACGCCATGGCCGCGATGTTGAAGGACTCATAGATCGAGGTGAACCACGTCCCCTCGTCATGTCCGATATGCATCGCGCCCCGGATGTCGGCGAGGCCGATTTCCGTGATGTGTTCGTTGAAACCGGCCACATGCACGGCCAGCAGCATCCCCAGACAGCCGACGATAGTCCGCATGCCGAAAGGCGGGATATAGGAGGGCTGCGCGGGTGGGGCGGCAGGTGGTGACGAAGCTGCTGGTTCCATGAATCTCTTCCGTTACCAGACAGCCCCTATCCGGAGTGAGTGGGTCCGAAAACCCACATTTGAAGCAAGTGACGTTTCCACTTTTCGCAAGGGTTGAAGAAATCCCTTCCATTTTTACACGAAGGCGTGAAAATGCACCTGAAACCAGCTGGAAAGGGAGTGTGCGATGGCGAAGCGGACTGACCGCCACAGACGCTACGATCTCGATCTTCTGCGCTATCTTCAGGTTCTGGTGGAAGAAGAGAGTGTTTCACAGGCCGCGCGGCGCCTGAAGGTGAGCGACGCTGCCATGAGCCGCCATCTTGCAACCCTGCGAACAGTGTTCGGAGACCCGATCCTGGTCCTGTCGGGCCGACGCATGGTGGCCACGACCTTCGCCAATCGCATCCGTGATCGTGTCCAGAGCATCGTGCGCGACGCGGATGCGCTGGTGAATGACAGTGAGACCCTCAACCTGCGCAACATCTCGCCCCGTTTCACGATCCGCGCCAATGACCTGATCGTTGGCGCATTCGGTCACGCCATTCTGATGGCCCTCAAACGGGACTGCCCCGGTTGCAGCATCGTGTTTTCGCCCGAGACGGAGGAAGCGGCCAGCGACGCTTTGCGTAACAGCCGGATCGATCTCTATGTGGGCGCCACGGACGATCTGCGGCCCGAAACCATGCGTCAGACCCTGTTTCTGACATCGTTTCGCGTCATGGTCCGCGAGGGACACCCTATTTTCGCGCGTGGCATCACCCCGCAGACCCTCGTCGATTACGACCATATCAGCGTCTCGCGCAAAGGCCTTCCCTACGGTCCGATCGATACTGTCCTGAAGGAGCGGTACGGCCTGACCCGTCCCATCGCGATGGTCGTCCCCACTTATCATTCCATGATCGAAACAATGCGCGAGACGGACATGATCCTGCCGCTGCCCGATATCGTCATCGATCGCCTGCCACTCTCCCAGATCCAGCTCGCAGCTTTCGATTTTCCGTTCGATCTGCCTCCCGTTACGTCGCTTCAGGCCTGGCATCCCCGCGTGGATACGGATGGCGTCCATCGCTGGCTGCGCGATACGGTCTTTCAGGTCATTCGTCGCGAACTCGTCCGGTTCCGGGGAGACGGGTCTGGTGCCGCCTCGCGGAGCCCCTGATCACGGATCTGGGAATTGCGTTCATAGATTTTCCGCAAGTGGCCTGAGGCTGGCCTGAAGGCGCGGGACGACGAAATCCAGAAAGACCCGGATGCGCTGGGGGACCTGTTTTCCGCCCTGGTAGAGCGCGTGGATCTCTTCCTCGTCCCGCGTGCCGCTTTCCGTCAGAACTTCCACCAGACGTCCCGCCGCCAGATCCTCACGCACGTGATATTCCGCAAGCCGTGCCAGTCCGGCCCCGCGGATCGCGGCCCGGCGGACGGTCTCGCCATTATTGGCGAGCAAGGGGCCCTGGACGATCCGGTCCACGATCCTGCCCCGCTCCTGCAGCGGCCAGACCGGCGCCGCCCGGCGGAAATTGAATCCCAGACAGCGATGATGCTCCAGATCGTCCACGGTTTCAGGCCGTCCGAACCGCTCCAGATAATCCGGTGCGCCGACGATCAGCCGCGGTACGCTTCCCAGATGCCGGGCGGTCAGGCTGGAATCCTGAAGTTTTCCGACGCGGAAGGCGATATCCGTCCGGTCCAGATACAGGTCCGTCATTTCATCGGAGAGTGACAGATCAACCACGATATCCGGGTAGGCGTCCCAGAATGCGGGGAGCAGCGGCTCCAGCGCCAGCGTCCCGAATGCCACGGACGCATTGATCCGCACCGTTCCCGTGAGCTGGACGGTTTTCTTGGACAGGAACCCTTCCATGTCGTCCAGCTCCGCGATCAGGGCCTGTGCCCGATCGTAATAAGCCAGACCTTCGGGTGTGACTGACAGTCTGCGCGTCGAGCGTTCCACGAGCCGGACCCCCAGACGGTTCTCCACCCGCCCGATCAGCTTGCTGACGGTGGACGGCGTGGTCATGGAGAGACGCGCGGCCTCGGAAAAGCTGCCACTCTCCACGACGCGGAGAAAGATCTTCATTTCCCCGAAACGGTTATCCATCTGTCTTCCGATCTGTGAAACTGCTTCACAGGTTTTGTGGAGATCGAAACAATTATCAAGAGGGAGTTATCGGTTCATCATGCTCCCTGAACAGTCCCATCCCCGATGTCTGACAGAACGGATATGCGATCATGACGAAAATTCTTCTCCTCAATGGCGGCAAGGTCTTTGCCCATTCCCACGGGCGGCTGAACGACACGCTTCAGGCTCTTGCGGCGGACATTCTTTCCAAAAACGGCCATGAGATCCGCCAGACGAAGCTCGATGACGGCTATGACGTGGAGCAGGAAGTCGAGAACTTCATCTGGGCTGATCTGATCATCTATCAGTGCCCGGGCTGGTGGATGGGGCTGCCGTGGATCGTCAAGAAATACATCGACGAAGTCATGACGGCCGGCCATGGCAAGCTCTACGCCAATGATGGCCGCAGCCGGGCGCATCCGGAGCGCAAATATGGCTCGGGCGGCTTGGTTCAGGGCAAGCGGTACATGCTGTCAACGACCTGGAACGCGCCGGCAGAGGCTTTCACGGACCCGAACCAGTTCTTCGAGGGGCGCGGTATCGACGGGGTATATTTCCCGTTTCACAAGGCTCACGAATTCCTGGGCATGTCTGCGCTCCCGACCTTTCTTGCGACGGACGTGATGAAGGCGCCGAATGTGGATGCAACACTCGCAGCCTATCGCCAGCATCTGCAGGACGTCATCGGTACGGCGTCCTGACTGGAACGGGGGCAGCCTGCGCCGCCCCCGTTTTTTTACAGGCTCATCTGCAGAACGCGGCGGCTGACGTCCGGGGTGATGTCGGCGTGTTCACCCAGTGCCGTCATGCCGTGAGCCTCAAGCTGTCCGATCAGGGGGTCGATGGCGTCCTTGCCGATGTCGTAGGCTGACAGGCGCGTCGGGATGTCCAGACTTTCGAAAAATTCTTCGGTCCGCACGATTGCGGCTTCGATCCGCTCGTCTTCCGTGCCGTCATGCAGGTTCCACACGCGGGCTGCGTACTGAAGCAGCTTGCCGCGCTTGGTGTCTTTTCGGGTCCGGAGCATGGACGGCAGGACGATTGCAAGCGTCCGGGCATGGTCGATGTCATACCGTGCCGTCAGTTCATGGCCGATGCTGTGCGTGGACCAGTCCTGCGGCATGCCGACGCCGATGATCCCGTTGAGCGCCAGTGTCGCGATCCACATGAAATTGGCGCGGAGTGAATAGTTTTCCGGCTCGCTCAGCACCTTCGGTCCGATCTCGATCAGGCTGAGCAGAAGTCCCTCGGCAAAGCGGTCCTGCGCCAGCCCGTCCGCGGGATAGGTCAGGTACTGTTCCATGATGTGAACGAAGGAATCCACGACGCCATTCGCAACCTGCCGCACGGGCAGGGAATAGGTGCGGGTGGGGTCCAGGACCGAGAAGCGCGGGAAGACATGCGGGCTGCCGAAAGCCAGCTTTTCGCGCGTTGACTGACGCGTGATGACGCTGAAGCTGTTCATTTCCGAACCCGTGGCCGGCAGCGTCAATACGGTACCCAGTGGCATCGCGGCTTTGACGTTCGCGCCATGCGTCGTGAGGATGCTCCACGGATCGCCTTCGAAATCCACGGCCGCAGCCACGAATTTTGTCCCGTCGATCACGGACCCGCCGCCGACGGCCAGCAGGAAGTCCAGTTTTTCCTTCCGGATGAGTTCGACGGCCTTCATCAGGGTTTCGAATGTCGGGTTGGCTTCGATGCCGCCGAATTCCCGTGTGAAACGGCCTTCAAGCGCCTTGCGGACGTCCGGAAGCGTGCCGTTGCGTTCCGCGCTTGAACCGCCGAACAGGATCAGGACACGCGCTTCGGCCGGGATATGCTCGGCCAGCTTCGGAATCGTGTTCTCGCCGAAAATGATGCGTGTGGGATTGTAGAATTCAAAATTCTGCATGGGTCCTGCCTTCAGATGGATCTTCTGATTGCGTCGCTATCGACGTGGATTCTGCGGCCCGCAAGATTCGGCTGCATGGTCCTGCTTACGGATATCCTAGCGGTTTTCTGCCGCCCGGCACAGACGGGAAGATGGCGTGGCGGCGCGTGGGAACCTTGTGTGTGCTGCTTTGGGGATCCATCTCAGGAGAGCGGGTGATCACCCAGGCGAAACCGCAGGGGTAACCTGCCCTTTAAAATGCCCGCAGGCTCAGGTCATGCCGGGCGAGAAAATGGGGATGCCGCGATGTATATTGCCATGAACCGCTTCAGGGTCCGGCCGGACAGCGAAGAGGCTTTTCGCAAAAAATGGCTGGATCGTGATGTGCTGCTCAGAACCGTGCCCGGATTTGTCAGCTTCCAGTTTCTTCGTGGGCCGGCGATGGAAGATTACGTCCTTTATGCCTCTCATACCGTCTGGGCGTCTTACGATGCTTTCATCGGCTGGACCCGATCGGAAGAATTCCGGGCCGCGCATGCCGGTGCCGGGCAGGGACCAGCCCTGACGCTGGGGCCACCCGTATTCGAGGGCTTTCAGGTCCTTCAGGATATCCAGGCCTGAGTTTCGGTTCCTGACGCGTTCGGACATGTCTGCTCTGGCCACGTCATCTTGACGAACCTGTCATAACGGTTTGTGAATAGAACGAACGCGGGATCGGGCTGAAATGCTTTTCGGTTAGCGTCATGCAGACCCGGTCGTGTCCCGCGTCCGGTATGAAAGACCCAGGACAGGAAGAACAATGACGGCATCTCTCCGTTGCGAAGTGACAGCGCTCCTCGACAGTCTTGGCGTGTCGCCTGATCTGTATACGGGGGGCAGTCTGGCGGTGAAGTCTCCGCTCACGGGGGAAGTGATTGCCGAGGTCGCGGAAATCAGTGCAGAGCAGGCGAAGGAGACGATCGCCAGTTCACTCGGGGCATTCAAAGCCTGGCGCAGGGTTCCGGCGCCACGTCGCGGTGAACTTGTCCGTCTGCTGGGTGAGGAGCTTCGGGCCAGCAAGGAGGCGCTCGGACGGCTCGTGACGCTGGAAGTGGGCAAGGTGCCGTCCGAAGGGCTGGGCGAAGTGCAGGAAATGATCGACATCTGCGACTTCGCGGTCGGTCTGTCCCGCCAGCTTTACGGCCTGACGATCCAGTCCGAACGCCCGGACCATCGCCTGACGGAGCAGTGGCATCCGATCGGGCCGGTAGGTATCATTTCGGCATTCAATTTTCCCGTTGCGGTCTGGTCCTGGAATGCCGCGCTGGCGCTGGTCTGCGGTGACAGCGTGATCTGGAAACCTTCGGAAAAGACCCCCCTGACGGCTCTGGCCACGCAGGCCCTGTTTCTGAAAGCCGCAGCCCGTTTCGGCAGTGACGCACCGGCCGCGCTCAGCACGCTTCTGGTCGGTGGTCGCGAGATCGGCGAACTGATGGTGGAAGACCGTCGTGTCCCTGTCATCTCGGCAACGGGTTCGACACGGATGGGCCGTGATGTCGGTGAGCGTGTGGCGCGGCGTTTCGGGCGCTCCATTCTGGAACTTGGCGGCAATAATGCGTCCATCGTCACACCCTCCGCCGATCTGGATTTGACGCTGCGTGCTGTTTCCTTCGGTGCCATGGGGACCGCCGGGCAACGTTGCACGACGCTGCGGCGTCTGTTCGTGCATTCCAGCGTCTATGACACGCTCGTGCCGAAGCTGGTCACTGTCTACAAGGCGATTTCGGTCGGTAACCCGGTCGAGGGGGACGCGCTCGTTGGTCCGTTGATCGATGCGGCCTCCTTCAGGATGATGCAGGATAGCCTGAAGGCTGCTGCGGACGCAGGCGGCACGGTTCATGGTGGAACGCGCGTTGATGTGAACGGCGAGGCGTCGTTCTATGTCCGCCCGGCAATGGTCGAGATGCCATCGCAGACGGGGCCGGTTCTGGAAGAAACCTTCGCGCCGATCCTGTATGTCATGAAATATGACACGCTCGATGAAGCTATCGCGCTTCAGAACGACGTGGTGCAGGGCCTGTCGTCATCCATTTTTGCGACTGATATCCGCGAGGTTGAGCAGTTCCTGTCGGCCCAGGGTTCCGACTGCGGCATCGCGAACGTCAATATGGGGCCGTCCGGCGCGGAAATCGGGGGAGCCTTCGGAGGCGAGAAGGAAACCGGCGGCGGGCGTGAGTCCGGTTCCGATGCGTGGAAGGCCTATATGCGCCGGCAGACCAACGCCATCAATTACGGGCGGACCCTGCCGCTTGCGCAGGGCGTGAAGTTTGATGTGGATGGTGGCTCGGCGGACGCCTGATCACGGATTTCCGGAGGGGCGGGGCGCAGGCGTCGTCCCTTGGTCCTGTGTAGGCGGGGCCTGCTTTTCCTCGCTGGCATGCGTAATGCTGAGCCGGTCATGGGTTGGCGACCAGGGGAGAGCTTTCTCCTCGACATAGTCCGGCGGGGGCTTGAAGTCCTCAAGCCAGAGCCTGCCCTTCATGGGATTGATCAGAACGTTGAAGTGCTTGAGGACGTCCATGCCAAGAATGTTGAATTCCGCGTCCGGGACGACGTCCAGGGTGATGTCATGCAGCGTGTGCGAGCCGAGTTGCAGCGTGCTGAAATGATGCCTGTGTCCGAGCAGGACCTCGCCGGCGCCGACGCGGATCTCGTCATCCTGCGCGAGCATACGGCGTGAAATGCCCATTTTCCGCGCCACCCATTGCTGGATGATGGAGCGGTTGGCGCTGGTATTGATTTGCATGTCCACCTTGTGCCCGTCCAGCACGGCCGTCATCTGATTGAGCTGGGGGGACTCATCATCGAACGAAACCAGGGGAATGAAGGGCCCCGGATCTTTCATGAGCGTTCCGATATCGGGGCAGTCCGGTGCCGTGTCGTAAGTAAAAATGGCCATTTTCTGGGAGTAACGGTCGATCAGGACATGATAGTTCCCGAGAATGTCCCACCCGATATCCACCATCAGGAGCAGCCCGTCGGGTGCTTTCGGGGGGCGTTCACCGACCAGCAGGGCCGTCATGTCCTTGAGAACGGATTGACCGATCTGAAGGCTGTGGACGGTGGTGGAATAGTTTCCGCCCGTTCCCGTGACCGAAATGGTTCTGATGGGATCTTCGCGGTAAAAATTAAATCCCTTTGCGTCCCAGACACTCGTGCGCGTGGTGAAGGTCGAGAAAAAGGCGCCGACGTCATGGTCATTCACCCGGACATGAATCACGGGAGCGCCAGCGGGGTTCAGGAAAGGCACGACTTCGCTCGTCATGACGCAGTCATGAATGGATCTGGCCTGGGCGGATGGGATGAGAGCGAGCAGAGCGAAAAAGGCAGAGGGAATATTCCGCCTGAAAGACAGTCTGCCCATCACTGATCCTAACTCAAGGGCGAGGTAACCCTGCCAGAAGCTTGTCCCGTTTCCCCGCAAAAGCCAAATGCTTTCACGGGGATGCAGCCTCGCCTTACCGTGTGAAGGCTCTGACGAAAGCGTTCTGCTGTTTGACTTCGACGGGGAGTCTGGTGTCGGTAAGGGCCTTGCCCTGCCATCCGGCGCCGAGTGCGATGTACAGCGCGACGGCGTTGCGGACGCGGGCGAGGCGGCCGACGACGGCCTGGTCCTCGGCGGACAGGGCGGTCTGCTCGGTCGTCAGCACGTTCAGATATCCGGTCAGACCGGCCGTGAACAGCTTCTGCGCCCGGTCACGGGCCAGGCCGGCATCGACGGAGGCC
>NZ_JABCQB010000008.1:0-144624 GCF_015244525.1 Gluconobacter sp. R75690 | reverse complement strand
GGAGCGCAGTGTCACATAGTCCGTCGCCATTTCGGCCAGCAGCGCGAGGAGGACGCCACGGCGGTTCTCGATCGATTCCTCGACGATCCGCTTGCGCTCTTCCACCTGCCGGGCGATGTGGCCGAACAGATCGACTTCCCAGCTCGCCCGCGCGCCATAAGTCAGGACCGAGGCCTCGGGGCGGTTGGCCGTGTTGCCCGGACGCAGCGGCCAGTTGTCCACGTTGATGGAATAGCGGTCATCGCCACCGCCTGCGGCCACATCGAGCTGCGGATACCAGGCCGACTGGGCCTGACGGCGGACGGCGCGCTCGGCGATGATGTGCTGCGAGGCGATCTGCAGGTCGTAATTGCCCTTGATCGCCTGCTCCACCAGCTCGTTGAGCATGGGATCGTGGAACTGCGCCCACCAGTCCTTCATGTCGGCAGCCGACTGCGCCAGCGCATCGGCGGTGGCAGGCCGGGGCTGCTCGACGAAGGCGTCGGGTACCTTGATCTTGTCCGGCTTGAAGTTCGGCCCGACCGTGCACGCCGTCAGCGACAGGCAGGTGCTCAGGGCCAGAGCCACGCTGCGGAGGGCTACGGCCCGGGTAAAGGGCCGCGCCAGCGATCGGGAAAGGGAGGTGCGTGACATGTCAGAGGTGGTTCTGCAGCCAGGTGGTCAGACGTCCGCGCGCGCCCGGCGTCTCACGCCCGATCGTCACCGTGGCCGTCATGCCGGCCGCCAGCGTGATTTCCGGCGGGACGTTGTCGAACTCCAGACGCACCGGAATACGCTGCGCCAGACGCACCCAGGTGAAGATCGGGTTGACGTCCGGCAGGCCCAGCTTGTCGGACACGCCGTTCTGGTCGTTGATGCCGCGGCCGATGCTGACGACATGCGCCATGATGATCTGCTTGTAGCCCATCAGCTTGATCCGGGCTTCGTCACCCACATGCACGCCGTGCATCTTGGTTTCTTCGAAATAGCCGTTGATCCAGTAGCTGTGCGCATCGATCACTGCCAGCCCCGACACGCCGGCATGGGCATAGTCACCCACCCGCAGGTTGAGGTTGGTGATGTAGCCGTCCACCGGGGAATAAACCGTCGAGCGCTGCAGGTTCAGCAGGGCGGTGTTTAGCTCGGCCTTGGCCGCGTTGACCTTGGCGCGCTGGGTTTCAACATTGGAGTTGAAGTCTTCCTGTTCTTCCGCCGAGACGATGCCGCCCAGGCCCATGCGGCGCTTGGCGTCGGAGGTGCGGAGCTTGAGGTCTTCCTCGGCTCCGGCCACCCGGGCACGGGCAGCGTCGATGTCGAGGCGGAAGCGCACCGGATCGAGCACGAAGAGCGGATCGCCCTTGTGGACGAACTGGTTGTCCACGACCGGCACGGCAACCACCGTGCCCGAGACTTCAGGGGCGGCATCTACGACGTAAACGCGCACGCGGCCGTCACGGGTCCAGGGGGCGAGGACGTAGATGTCCCACATCGTGCGCCCCAGTCCGATGGCCAGGGCCAGGACGATGAGGGTCAGCAGGACACGGATCACGCTGCGGGTCCAGTTCATTGCCGACCCCTCCTATACGTAAAGGATGAGTAGACAGAGAACACAGACATAGAGCGCTATTTCAAAGAGGGCAACGTGCCAGAACCACCCCAGCGCACCGGTGCGCCACAGGATGCTTCGAAGCAGTAACGTCACAAAGACCGCCGCTACGGCATAAATGGAAAGCGGTGCAACGAAAACGCCAAACAGGTCAACTTCAGCCAGCATCAGGAACCGACCCTACCGTCAACCACCAGACTGCCACACGCCAGACTGTACGCCAATTCGTCCACAACGCTCCTCGCTCAGCCACATCGACTCCCACTCAGTGAAGTAGCAGTCGGTGGACTGGCGAAGTGCTTACGCCATTACGCGGAGACTGACTATATGGCTTTGATCAATATCAGCCACAAAATGTCTTATTTTCTGAGACCGAACAAATTCCGCACAATGGCGAACAGACGGGCGATGGTGAAACGGCCGGCCGGTCCGAAGACCAGCCCCGTCAGCGCCGCCATGGCCAGAGACTGCTTGAACTCGATGAATTTGCGGTCACGGCGGATACGGGCCTCGATTTCCACCGGATCAGGGATGGAACGGGCAGCCAGAAGTCCGAAGATCACGACGAACAGGAGATCTACGCCGATCACGCAGAGCGCGGACTTCACATAGCTCAGCCCTGCGACATCAATGAAGAATGCCCACAGGAACCCGTGAAATGAGATCGCTGTAAAGAACAGAAAGACTGCCGCGACGATGCCATAGGCCACCCTGCGGCCGATTCGCATTGCAGAGCGGGAAAGGATCTGCCCCTGGGCTGAAAGGACATCCTGTCCGAGTTCGATAGGCTTCATGGAAAGTCGCTTGCCTCTTCTTCAGGACGGGGCCGGACGAGATGCCGTCCGTCCCCCGCCTGGAAAGAACCGGGCTGTTACTTGGAGAAACGGCCGGCGAAGAAACCGACCACGGCCGAAATCAGGACGGCTGCAATCGGACGCGCCCGCACACGCGTCGAAACATTTTCAATTTCATGATCCGTGATTTTGCGGGCATTTGCAACGGCATGGTCCGTGCGGTCAGCCGCATCAAGCAGAGCGGGGTTGATGCGGTTGTTCAGCAGTTCCTGCAGCTGGTCCCGCAGACTGTCGATCTGAGCCTGTGTGGTCTCGGTTGCCACTTCAATGTTATCCTTGACGCTTTTACGGCTCATGTTCAAACCCCTTCTTGAATATCCGGTCAGATCTGTTCTGGCCTGATTTTGTTTCGCCTATAACGATCCATTCTCCCAGAGGTTGCATGTCAGGCCTGTCCGGCGTTTCCCGCATGGCTCCCAAGCAGAGGAGCGCCCGCCCCTCCCGCCCGAAGCCCGTGCTGGAGGTAGCCGGCCTGCGCGCGGCCATTGATGCGCCTCCCGTCGACCTGTCGCTCCAGCCCGGCGCGACCCTGACCCTGTTCGGAAACCAGCCCCCGGCCCTGTCGCGCCTGCTGGATGTGCTGGCGGGGTTCCTGCCCTCTCTGGGCGGCACCATCACGGTCAGCGGCGAAAACGTGACGTCCCGTCCGCCCGCAGAGCGCCGGATGCGCATCGTCAGTCCGCGGGACCCGCTTTTCCCGCATCTGGACCTTCGGGACAACATCGCCTTCAGCCTGCGTGCCAGCCGACAGAGCCGAACCGAAGCCCGTGCGGCGGCCGGACGGATGATCTCCCTTCTGGGACTGGACGGCATCGCCGGCCTGCGGCCTGCGGAGCTGAGCCCGGAACAGTCCCTGCGTGTCAGGCTGGCCCGCGCCCTTGTCACGTCTCCGGACGTGCTCCTGCTGGATGATCCGCTTCATACGCTCGATCCCCATGCCGCACGCCGCATCCCGATCCTGCTGGGCACCCTCTCCCGCGCCCTGAATCTCAGCGTGATCCAGAGCGTCTCGCGCCGCGAAGATGCCCTGCGTTCGGGTGGCGAGATCGCCGTCTTTCATGACAACCGGCTTTTGCAATGTGCAGACGCCGCCCGTCTTTATGACCGTCCGGACTGCGTTGAGGTCGCGACCCTCTTTGGCGAGACCAACACCCTGCCGGGTCAGGTTCTGGATATTGGCGACGATGTGGCCCGCGTTCATCTGGCCTGTGGCGGCATCGTGGACGCAATGGCCGCCGAAAATCTGGCTGAAGGACAGGAATGTCTTGTCTGTGTCCGCCCCGACCGGATTTCACCCTTTTTCGGAGCCCAGGGCCTGGGCATGAACGAAGAGGAGGAAACGCCCGTCCGCGGTGTTCTGACCGACAGCACCCATCTCGGGGATCATATCCGCATGCGGGTCCGCTGCGCCGAAGGAACGGAAATCGAGCTGCGCCGTCCGCCGCTTCAGGCCCAGAAGATCCCTGCACCGGGGACCGCTGTGCAACTCGCCTGGCCCGCTACCCATGCGACAGCCTTTCCGCCCGGCATCGGGATGTATTAAAGTGCGCCTGTCCTGTCCGGACGCCTGTAAACAGTTTCCTTTTCCAGCAACCCACCCTTCCAAGGATCCTTTCGTTCTGACCCGGTCCGCTTTCCCCTTGCGACATGTCTTCCGGACATCCGGTCGGGTCCCCCGCAGGAGTGGCCCGCGCCCTCTGTGTCTCTGCGCCCTGCTGCTTCTGTCATCCCTGGAGCCTGCGGCTCAGGCTGCGTCCGCGCGTTCGTCACATGATGCCACCGGCATCAGTACGTTTTTCACGTCTGTCGGACATGGCATCACATCCGTCTTCCTGCCCGGCTCCGCGTCGGCGCACGGACATGAGCACGGCCGGCACCGGCGCAGGATTGTCCATCGTCGCGCGGCGGCGCCCGTTGCCCCTGAACCCGGCTTCGGCGTTCCGGAAGGCACGATCGCAGCGCACGCCCTCACCTCCAGTGACAACACCCTGCATCTGGTGGAATGGGACGGCCAGACGACAACGCTCCAGACCGGCTCCCATGCCGCGAAACCCGCATGGATGGCCATTCTCGTCACGGGCACGCAGCTGGCGCAGGCCTGCGCGGGCGGATGGGTCCATACACTGGACGACAGCCCCACCTGCGGCATCCCCGGTGGTGTCAGCGACCTTGCCCTGACCTGGGACCGCTCGCGGCTGGCAACAGCTCCGGGCTGGCAGGATTTCTGGGACGTGGCGCGCCATCCGGGACGGCGGGGCCTGCATTTCGGCGCCAGAACAACACTGGAAATCGCCCTGCTGGCCGATGGCGTCGCACCACAGGACATCTATCCTACCCTTTCGACGCAATCCGGTGTGGATCGCGCCTTCCGCAAGCTGGACCTGCTTCGCCCCTATATCGTGTGGTGGACGACGGCTGCCGATGCCGCGCGCATCATGGAACAGAGCAGCGCCCTCATGCTGAGCGCGCCGAGTACGGAAGTGACCAGTGTCAGTTCCCGGGTTCAGGCCGGGGCTGCAAGCTCGCTCTTCGTTGCCGGCACCCAGAACGTGCTGCGGACGCCGCTCTTCTGGGCCATTCCCGCCAATGTTCCCGCGGACAGTGCACACCGGACACTGGCCCAGCTCAGAATGCACGCTCCCCATCTGGAAGACATGCCCGGACCGGTTCCGCCGGGAAACACGCCGACATTCCTGACTGTCAGCGACACGTTCTGGTCCCAGCATGGTGAAGCGCTCGAACAGCAGTTCGAAGCACGTTTCGCACCGCAAACACCATGATGTCGCTCGCATTACGGCTCAACCTGCCCGCAATCCTGACAGGACTTCTCGGGGCCTGCGCCGTGATCGCGCTGCTCATGCGCGTCCTGCCCGCTCGGGTGGTGCGACGTCTCGGATTGCTGCTGCTCCTGCCCGCCCCCGGACTGGCCCTTGCGCTGGCCAGCATTCATTCCGGTCTGGGCTGGCTGGAAGGCATGCTCATTGCGCCGGCGGTCGTTTTTCCAACCGGGGCGACCCTGCTGACCCTGCCGCCAGGTACAACACGCGCTGCCATCGGACTGGGCGCCGACCTGCCGACACGTCTGCGCCTGATCTGGTTTCCGCTCCTTCTGCCATCCGCTTTTCTTTCCATTCTGCTCGCGGTCGTTTTCTGCGTCGCCTGCGCCCTGCTGGACCACCCATGACTTCTCCCACTGCGCCTTTCTGGCAAACCGTCCCTCTGGACCAGATGTCTTCCGAACAGTGGGAGTCCCTGTGTGATGGCTGCGGTCGCTGCTGTCTCAACAAGCTGCGCGACGAAGACACTGAAGAAGTCATTTACACGAACGTCGCCTGCCGCCTTCTGGACACGCATACCTGCCGCTGCACCGACTATACCGACCGCCATCGCAAGGTCCCGGACTGCGTGACCCTCACGCCGGAACTTCTGGCCGAAATCGACTGGCTGCCCCCCAGTTGTTCCTATCGTCTGCTGCGCGATGGATTTGATCTTCCGGACTGGCACCCTCTGCGGACGGGCAATGAAAAGGGCGTGCACAGTTCCGGCGCCTCGGTCCAGGACCGCTGCATCAGCGAGCGTCGCGCCGGACCGCTGGAAGACCATCTGGAAGACTGGCCAGGGGAATGGCCGGACCGCTCCCCGCTCTGTCATGCGCTGAAGCGCAAGGGCTGAGACCATGCTCCCCCCGACCGTTCCACTTATCTGGAAACGTTCGACACGGGCCAGACGCATTACACTGCGGATCGAACCCGTCCGGGGCGAAGTCATCATCACGGTTCCCGAGCGCATCAGCCGGGACAGAGCACTGGCGTTCGTCCATCAGCAGACGGAGTGGATCACCAATGCTCTAGCTGCATTGCCGGAAAAGCAGGCGCTCGCTGACGGCTCAGAGGTCATGATCGAAGGGAGAAGCATCCCTATCCTACATGAACCTACGGCCCAGCGCGGCTGCTGGCTGGATGCGGAAGGACTGCATGTCAGCGGAGAAGCCTCACACACGGAACGACGCGTCCGCGATTTTCTTCAGGCCATGGCAAAGGAACGCCTGACACAGACACTCCAAACCTATTCAGCAAAAATGGATCTGCACCCTGCCCGGCTCGACCTGCGCGATGTCCGGACCCGATGGGGCAGTTGCACGCGTCAGGGACGCATCATGCTCAGCTGGCGCCTGCTGATGGCTCCCACGGAGATCCGGGATTATGTGGTCATCCACGAACTGGCCCATCTGAAACACTTCAATCACGGCCCCGATTTCTGGGCCCTGGTCGACTGTTTTATTCCGCAGGGCCGTACAGGACGTCTTGCAGCGGAACGCTGGTTGAGAGAAAACGGTACCGCTCTCCTGCGCGCAGCATGAGGGCTGTGCGAGCTTGGCGGAATGGTAGACGCACGAGACTTAAAATCTCGAGTCCGCAAGGGCGTGCGGGTTCGAGTCCCGCAGCTCGCACCACATATAAGTTATTGAAAGTAAACGGCTTTTAGGGTTTTCAGCAACCCGGAGCCCCCATTCTTCTACAAAGGGCTTCTACAAAACGAGCCCTGTCGTGCTGATTCGTCTGCAATCCGGTTTCCATTTCAGACGCGGGATTCCCGTTCGTTTTCGGCCTGCTCTGGGAAAACGGGAAATCTGGCACTCCCTGGAAACCCTCGACAGAAATCTTGCCAGAACCCGTGCCTGTGCCATGTATGGACTGACCTCTCAGCTTTTCGAGTGCATCAGTCTGGCTATGTCTTCATCGGAAGAAACATCCTCGCTCAACAAAGCGGTTGAGACCTTTCAGGACGCTCTGGCCACATCTGACCTGCATCCTGTCCAGCAGGACCTGTTTCAGTCCATTATCCAGACCTATGACAGTGAGATTCAGGCTCTGAAAGCTCGCTATAACACCATGAATGCTGAGCATCTTCTGGCAAGGATGGAAGACCACCAACGGGTTTCCAGCGTGCTTGAAAAGATTGGTCCCGAAATCAACGCCCTGACAGATATCATTTACAAACTGGGCAAGTCTGCAAGGAACCCGGGCGAGGTCGCTTTGACAAAGCTCGCAGAGCAGGTTGCCGTGCTGACACAACTTGTTCAGCCTCCAGCCCCCAAGCCTTCCCCTCTGTTCTCGGAAGCATCTGAAACCTTCCTGAGCCTCAAGGCCAAGAAAGCCAAACCCTCCGTCATCGCTGAGCATCGCAACACGTATAAAAGGTTTGTCGAAATCTGTGGTGACAGACCTATCCGCGACTATGCGGGAGAAGACGCCTCCGACTTCAAAACAATGATGGAGCAACTGCCGGTCAATTACGGCAAAAACCGCAAGGATACGCGAACCGTCGCTGAACTGGTCTCAGAAGCCAATCGGAAAAATCTGGAGCGTATCTCAGGAAAAGCCACAAAGAACCATTTCACACGACTGTCTGCTCTCTGGCGTCATTATGAACCCATCGGCAAGGTTGACCGCAATCCGTTTGTCGGAGGCTGGAAGTTCGATACCACTGCAAAAACACAGCGTATCCGCTGGTCAATCGATGACCTGATCACGCTCATCGAAAATCCATGGCCATTCCAAACCATCAGTCAGGCCACTTTTGGGCTAATTGTCGGCATCGCGTCCTATACGGGAATGCGGGAGGAAGAAATCTGCCGACTGCGACCGCAGGATATCATCCAGATCCAGGATATCTGGTGCATTGTGGTGCAGGTCCACCGTGCTCATAAAGACGCACCCTGGGAAGCATGGGACCCCAAGACTGAAGCCGGGGCTCGCATTGTTCCCCTGTGTCAGCCCCTCTTGGATACCGGCCTCGTAGAGATGGCCGAACGTGCTAAAAACCAGCGACGGCGTTATCTGTTCAAGGACCTGGATTTCACAGGCATGGACATGAAACGGTCCGGAATCTTCCAGAGAAATTTCTCGAGCTTTAAATCGCGCCTCGGCATTGGCCGGGAGAAGGTTTTTCATTCTTTCCGGCACAACGTCTCAACCAAGCTCCGCAATATTCATGAACATGGCGACGGTGGACTTCGAGAGTCATGGATTGATGATTTTCTCGGACATGAAGGCTTGAACAAGTCGGTTGGTAATACCGTCTATTTCGATGACGTGGATATCACGAACCTCAAACGTGTTGCGGATTCCATGTCATATCCTGAGTTTTGGGACCTGAAGAGATTAATGGGAAAACAATAATCCCTCTTCGAAACAAAACTGCAAGACTGTCTGCTATACTTCCCTCTCAGGACTGGAGAACATCCCGAAGACCAGTCCGGAGAAGGAAGTAAGGCATGTATCTGCGACAAAACCATTATAGACCATTCTGCTTCTCTCCACGCTTACACGGGGAAAGATGCAGGATGATGTGCAGTATGACGAGATAGACCACTGGATAAGAACCACCAGACCAGACATCTGGCGCAGGCTGTTCCCCCTGCATGTGTTTTACAAGAACGTAATCACCCAAAAGATCGCAGAGAACTGCGAGTTTCTCGCCTGTTTTGAAGAAACCGAACAGGTTGCCATGGACGTCGTGGCCTGGGTTGAAACCCTGCCCGAAGATCTCGTTTCCGGCTTTGACCTTCTCTCTCAATCTTATGACGAGCTGAAACAGACCCAGCGAATCACGGGACAGGTTCTCACACGCAAAGCCAACAGATTACGCCGTAATCTCCGCAGGGTTCTGGAACTCTCCCCAAAACGGGACAGGATTCAACAGTCTTTTGACGCCGAGAAACTGACAGCCAGCAAAACGTTCATCGTCGTTCCTGACAGACAGAACCCGGACACCGGACTGTCTGCTCATGATTTACGTCAGTGGCATCTCAAAAAACATTATGCAGTCACGCTGGCGATAGCCGACAGCCTGCACGACTTCGCCACGGGATTTCTGGACTATCAGGGACTGTTCCTGACCCTGACCTTACCCGGAACATATCACGCTTGTTCCTATGAAGAGGCCAAAGCCGAAATCTCCAGACGCTGGAAGAGTGTCAGACGCAAAGCCCGGGAGAAGGATATTCTCCTGCTGGGGATGACAGCGCTGGAACTCCAGAACGATGAAACACCGCATTACCATATCCAGCTCTATGTAGACCCCTCACAGAGAGCCTGGCTTGAGGAACAGATCCTTCAGGCGTTTCCAAATGAAGTGGACCGACAGGCAGACGCCATCAAGGACATCCGCGATGTGCTGTCTGTTTCGCGATATCTCACCAAGGACTATGGAAAGCCCGAAACCAGCCTGACGTTCATTGGACTGACCCGAGACATCCGAAGCCGTTATACGAGCATTCATGCAGGCAAACGCTACGGAACCCTGTCCGATGCAAGAGTTGCCACAGCTCAAAGGCTGATAAAGCGCAAAGCCTTTGGTGGAACAGCCCTGCTTCTGATGCGGGGATTTTCCGATGAGAGACTGAACCGGATATCAGCCCGTCATCCCGATTTCCATTATGTCCGCACAGGGATGCCCAGAACTCTGACCGCTCTGGTGCATGTCATGCATTTCAGAACAGTGAAGGATTTCAATGCATCCCCTGTCAGCCAGACCTCCATAGTCAGACATCAGGTTTCAGTCAGGGCAACAGCGTTTCATTCTGACATCGTTCCAGCTTGTTTAGATGTATACCAAGAAGGTGTTACCTCCTTAGCTTTTGGGTGGGAGAGGCTTTGCTCCAGAGGGCAACCTCCTCCTAAGGCGAGAGACGAGGCATTGGATATCCTCGAACAACCCGAAACAAGTCTATCCCGCACCGCACCTTGTTGGGGAAAAGGCGAGGTGCGGGAAGCCCCCTTTATTGGGACTTCAGGCGGTTCTGACGGTCCAGTTCCCAGTTCACGAGCTCTTGCAAACGTCTGTAAAACTCGCTGTCTACAAGAGGATAGGTGGTTCCCGATGTAAAGATATCCTGAGACAGATCACAGATCGCCTTGAATGTCTTACCGTCGAGATAAACAAGACGGTGGAAGTCGAATACCCCAAAGAGATGCTCATTCCACCACCAGAGCAAAAAATCGCGGGCAATGATTTCGCCCCGGCTGGTTCCACGAGCCATATTCAGGAGATGGTTGAAGGCGTCTGCTTTAGTTATCATCACACACCCCCAGTTCCTGCATGATTTCCAGAACCGTTACGACATCCTCGACACTTTGGATGCGGTTTTTGAACATCCAGGATTGATCCAGAAGTGCTTTGGCTCTGTCTTCATCGCCCTGCTGTTGCAGGACCGTCAGGGGAGCCTCCAGAGCGGAAATCCTCCACTCGAGATATTTACGGGCTACATCCAGCTGAGCCATGGCAATTTCATGATGGGTCATGGCTGGCCTCCCTGTCCTTCATAAGACCAGGAAAGAGGCTTTTTGCCCTTCATTTCTGCCAGAAGAGAAAAACCAAGGTCGAAATGAGCATGGAGGGCAATTGATGCCCCTGCATTAAACTCTTCAGGAGCAAAACGAATAAACCATTTCACATACTGGGTTTCGCAATCCCAGCTATGTCCATGATACCGCTCCCAATCCCGGAAAACCAGTAATCCCAACGCGACAAACAGAGCGTTACCGAAACCTTTACGCTCCGCCTCGATATCTTCCTGTTCCCATCCCAAAGCACTGACTTCACTCGCTGGAATGCGTGAGTCCAGAAGGAAGTTCAGCAGATGGTCAGGCTTTACCTCTTTTAAATATGCAGATTTTCTAAGAGTTTCAGCATATGCATTCGCACGTTTTGCTGCTGTGAACTCCTGTCCCTTCAGGTCTGTCCTGATGAAGGAAACAATGCGCTCGACCTCTGCCACTGACAGGGGAGCATTTCCTATATGCCTTGACGTACCAAGGGCTTTCACTCTCTCGACTGCGTTCAATTCAGCAAGTTCGAACTGTTTTAAAATGTCATTTAATTTTGTCATATCCTTATTCCTTATACCCCCTCTTGTGGGGACTGAGGAGATGTATATTTGATGTTATTGTGTTTGTCAATGATTTATTTCAATAAATACCAATAAAAGTGATTTTTTTTGCATTTGTATATACGATTACTCTGATTTGGCTCAAGTTTACTCCCTGAATACGCCAGAGCAACTCTCTCCCCTGCATCTGCCAGAGCTATAATGACTCACGCGCGCGAGGGGCATTATGAAAACGGAGACATTGCATATCCGGGTGAAACCGGAAGAACGGGAGAGACTAAAAACCACAGCAGGAACACGCAGACTGTCTGTCTGGTGCAGGAAAGTCCTGCTGAACGAACTGGCAGGAGGGGCTTCGATTGCAGAGGAGCTTCTGGCGTTGCGTCGGGAACTGTCAGCGATAGGCAACAACCTGAACCAGATTGCGAGACGCCGGAACACAGGGGAACAGGTGGAGATTGCCTCCCGAATTCCCGAGCTTGATGACATCAAGGCCCGCATCAACAGGGCTTTGAGGAGGGTGCGATGATCCTCAAGAGCAATCCCATCAAAACGTCATCAGGTTCAGGAGCCATTTTCCATCACCTTGTGGAGAAGACAGACGAGAACGAACATATTTTACTGTGGAAAGGCAGACGCCAGGATGTCGATGACTGTATCGCAGACGCAACAGCTTTCCATCGCGTGAATGCTGTTCAGCATTTTCAGATCTCTTCGAAAGAGAAGCTGACAGATGAACAGTTTGCTGACTGCATCACCATGCTCGCCAAAGAGTTCGGGTTTACATCGTCTGATGTCTGTCTTGCCGTCATTCACACCAAAACCCGTCACGATGGCAAAGCAGACAATCGCCACTGTCAGTTTCTGGTTCGCACGACGAATGCCGAGACCGGCAAAGTTCTGGATGTCTCGCATCGCTATGAACGTCAGGAAAAAATCGCCCGACTGTTTGAGCTGAAGCATGGTCTGGACCTGACCAAGGGACGTCACAACAGGTCCGTGTATCACGCGGTTCCAGAGGAATTTCGCGACCGCCTGAAGACGCTCTGTGACGGACCGCTCCCGAATTCCTGCCTGTCAGACCCGCAGTCCAGACAATCCCAGCGACAGGGCGCCAGCCCTTTTGAGATCAAATATGCCGTGCGGGAAATGTTTTCCCGTTCTGATAGCTGGCAGGCTTTTGAACAGGCTGTGGCAGATCAGGGATGGACCCTGGAAGCAGGCCAGAAGAAACCCGATGTCCTCATCCTGAAAGACCAGAACGGGGTTTTTGTGGGTTCACTGTCCCGTCTGCTGGGTCTGAAAAAAGCCGAGCTTCAGCAGTTCAGGACAGACCCCGAAGCCATGATAAATAAAGGGATAGCCAGCCCTGGCCCTCGTGACACATCCCGAGACCCAACTGGCAAGGGGGAAACCCCCGTTGACCCCGAACCCGACCAGACAGAGGAAACACACGCACCCAACGCGACAGAGACCGGGACTTCCGTTTTGATACCCCTGACACGACCAGCTTCACCATCCCACTGGCTTGGCCCTGTCTCCAGTCTTCAGATGTCACCACGCGCTGTCATCACGGAGGGAATGTCACACGCGGAAATCCAGTCGGTTATCGACTTCAACAGGGGAGAGGCAGAACGCGAGGCGGAGATCCGTGACCTGTTACAGGACCAGAAACGCTTTGCAGACATGCTTTTGGCCATGATGGAGGAGTTCGATGCCTGGTGGTCGCATCTCGCGCCTGAGCCTTTTGCAGACCCGCAAAGCCGTGACGCCCAGTCTATTGACCAGACCCACCATGCCAGACTTGCTCCTGCCCGACGCCGATGGCTGGACGCCAGACAGAAGGCCAGCATGTGGAACCGTGGAAACAGAGCAGAGATCCGGCAGGCTGAGGAGGCCTTCACCGCCATTCTTCACGCCTATGGCTATGACCGCCATGCGGTTGGCACTCTGGACATGCAGAACGATGAGCAGTTTACCTATGCCGTTCGCTGGATGGCAGACTGGTATGCGATGGGCCGGGAGAAAGCCCATACGGCATGGGCAGAGTCTCCCGAGGTTCAGACGTTCCTCAGAGCCAGAGCGGATATGGAGAGGCTTGTGGCGCATCTGGAACAGACCCGTGATGTCAGGCTTCTTGTGCTGGCACGAGACAATCCGGAGGAAGCCCTCAGGCAGATGGCCATGCTGACTGCCCCCTCCCCGGCCCTCCCGGCAGACCCGACCGATGCTGTCAGGTCAGTGACAAGACATCGCTCCTTAAGGAAAGGACGTCATTGTTTGAAAACGCCTGTTCCAGCATAGCTGGTATTGTCATTCAGATTGTGTTTCATAACGATACCGTTATGGATAAGCACGGTGAGTGTCCTGATATGGCTTTTATTCTTCGACCCCAGAAATGTGGTGAGCCCGGTTGGATCGAAGACTTCCGCATCCGCGATTTTATCGGACGAGCTTCCATAGGTGTATGTCCAGATTTCATTGCCACTATCGGTGTAGCTGACCTTGTCTGGAGCCCCATAGATGGCCTTGACCTGTTCGTCTGTTGTAACGCCATTATGTAGGGTCTGATTGATGCTGGCTGGCGTGGCTGTTTTCAGTGCCTGATTACCACCGGACGCGGTCGAACACGCACTGAGACCTGCCAGAAAAAGACTGGCAAGTGGCATTCTGAAATATTTCATGGAATATCCTGTTCGATAAGAGAAGTGTAGTCACCCGCAAGGCCGAGGCAGGACCTGCCCGCGTGAGAATGGGATGTCAGGGCAGGACCTGCCATTTCCGGAACCCAAGCCAGCCAAGCCCCAGAGCGCAGAGCAGGCACAGCCAGTACCCCAACCCCCATGTGGCGGACTCAATGACGTGTTGTGCCAGCTGGCTGGTTTGGCGTTCCATGGACTGCTGGAAACTGTCCGTGGCTCCGAAACGTCCAAACATCTGACCTGTCGCCTGCGTCAGGGACGTTGCAAAAGCGTGGAGCTTCCTGTGAACGACCACCGCCAGAAGCACCAGAGCCAGCAGAGGCAGAGCATTCAGGAGCGGAGCATGTCGGTGTTTCAGCCAGGGAGAGACCCATGGCATCAGCATAATGACAAGGCCCAGACAGCTCCAGAGTGTCAGACCGGTCCTGACGCCATCTGTCGTGAACTGCATTCCCAGCACCTGATACAGCGAACAGGAGACCGTGATGGGCAGACCTTCCTTGCTGGCATCCAGACTCCAGCCTGTCAGGGCGAGGAACGAGACCAGCAGGACCAGTGACAGGACAACAACCGGCACCGTCATCCGCGAGACCTGAGCATTGACATACGGACCCAGCTTCTGGCTGAGCCCTTCGCCGTTCTTCAGAACACTGCGTGTGATGTCGTCCAGTTTTTCGCGGGTGAGACCTTCAGGTGTCACGACCTGAATGGCCGATGCATGGCCCTGTGGATCAGGGCTGAAACTGACCTTCTGGTTGAGGGCGGGAGCCGTGCTTCCCTGCCAGTGTCCCGCCAGCTCGAAACTGTATTGGGTGCCGTCAGAAACAATCAGGCCCGGTGTGGTGTCAGGAACCTTGATGATGGTGCCGTTGAGCGTCACAGGGTGATGTCCTTCACAGGGCAGGTTTGACATGACTATTGGCCAGTTTCTGATCGACCGAAGCCGTGAGCTGTTTCAGGACTTCGGCGTTGATCGCACGTTCAGCCCGCAAATCTTCAAGCGTCAGAAACATCGTGGACACATTGGCCGGATTGGAACTGACAGGGCTGGCTCTCACAGCCAGATAGGCGATTTCACCCGGAGCATCATACGAACTGCTGTCCATGGGCTGGGCGTAGGAAAAGCGGGCATTGGTGGCCATTGTCCCGGTGGCCGTCACATAGGCCGTGGTTTCTGAATCGCTATCCCGCACCATCGCGGGGAGCGTCAGCCCGTATTTCTGGCGGATGTCGGAGGCCAGTTCAGCAAACCGGGGAGAGGCATCCGCAGGAAAGGAGACGGAGCGCTTGATGGCTGTCACGACACTTCCCATCACAGGAGGAGACACATGCACCTCAAGCTGGTCGCCGTTGACGTCACATTGCAGAAGCTGGGGATAGAATTGGGTTTTGACCCCGACACCTTTGTAGGTGGTGTTCAGGAAACTGTTGGCGATACGCGGGTCTGCCTTGCAATAGGCTTTCATGGCACGGGTGGCGTCTGCCAGACCCATACCCAGTGTCAGCCCCACGATACTGGCTGTTCCCACAGAACCTGTCACGGGCTGGTAATGCAGGGTCTGTTGCAGAGGAAGCCCGCCATTGTCCGGAGGGGACTGTGAGGCGGGTGCGCCCAGTCCCATCATTTTGGCGCAGGCCGGAGAGATGACGCCCTGATTGATAGCCAGAAGACAGTCCGGTGTGGTCTGGGCCTGCACAGGGGACACCATCGCCCCAAGAACCATGGACAGGGCGGAAGCGATGAAGAGGGTGGTTTTCATGTGAGGTCCTACGGGATGGGAAGAAAAGGGCTTCATGCGGACAGCGATTGCAGGAAGGCGGGATTGCTGAGGACAGCCTGTTCAATGGCACCAAGCGCGGTCTGCTCGTTGCGCCGGAACATCCGGTACAGATGAACGAAGCCTATGGGGATCAGCGCGATCGCAAGGAGAATGGACACAACACACAGCGTCGAGGGAGGAGCCAAAGCAGGCCCCTGACTGGTCGCAACAGCACACCCTCCCAGAAGCAGAATGCACAGAAGATAGCGACGGGTCAGTCTGCCAAACCCGTTCTGCCGGATGGGTGCGGGAAGGCCCACGGGTGTTTTCCAGCCTGCCTGTGTGGAGAGATTGTGAAACAGGACATGTCCGGTGGACTGCCTCCCTTCCAGGCCAACCCAGACAAGCCGGGCCGTCTGACCGTCGCGCATCGGATAGTTTCCGAGGTCCTGACGCTCCCGTCCGCCTGGCGAGACCACCCAGAACTTCTGGTGGTGCGTTGTATTGGTGTGAACCTGAGGCCCGTTAATGACGTAATTGCCCCCGCCGAGATGCGTGGCGGTGCCATTGGTGGTCTGGGTTGTGGTTTCGGTCCACTGGGTCAGGCCATGAACCTGGCCCTCGATTCCGTGAATCCAGAGTGTTTTTCCAAAAATTTCGACATTCATATCCGGACACACACTCCCCGAAAACAGAGGAAAGACGCCTCTGTCAGCCCGTGATGGACGCGGAAAACCACGCCCCTGGCGTCTCACCGCCTGTCTCCAGGTTATCCCGTAAACACCTGATTTTGTTATGATTCAGGGAGGAGACCGGAGGGGCCTGAAAAGGTCCCACAAAGGTGTCCCTCAAGAACAGGACAGGGATTATGGGAAAATATGGCTATGCACGCGTAAGCACGTCACGACAGCAGACAGACAATCAGGTCACGGACCTTCTGAAAGAGGGCGTGCCGGAAACGCAGATCGTGACGGAAACAGTGTCAGGGGCGACCGCGTGGAGATCGCGTCCGGCCCTGAAGAGACTGGTCAGACGACTTCAGGCGGGGGACACCCTGACGGTGGTGAAACTGGACCGTCTGGGGCGTAATGCCCTCGATGTGCTGACCCTCATCGACGTGCTGAAAAAGCGGGAGATTTCTGTCAGGATTCTCAATCTGGGAATTGATACCGCAGGCGCTGGAGGCAAGCTGTTCCTCCTGCTTCTGGCAGGATTTGCAGAGTTCGAACGCAACATCATCCGCGAGCGTGTGCTGTCAGGACTGGAGACCGCCAAATCCAAAGGCATCCGCCTTGGGAGAAAGCCGACCCTGACAGAAGAGGACATCGCTCAGGCGCGTCGTCTCAAGGCTCAGGGCCTGTCTGCCAGAGAAGTGGCGAAACTCCTGCACGTCTCCAAGATGACAGCCTGGCGGGCCATGAACTCCTGAAATCCATCCCGCAATCCCCGTACCAGAATTGCAGAACCGGACTCCCAGCCATGCAAAATCACCCTATTCCCAAATCAGGTGTTTTTGGGACAGAGAAATATTTATAGTATTGGAAGAAGAAAAGTTTTCTATATACAATAATTTATTTTCTCTCCTGAAAAAAATTATTCCCATCAACTTCCACTACATCCCCAACAGAAACATTTTCTATATATTTATTTTTACTATATGAATTGGCAATTTCTTCAATTTTTACTTCATTTATATCGGGAAGTATTGATATTAGCTCGCTTCCAATCCTGGTTATATTAAATCCATCCGTAAATGGCGTGAATTTTCTAGCTCGGCTCTTGTCTTTTAACTCCAAATATATTGCTCCAGATTGATATTGCAGAACTGCATAACCTTCTTCATTAAAACCATGTTTATGCGGCCCAATTTCATTTGTTATTCGAACTGAAGAAAGTAAATTTGCATGGAAACGCAATTCATTAAAATCACAAGCATCTGCACAAACCCATATTTTATTTATAATATAAGGCTTTATAAATATCATTGACTCTATTATTTCTTTATCTAAAATATCCGCGACTGCCAATGTGGCCCGAGATATACTATTAGGCTTCCTAATTTCACCGGCTAATATTCTTGCCATCATATCTTGAAGTTCATCAGATGAAGTTTTTTCTGCCACTGCCTCAAAAGATCTCATGAAGTCCTCTGAAGGCGCAGAAGCCTCATCTGTAGGCTCTCCTTCCGCAAGGTATTCTAGTGTTTTTTGAGATATATTCTCTCTAGTTTTTTGCTTCTTTTCAATAACTGTAAGCGCGTAATGTTCTGCCCGTCCTTTGATGGATTCAGAACTCAAAGTAGTCTCAGTGACTTTTTCGGAAAATCCTTTTAAAACTGCCTGTTCAGACAAACCTTGAGCATCAATACTTAGCTTTTTATTACGCAACCAAGCCTCAGGAATCTCTAATGAGCCACATATTAAGCGAGAGATAGCCTCTCTCACCGGCCTAGATGCCCATAATGCTACTATTGTCGCAGAAACTGGGTGTCCTGCGAAAATTACTGCCAAAGCGCTCACACTGGAACCATAGGCTGTGAGATTACCCACGATACCAGATTTAGATGGCTCGCTAGTCATAAGGCGTTCCTAGAAACATAATGGACCTCATAAGTATCACATTATGATACAATACCGCCATAGATTGAGAAATATGGCGGTATTATAGAACCGCAGAAAACAGCCAGAAAATAACCGCCATAAATCTCCGCCAAAATTATAAGGAGAATTATATGAAATACGGTTATTGCAGAGTGTCCACAGTAGGACAGGATTTGAAGGAACAGGAAGATGCCTTGGTGGCTCTTGGCGTTCCAAAAGCGAATATCTTCAAGGAAAAGATTTCAGGTGTCATCAGGTCAGATGACAGACCTCAGTTCGGAAAGCTCCTGAAGATGATTCAGGCCGGGGATGAGCTGGTCGTGATGAAGCTCGACCGACTTGGAAGGTCTACTCTCGATATCCTGACAGTCATCCAGAACCTGAGAGGTCAGGGCATTGCCATCACCATTGAGGGAGTGGGGACCATCAGGGATGACATGATGGGAAGCCTTACCATGAACCTCCTGGCGTCCTTTGCAGAGTTCGAGCGTGCTCTGATTATCGACCGTACCCAGTCAGGCAGGAAGAGAGCCATGGCAAATGGTGTGCGGATGGGTCGGAAGCCTAAACTCTCTTCTCAAGCTCAAGAATCCATAAAAATACGTTATGGAAAAGAAACCGGAACCTCTTTGGCGAGAGAATATGGAGTAAGCCTAAGAACAATAGAACGAATTAAATCTAAAAATTAAGTTCATTCAGGAACAATTTTTTTAATAGTTTGCTTTACTTTTTTTTCAGTAAATTTTTTAAAACCTGAAAATTGCCCATGAATACCTGAACCCTTGTCGCCAAAAATTTCAGAAGACCTTTTCACATATGAATAAAAGGTCCAACTACGGTAATCGTCTTCAATATATTTTTCTTTATGGACTTTTCCATATTTACCATAGAAATACGCGTAATCGAAACTATTGATTAATTGAGACTGATTCTTTCCAAGATTTTTTTCCACATGCTTTCTAGCTTGCATTTTCGATGCTGAGGAAATTTTTCTAAAGAACCGGGATACTGTAGACTCTCGTATATAAACTTTATTCCCATCATATCTAAATCCAAGGTATTCAATACCTTGCTTTGTATTTTTAATTCCATCAAAATCTATAGGAGTATATAATAATCTTCCTTCTGCTTGAAAAAATTTTACTATACATGTTTTACTTTTTTTTATTTCGATTTCATCTCCGTATTTCTTGATATCTTCTATCGCAAGATTGACAGCTTCGTGTAGATTTTCGGTCCCTCCTGGTATAATTAGAAGAATATCATCAGAATATCTGATATATTTTCCACCTTTTCTTTGAGCATACTCATTTAAAGTTTTATCAAATTTCATAAGATAAAAATTTGCTATAATATCTGATATAGGAGCTCCCTGAGGAATTCCATAATGGAATTCATTTTTTTCTATTAAAGATGGACCGAATGATTTGTCCTTCCCGCAAATTTTATTTCTAAAATCAAACGGAGAGCATAACTGTTTGGGTATATCTTTTACATGACCTTCAATAGAAGGTTTTTTAGAGTCAACAATTCCAAAGAAACCTAAGCGTTTATAAACAGCTCTCTGGTCAACATATCTATATTTTGTAATGTTTTTAAAAACTGCGTAATGGTCTTTTGGAAGCTGCTTCACATTTAGAAGCTCACACCAGACCTTTTTTATAAGATTATGGTCTAAGCTCTCAAAATAACCTTTTATATCTAAACAAATTACTAAGCAGTCCTTTAATCGGTCTATTTCATCGAAAGCATCCTTTGCAAAATCTATATTGCACTTTCCGCCACCCCTTTTCTTCTTAATTTTTCGGTATGCGACAGGGCAATCTTCAATTCCGTATTCAATAAGCTTTTTTTCATACAAATCTGACAAAATCTGTCGATAGTACGAAAATATATACGCATCTCGTCGTGCACCATAACGAATTGGGCGCTGTTTTTTTTCGGGACGTCCGGCAGCCTTTAGACGGAAAGGCTGCCACTCTTTAAAGTACATAAAAAACGGATAGAAACTATTACTTGCGACTCTTTCCGGATTAGTCACAAGATGATGAATTTCTTTTAACGCAATCGGTGCATCAAAATGAGGATATTGCTTTAGGTCAGAGCGTTCAAACCTGAAATCAGACGACATAACCACCGTTGCGAATGGAGGCAGGACATCAGGCCAACGCATAACCCTTAACAGTCCCGCCCCCGCTGTTCAGACGGTTGCGTTTATCTTCGACGTAGTCGTGTATGTTATCATACAGTTGGCAATTATGTATTGCCGGTATGCTGGCAAAGCACGCTGGTGGTTAACAATCGGAGTTCCAGTTATGGAAATCTTTATGAAAGTTCACTCAGGAAACCTTGACAGTGTAAACACGAAACTGAAATGCCCTAGCGGCACCATAAGATGAACATAATCAATTTTTTATTCGATTTCAATTGTTTCCGAAAAATATCTTCAGTTTGCTCGGATGCTTAAACATTCCAGCTTTTTAGGCTTTTTCTAAATCCTAAAAATACTATAATTATCAATAGTTTAATGGCCTGATGGCCATCAGGAACGGCATATAGAAGTCCCACCCTGAGTCTTTATAGGCTCGTTTGCAGAGTTCAGTCGCGCTCTGATTATCGAACGTCCCCAGTCTGACAGAAAGAAAGCCACGGCTAGTGGGGTCATACTGGGAAGAAAGAAGAAGCTTTCCCCCAAAGCGCAGAATGTCATCAAGTGACCTTATGAGAGAGAAACAGGGTGTGCCTTGGCCAAAGAATATGGGGTCGGATTAAGGACGATTCAGAGGATTGCCGCTGCCTAATAAAAGGTAGACTAATTTACAAAGCCCTTCTACAATTCCCTAAAAAATATCACTCTAAAAGTTATATTTTTCAATAACTTAATTGCGTCACTCCGGGACAGTTCTTGTTCGAGTCCCGCAGCTCGCACCACATATAAGTTATTGAAAATAAATGGCTTTTAGGGTTTTCAGTAACCCGAAGCCCCTTCTCTTCTACAAAGGGCTTCTACAAAACGAGCCCTGTTGTGCTGATTCGTCTGCAATCCGGTTTCCATTTCAGACGCGGGATTCCCGTTCGCTTTCGGACCGCATTGGGAAAACGGGAAATCTGGCACTCCCTGGAGACCCTCGACAGAAATCTTGCCAGAACCCGTGCCTGTGCCATGTATGGACTGACCTCTCAGCTTTTCGAGTGCATCAGTCTGGCCATCGAGCACGCCCAGAAGGCTTATGAAGGAAAGTGTCTGATGACGGACGCTCTTTTGTCCGTCACCAACACAGTTCATCCATCAGCAGATACTCCGCAGATCCTGTTTGAATCTGTAATATAGGCCATCAGAATTCCTGCGCCGTTGGGCGGATAATGATCTCATTGACATCAACGTCAGGTGTCTGGGAGATCGCATAGTGGATTGCATTGGCAATGGCATCAGCACTGATCGCGGCCGCAGCATACATACCGTTTACCGCATCTTTGGCCGGACCATCGCTGATATGGGTCGGCAGTTCGGTTGTCACGGCGCCAGGAGAGATGATGGTACTGCGGATGGCGGGGCCAGCTTCCTGACGGAATCCTTCGGAAATCGCGCGAACCGCAAACTTGGTCCCGCAATAGACAGTGAATCCGGGTCCAACCTTGTGTCCCGCCACCGACGAAACATTGATGACATGGCCAGAACCCTGTTTCTGCATGACCGGCAGAGCTGCCGCGATACCGTAGAGTACGCCCTTGATGTTGACATCGATCATACGTTCCCACTGATCGATCTTCCGATCGGCAAGTGGGGCCAGCAACATGACGCCGGCATTATTGACGAAAACGTCAAGGCGTCCGAATTGAGTGACCGTCCGGTCAACGAAAGCCTGAACCTGTTCTTTCCGCTGGACATCCAGTTCAAGCGCAAGGGCTTTTCCGCCTTCGCGCTCGATATCCGCCACAATGGCAGAGAGACGGTCCATCCGGCGTGCGCCAAGCACGACGAACGCGCCGGACCGCGCGAGCAGACGTGCCGTGGCCTCCCCGATCCCGCTGCTGGCTCCGGTAATGGCTACAATTTTGCCCTGAAGAGAATTATTCATCGAACCTGTCCCTGCAAATATCTGGATGATTGATTAAAAATACGTCGACCCTGACGCGTTTTTACGAACTCGCATCCGTCGAGACGGCAATGTCTTTCTGAGCTTCAAGCAGTTCAAGCCGCTTTGCCAGCGCCTCATGCATCAGTCTGTAGGCATCGCTGCCGAGGGCCAGACGCAGGGGAGCGGGAGAAACATCCACGCTGGCGATCATCTCATGAACCATCTTTTCCGGATCTCCGATCGGCGTATAGGATTCATGAGCAAGAACTTCCCGACGTGCACTGAAGGGAAGCGTCTGATACGCTTCAAGCGGATCGGACATCACCATACTGCCTCGACCAAATTGCGTCCGTGCGGCTCCCGGCTCGATCAGTGTCGCCTCGATCCCGAATGGCGCGACTTCCTGCACGAGGCTCTCGAAGAAACCCTCAATGGCCCATTTGCTGGCATGATAGAGACCCAGGCCGGGAAATGCGATCTGCCCTCCCATTGACGAGAGCTGAAGGATACGGCCTCCACCCTGGGCACGGAAATGCGGCAGGGCAGCACGGACAACTGCGATCGAACCAATGACATTCGTATTGATCTGATCATGGATCTGGGCATCGGAGACTTCTTCCACCGCACCGAACAGACCATAACCGGCATTGCTGACGACGACATCAATATGTCCCAGCCTTGCAAAAGCCTGATCGACAACCTGGCGGACCATCTGCGTATCGGTGACGTCCAGCGCTACCACATGCAGACGGTCAGAATAGCGGGCCTGAAGAGCGTCGAGCGCATCGCGCCGGCGCAGGGTCGCGACGACTGTGTCACCGCGCTCAAGAAGACGTTCGGTCATGATACGGCCGAACCCCGAGGATGTTCCTGTAATAAACCAGTTTCTGGACATCATGTACGTTCCCGATTCATGGCCCCAGAACCCTGAGGCGACTGCCATGCACTCTGGCCTGACGGGATAGGTGGGTCTATGTGTTGAAAGCGGCATGGACTATTGAAAAAACGCCATGAATAAGACTCCCAGTCTGCCAGAATTGAATGCGTTTCTCGCAGTGGCGCGGCATGAGAGTTTCCGCGCCGCCGCGGACGAACTCGATCTTTCGGCATCAACGCTCAGTCACATGATCCGTGCCCTCGAAGAACGCCTGGGTGTGCGTCTTTTCCACAGGACAACACGCAGTGTCGCCCTAACAGCAGCAGGGGCCCAGTTTTCCGAAAGTCTGGGCCCCATTCTTTCCAGCCTCGGCCAGACCCTCGCCACGGTTGGGATGCTGAAAACCAAACCTTCCGGAACACTGCGAATCAATGCCTCCAGAAACGCGGCCCGCACCCTGCTGAAAGAGATCGTACCCCCTTTTCGACAACGCTATCCGGATATCCACCTCAACCTCGTGACCAACGGTCGCTTCATTGATATCGTGGCGGAAGGATTTGACGCGGGTGTCAGGCTGGCGGAGGCCATCCCGCAGGACATGATCGCCATAAGGTTTGGCGGGGAAGGCCGCTTCGTGGCGGTTGCCTCCCCCGATTATCTTGCCGCGCATGGCCTGCCGCAGACACCTGATGATCTGAAGCATCACGCCTGCATCCGCTTTCGGCTGCCCAGCGGCAAAATCTACCGCTGGGAATTTGCCCGTTACGGCCAGGAGCATGACGTGGATGTCCCCGGGGCGCTGACGCTGGACGACATGGACCTCATGGTCGAAGCGGCCACTGGCGGACAGGGGATTGCATTTGTTTCGGAAGACACGGCACGCTCAGCCCTGGCAGCGGGGAAACTCACGACCATTCTGAACGACTGGACTCCCACTTTTCCGGGATACGCACTCTATTACCCCGGCCATCGGCTTGTGCCGCCTGCACTCCGGGCATTCATCGAGGTCCTGAAAGACCATCAGCACCATCGCATGACATGACCTCCAGCGCGCGTCGCCGTTTCGTGTCTTCCCGCGACAGGCCCCTCACCTCACACCCCATGGGGGCGTACTGCCAAACGCCCCCACGAGAAAGTCGATCATGACACGCACTTTCGCGGGCGGAGCACGGTCAGGAGAATACAGCAGATGCACGCCACCCAGTTCTGCTGACGGCGCATCGAGAACAAGCACCTCCAGCGCACCCGCCCGGACGGCATCGGCCACGATGAAGTCCGGCTCGTAAATGATCCCGAGCCCGGCGCTGGCACAGGCAACAAGCGCATCACCATTATTCGCACACATGGGACCATGAACGGAAACCCGCCTGTCCCGGAAGCGCCCGTAGAGCCATTCTTCCGGCTTGGCGATACCGGACAGCGAAAACCCCAGACAGTCGTGCCGGGGCAGATCCGTCCAAAAGCGGGGCCTGCCCCGTCGTGACAGATAATCCGGCGACGCGCAGATCATCAGTTCACTATGCGCAAGCCTGCGGGAAATGAGGCGACTGTCCCTCAGACGCCCGACCCGGATGGTCAGGTCCCACCCTTCTCCCGTCAGGTCCACAACCCTGTCATTGAGGCCGAGATCAACCATCACCGCCGGATGCTGCTCATGAAACGCCGGAAGCAGGGGCGCGATGTAGCGTACCCCCAAAGACAGAGGAACATTGAAACGCAGAACGCCAGACGCCTCGACGCGCTGTGAAGCAATCTGTGCCTCGACTTCTTCCAGTTCCGGCAGAAGACGCAGGCACAGCTCCAGATAATGCTGGCCGGCTTCCGTCAGGCTGAGCCTGCGTGTGCTGCGATGACACAGCCGCACCCCAAGCCGTTTTTCAAGCGCATCCAGATGCCTGCTGGCCATCCCCGGTGAAAGACCCAGCTCCCTGCCTGCGGCCGAAATGCTTCCGGCCTGCATTGCACGGGCAAAGAGCTGCATGCCGGTAATGCGATCAAGCATGTATTCTTTACTTTCAGTACAAACTGAATCCCGTTTCATCCGGATTATGCCCGGAAATGAACAGGAATACGATAGCGCCTGCAGGTGACTCCCAATGAGCAACACGAAGGACGTTCTCATGCGACAGAAAACAGAAACCGGACATTCCGCCGCTCCTGTCAGCCGGCGCAGCATTCTCGGAACAACACTGCCCGCCGCCGCATGGCTTTCATCAAGATCATCAGCCTCTGCTGCGGAAGTATCCACGTCCTCCGCCCGGACCACTGCGATCGACAGCGTTCTTCAGAATGCCGTGCATTCGGGATCACTCGTCGGCGCGACGGTTCTGGTCTCGGAGCGCGGAAAGATCGTCTACGAACGCGCCTTTGGCTCGGCAGACCGTGAAGCCGGTATCGCAACGCAGACCGGGACCCTGTTCAGGCTGGCGTCAATGACCAAACCCGTCATCTGCGTTGCTGCCCTGGCCCTGATGGAACAGGGCAAACTGTCCCTGGACGCACCAGTCACGCAATGGCTGCCCGACTTCCGCCCCGCACTCCCGGACGGACGGCAGCCCGTCATCACCATCCGGCACCTCATGACGCATACGGCCGGACTGGGCTACGGCTTCCTGGAGCCGGAAACGGGCCCCTATCATCGCAAGGGCATCTCGGACGGACTGGACCACGCGCGCCTCACGCTTCAGGAAAACATAGCCCGGATCGCTACCGTGCCCCTGCTTTTCGAGCCCGGAACGGCCTGGCACTACTCGCTGGCCATTGATGTGCTGGGGGGCGTGATCGAACGTGTCACCGGCCTCACCCTCCCCACGGCCATCAGGACACTCGTCACCGGTCCGCTTGGCCTGACCTCCCTGGCCTTCAGCATCCCGCAAGGCACGCCAATCGCCGTGCCTTATGCCGACGGGGGCACTGGCGGAGCCATACGCATGACGGACCCGTTCCAGCTCAAATTTGGACCGGGTCATATTGTCTACTCTCCCTCCCGCGCCTTCGATCCCGCCGCATGGCCATCCGGCGGTGTCGGCATGGTGGGAACGGCGGGAGATTATCTCCGCTTTGCCGAAGCCATCCGGACTGGAGGTTCGGGGGTTCTGAAGCCGGAAAGTGTTGCCGCCATGACGACCAATGCCATTGGCACCCTGCCGGTCGGAGCCGCAGGGCCCGGCTTCGGCTGGGGACTGGGCGTCGCAGTCCTGACAGACCCCACCAGAGCCGGACTTCCCCTCTCGCCCGGCTCCTGGAACTGGTCCGGCCTTTATGGAACAGGGTTCTGGGTCGATCCGGCGCGCGAACTGAGCGCCGTGGCCCTGACGAACACGGCTGTTGCAGGAATGTCCGGCTCCTTCCCACGTGCCCTGCGCCATGCCGTCTACACGGCCTGATCCTTGCCTTTCTCGAGGAAAAAGATGATGGACGCCTATGAAATCCAGGCCGGAAGCGGCCTGTCCAGCCTCAAAAAAACAAACCGGACATCGCTCCCGCTGCCTGCCAACGGTCTGCGTCTCCGCATGAAAGCTGCAGCCCTGAATTCCCGGGACCTGAGTGTTGCACGCGGCCAGTTCACCGGACTGCAACCCCATCCTGTGGTGCCGCTGGTCGATGGGTGCGGAGAAGTCGTGGAAACAGGTCCGGATGTTACCCGTTTCCGGGTGGGGGACCGCGTCATTCCCACCTATTATCCCGGCTGGCTGGACGGAAGGATATCCCCGCACAAAACAGCCACATCCTTCGGGGTCCAGATCGACGGGACGCTGACAACAGAAATGGTCGGACCGGAAAACGGTTTCACAAGAGCACCGCGAAACCTGGACGATGCAGAGGCGGCCACATTATGCTGCGCGGGCCTGACCGCCTGGAATGCCCTTTTTGTCGCAGGCGCCGCCCGACCCGGAGCACGCGTTCTGCTTCTGGGTACCGGAAACGTCTCCATCATGGCACTCGTTCTGGCAAAAGCCGCGGGGCTGTCCGTCATCATCACCTCGTCACAGGACGAAAGGCTCCAGCGTGCACGGGCCCTGGGAGCTGATGAGACGGTCAATTATCGGCTGAACCCCGAATGGCAGGAGGACGTCCTGCGCCAGACAGAGGGAACAGGCGTCGATCTCGTACTCGAGGTCGGCGGCGAACACACCCTGCCCCGCTCCCTGAAGGCAACAGCCGTTGGCGGACGTGTCGTTGTGATCGGAAGGCTGAGCGGTGGCGGCGATGTGCCCATATCAACAGGCGCACTCATCGGTGGGAGCCGCAGTCTGAGCGGTATCACCGCCGGCAGCCGGACCATGCTGGAAGATCTGATCCGCTTCGTCGAAGTCAACGGGATCCGGCCCGTTATGGACACGCGCTTTTCGTTTGAAAACGCCGCCTCAGCCTATGAGCATTTCGCCTCTGACCGTCCCTTCGGCAAAGTGGCCATCACGATCGACTCATGACCTGCATGAACACTGTAATAGAGACTCTGAACATGACATCACAGAAAACACGACGCCTCTTCATTACCGGCGTCAGTAGCGGACTGGGCCGTGCGCTGGCGGAGGAAGCCCTCGCAGACGGGCATCATGTCATCGGAACCGTTCGGACGGAAAAGGCACTTCAGACCTTCGAAGCTCTCGGCGACCGCGCAAGCGGCGTCCTGCTCGATGTCACGGATTTCGAGGCCATTAAGCCTGCCATCAACAGGATCGAGGCGGATATCGGACCGATCGATATCCTGGTCAACAATGCCGGTTACGGGATGGAAGGCACGATCGAGGAGGCATCCCTGCCCGAGATCCGCAGGCAGTTCGACGTCAACGTCTTCGGCGCCATCGCGGTCATCCAGGCGGTCCTGCCGCATATGCGTGCCCGCAACTCCGGCCATATCCTCAACATCACCTCGATGGGGGGCATGATCACCATGCCTGGGCTCGGCCTCTATCACGGCACAAAATTCGCTCTGGAAGGCATTTCCGAAGCATTGGGCAAGGAAGTCGCCGGCTTCGGCATTCATGTCACGGCCGTCGAGCCCGGTGCTTTCCGAACCGAGTGGGCCGGGCGTTCCATGATCCGCGTGGAACGCAGTCTCCCGGAATATCAGGCGGTTTTCGCCACCCTGCATGAGCGCCGGGCAGCCAATAACGCTCCTCAACTGGGAGATCCGAAACGGGCCGCAAGGGCCATGCTGGACATCCTGAAAGCCGGAACGCCGCCCGCCCATCTGCTGCTTGGGACAGATGCCGTGGAACTTGTTGGAGAAAAACTGTTAGCCCTTCAGGCGGAATTCCAGCAATGGAAAGACCTTTCCTGTTCCACGGACAGCCAGATCTGAAAGGTCGCTCCGGCGGGTGGACGAGGCCCAGATCAGGGCCTCGTCCACCCAACGATCCGCCTGCTGCAAATCTTACTGGGGTCAGTCTCGCGACGGCCGTTACACCGTTTCTGGGATATGGAGCAGGTCCCCAAGCCCGATGCGTCGCAGAAGTTCTGCCCGGACCCTGTCTGCCACACCGTTGACCACTTCGGCACCATCCTGCGACGGATCGACATGCACGCGGAACGGGCGCTTACCGCGCGGGGTATCCACAACGGTCTCGATCGCCCGCGCTACACTCTCCGGATCGGCATCCGCCGGTTCAAGCGCCGCCAGCCCTGCAAGCGCGGTTTCTTCCACGCCTTTATACGGCCCATCCTTATACGCCAGCGCTACGGCCTGATCGGCCGGGGCACCAGCATCGCGAAAGTGATTGGTGCCTTTCGTAAAAGCACCCGGTACAACGATGGTTGTCTCGATCCCCCAGCGCGTCAGCTCACCGGCATAGGAAATCGCCAGTGCATCCATTGCCGCCTTTGCGGCGAAATACGGCCCCAGAAACGGCGGTGTCCCGCCCCGTGTGCTGGACGATGACACCCAGACGACCAGCCCCTGCCCCTTGTCGCGCATATGTGGCAGCGCGGCCCGGTTGAGACGCTGGGTGGACAGGACGTTCACATCATACAATGCCGCCAGTTGCTCCGGCGTAAAAGCCTCGGCCGGACCGAAACACATGTGACCCGCGTTATGGATCACCACGTCGATCCGCCCCTGCTCGGTCATGATCCGGCTAACGGCGGCGTCAGCCTGCTCCTGCTCGAGAACGTCGAGTTCCACGCTATGCAGTTCGACCTTCCACTCCTTCGCGAAACTCTCAGCAGCCGCGACAGCAGCCGCGCCGCTTCCCTGAATGTTCCGTACGCCGGCATAGACACAGTGCCCACCTGTCGCGAGCTGCCGGGCCGTCATGGCCCCGAACCCGCTTGAGGCCCCCGTAATCAGAATAACCTGCTTGGCCATGATCTTTCCCCTTCTGCCGCTACCGCCCTCAGACCATGCCGCCATTGGCCCGCAGCGTCTGGCCATTGATCCACGAACCATCCGGTCCCACCAGGAAGGCAACAGCCGCGGCAATGTCGTCCGGCGTTCCAAGACGCTCAAGCGGGTTCATCTTCGCCAGTTTTTCGATCAGTTCGGGGCTCTTGCCTTCAAGAAACAGATCCGTACCGGTGGGCCCAGGAGCGACCGCATTTACAGTCGTATTCCGCCCGCGCAGCTCCTTGGCCACGATCGCCGTCAGCGTCTCGACCGCAGCTTTCGTTGCAGCATACACGCCGTAATTCTCGAATTTCAGCCCGACAACGCTGGTGGACAGGTTCACAATACGTCCACCGTCCCGCAGGCGTTTTCCGGCTTCACGCAGCGTGTTGAAAGTCCCCCGGAAGTTGATATCCACCTGCCGCGTAAAGGCGGCATCGTCTACATCGGCAATCCGCCCCAGCGTCATGATGCCCGCATTGTTGACCAGCACATCAACGCCACCAAAGGCTTTTTCCGTCTCGTCGAACAGAGTGGAAACAGCAGCAGAGTCAGAGACATCGGCCTTCACCGCAATTGCCTCACCGCCCGTCTGACGAATCTTCGCGACAAGCTCTTCAGCCGAAGCTGCATTTCCCGCATAATTAACGACAACCGCCAGCCCGTCCTTCGCCAGCCGCGTGGCAATGGCCGCACCGATCCCGCGCGATGACCCCGTGACGATCGCGACTTTCCTGTTCTGTGTCATATCTGCTTTTCCCTTTGTCTGTGGCCATTATGGCCCTGAAGGAAGAATGGCCCTTTTCGTTCGCCTGATAATCCCGCACAATTCGGATAGATTATCCGGATTGTGAGAACAGTTTATGGACCGGCTGGATATCATGCGGCTGTTCATGAGGATCGTGGAACGCGGAAGCTTCACCCAGGCTGCCGAAGACATGAACCTGCCACGCTCGACTGCCACCGACGTCATCAAGACGCTGGAGGTCCGGCTGGGCGTGCGTCTTCTGCACCGGACGACGCGGCAGGTCAGTCCGACACCGGAAGGCGAAACCTATTATCGCCGCTGCCGCCATATCGTCGCCGACATCGAAGACGCTGAAACGGCGTTCGGAAACGTCAGTCCCAGAGGAACACTCCGGATCGACGTGCACGGCACGCTGGCCCGTCATTTCATCGTGCCTGCCCTGCCGGAATTCTTCGCAGCATATCCGGACATCGAACTGCATATGAGCGAAGGCGACCGGTTGGTCGATCTGGTCCGTGAAGGCATGGACTGTGTTCTTCGTGTGGGCGAACTGCGAGACAGTGACATGATGGTCCGGCATCTCGCCACCCTGCGGGAAGTGACACTGGCATCCCCCGCCTATCTGGAAGCGCATGGCATTCCAGCACATCCAGACGACCTGGCGGAAGGCCACGTCATGGTCGGTTTCCAGTCAAGTCTGCGCGGCCGGATACTGCCGCTGGAATTCGTTATTGACGACAGGGCACAGCATATTCTCCTGCCGCTTCGTATCTCGGTCAACGCGGCGGAGAGCTATATTGCAGCGGCCAGGACAGGGCTGGGCCTTATCCAGATCCCGCGTTATCATGCCGAACACGATATCCGGTCCGGAACACTGGTCGAAGTACTGGGAAAATTTCCGCCAGCTCCATCCCCCGTCTCACTGCTTTATCCGCATAACCGGCAGATGTCTCCGCGTGTCCGAGTCTTCATAGACTGGCTGTCAGGAGTTTTCAGGCCTGTCGACAACCGGAACGTCAACATCAGATAAAAACATCCTCGTCCTTCCCTGTTCCCGGAGGCGGAAAAGAACTGCGCCCCTCACACACCTCACGCTATTTCGGTCTCAAGGAACAGGTGGTCAACAGGATTTGCGGGATCCATGAGGTGCCGGCTCCAGGATTCAGGGGCCAGCACCTTGTAAATCAGCGGATCGTGTAACCGCCATCGACGACCAGGTTCTCGCCATTCACCATTGCAGCAGCTTCGCTCACGAGATAGGTGACAGCGCAGGCGATTTCATCCGGTTGGGCGAAACGGCCTGTCGGCACCTGCGCGCGGAAGGCATCCCCAACAGGGCCGGCCCAGACCTGTTTGCCGAGCTCGGTTTCCACAACCGTAGGCGAGACTGCATTCGTCGTGACGCCGTGTGGGCCCCACTCAAAAGCGAGAACTTTCGTCAGGCCGAGAATACCAGCCTTGCTGGCCGTATAGGCGATATGTCCTTCGAGCGCGACAAGAGCAGCCTGCGAGGCAAGATTTACAATCCGCCCGAAACCATTGCTGCACATATGAGGCCCGAGTGCCCGGGCGAAAAGAAACGGAGCTCGCAGATTAATGGACAGGGTGGTGTCCCACGCCTGGGTGGTCAGTTCTGCTGCCGGAGCAATCAGCGCGATACCGGCATTATTAACCAGGATGTCGATCTTCCCGGCATGCTCGATAGCGGCCTGACAGGCGCGGGTAACGGCAGTTTCATCGGTGACATCAGCCTCGATTCCGATATGCCCATCTCCAAGTCTGGCGGCAGCATCCCTGACCGTCGGGCTGCGATCGACAAGGCAGACCCGTGCGCCCTGCTCGGCCAGCCGCTGGGCGATGGCAAATCCGATTCCGGAAGCGCCACCCGTCACGAGTGCACTACGGTTCTCAAGAGAAAAAAGCGCAGAGAAAGACTTCATTTCCAGTGTTCCTTATTGATCATGAAGATGTGTGGGACACCGCTATTCAGCGGAGCCGGGCTGAAGAACAGAGGGATCTGTTCTGCGGCTGCTGCGTCGCACACGATCGAGCTGGGCCTGGAGTTCAGGCTCGAGTGTCAGGAACCATGTCAGGACAGCGCTGATCAGATAGATCACCGCATAGACCACCATGACACCAAAGATTCCGAAAAACGGCTCAACAAGATAGACAACGGCTGGACCGATCCAGACGCTCGCGCCAGCGCCCAGATTGAGCAGCGACATGGCAGCGGGTTTGTCATCAGGCGCCAGGTAAGGCATGAGCGCAGACAGCGGGACATAAGCTGCCAGTGTCATGCCATAGAGAGCACCCGCAAAAAGGGTAGGCAGGATATGCTCCGGGCCAAACCATGTTGGGCACCAGTAGAGCAGCATGGTGCTGACAGCAGATCCCACTCCACCGCCGATCATGACCGTGCCACGCCAGCTCAGCCAGTCGCTGAGAATGCCGAACAGGAGGTTCCAGATGACGTTGGAAATAAAAATCGCCTGCAGGACCAGAAGCCACTGTCCGAGACTGAAATGCAGATCGTGCATGAAATAGATCGGCAGACAGACGAGAAAACCGAATTCCGCCGATGTATCGATGGCACGGACGATACAGCCAAGCCCCACCTTGGGACGTTCCCAGGCAATGGACAAAGACGCGAACAGCGTACGCAAAGGATGCTTTTCAGCGCCCGGGATATGCTCGTCGCCATGCTTCTCCCTGATCCCGCTAAGCGCCATGACACCACCGAGAATCACCAGGAAAAGCGCAGACCATAATGTGTAGACCGAGCCGATCCAGGGAATTGTATAGCGCGCAAACACGGAGCCCAGCGTTGGCATGCCACCGGTAAAGCAGAACCAGAACCACCCCACAGCAGATCCCAGACGACGCGGATGGACGGTCGTGACCACCCAGACGAGAAACCCGAAAGCAAAAAGCGGATAGCCGAAGCCCCGGATGCCATAAAAGAGGAGCATCAGCGGATAGGAATTCGACGGCAGGGCGAATGCGAGAAAGCCGATCTGGAAAACAACCCAGATGCCAAGACCGGTCATCATGACGCGACGCGCGCCCCAGAGATCGGAAAGGGCGCCAGACAACCATGCCGACACGGCCGCGCTCAGGCCATAAACCGTGAAGAGCAGCGCCACGTCATGTTCCGTCTTTCCAAGACTGACGAGATATGAAGAGAGATATCCACTCTCGACCCCATCACCGGACATGAAGATCAGAACACCGACAAACCCCCACAAGAGGGAGGGAGGCATGCCAATCCTGAGCAGCAGCCGACCCAGTCTCGTTGCCGGCCGCTCTTCGACCGGGATCTCCTCTTCCACAGAAGAAGGACTTTTGAACGTTGTTCCAGCCATGGTTGTCCCCGGTACAGAAAACGGCACGCACGATGACGCATCATGCCGTGACGAAGTTTTCAGGCTCACAGATCATTCGAGGTAGAGTTCCTGTCGGAACGGATCATCCGGACTGTCGGCTGATCCGTTCCGCAGACCTTGCCGGCCTCAGGCCTTCAGGCTTTTTTCCAGACTGGCGATTACCGTCTGGAGGATGAGGCAGCACGACGTAGCACCGGCATCCAGCACACCCCGGGAGCGCTCCCCGAGACGGCTCGCGCGCCCGATCCGCGCGACAAGATCAATAGTGGAATCCCGTCCCTTCTCGGCAGCCTCGGACGTCGCCTTCAGACAGGTCAGAAAATCCCCGTCCTCCGTGGCATGACAGGCCCGAACAGCAGGAACGAGCGTGTCCATGAGCGTCTTGTCGCCAACATCGGCGTTCCCCAGGGAACGGATACCAGCCTCGGCGCCATCGAGCATGAGACCGAAAACCTTGCCGTCGATATAATCGGTGTTTTCCAGCGGCAGCGCCATCCCGGCAAAGAAGCGTCCGTACAGCGGCCCCATAGACCCACCGATCCCCGCCAGAAGCGAGTCTGAAAGGATCTGCAGGGCTTCGCGCAGAGGCGGCGGATTGGCTCCAAGCCTTTCCCCACAACGCTCAAAGCCTTTCGCCATGTTGATTCCGTGATCGCCGTCGCCGATCTTGCCATCGATCTCGCTCAGCCAGTCGCGGGCACCAACGATGGCTTCGACGAGCGCCGGAACGATGTCAGTTGTCTTCTGGAGCGGAATCCCGGTTCTGGCGGCATATCTGTCGATAACGGTGACATCCTCCACTTCGGACTGAATCTTACGCACGATCGCGGGAGCCGCCTTCTGTGGCGGCGTATAAAATGTCCCGACCCGGGTCAGACCGATCGAATGCGTCGGATGAGACATCAGACGATCCAGTTCCTCATCGAGCCGCATGACCGTCAGAGTGACCCCTTTCATCTCCAGGGACGTGAAATAATTGCCGACGAAACTGTGCCGAATTTCAATTCCCCTCTCCTTCATGACCGCCGCCACATCGGCAAACAGCACATAGAGTTCGATGATGGGCGTCGCACCCAGGCCAGAAAGCAGGACCGCGACATTGTCGCCGGACTTGAACGGGAGATCATTCAGAACATAGTCGCACATCATGCGCGCAATATCGCTTGAGCGCTCAAGCTGACGAATCTCGACGCCCGGTTCTCCATGATGGCCGATACCGACTTCCATGGTGCCCGCTTCAATCGTGAAATTCGGATGCCCATTGGCCACGATAGTGCACGGGGAGAGACCAACGCCGATCGAACGCGTGTTATCAATCGCTTTCTGCGCAGCCGCCAGAACGTCTTCCAGCGATCCCCCCTCTTCGGCACGGGCGCCACCTGCTTTCCACATCAGGATCTCGCCGGCCACACCCCGCCTGCGCCCGGCCTCATCCTTCGAGGCGGATGCCACGTCGTCATTGGCAACGACCGTGCCAACCGTAATCCCCTCCTTGGCCGCATCGCTCATGGCGAGCCGGACGTTCATCGTGTCACCGGCATAATTGCCGAACAGACACGCCACACCCGCCCCCATATCGGCGACACGCATCGCATCAAGGAAGCTGGCGGCGGTCGGGGAAGAGAAAATTTCGCCAATGGCTGCAGCATCCAGCATTCCCGTTCCGACATAGCCCAGGAAAGCCGGCTCATGACCCGAACCGCCGCCGGTGATGACGCCGACCTTGCGCACGGGGCTCCCCTCGCGCCGACGCACCACACGCGGATTTTGAGTTTCGGCAATGATGTTCGGGTGCGCCAGCAGATAGCCTCTCAGCCCGTCTTCCACGATATGATCAGGACTATTGAAGATCCTGTCCAGCTTCGGAACAGAACGGAGTTTCGTGTCGATGTTGTTCATCTGATATCTCCTTAACCCATCACCGCTGTTATTTGCGGCGTCTCCAGCCAACACGGCCCCAAAGCAGAACGTTTGATATATCCGCCTTACAAAAGTTCCTGAACATAACGCCAATCAGGAAAGCCATCAAACACTATCACACGTTTTTAGCGAAATTTATCTCACTACCGTGTGATTTATGCGGAAAATTCATTCCAAAACCCGGAAAGTCACATATATGTGATTTAACAAATGTGTTTTATTTTTTTCTTTTGTGCAAGAAAACACACATCAATGCAGTCGATTATCGCCCGGCAGACATTCTGGCTAAAATGGAGAAAAACAATGAAGATCGCGCTTGGCTGCGATGAAGCAGCGACAACCCTCAAGGACATCATCCGGACTACCCTGGAATCCTGGGGACACGACGTAACGGATTACGGCACCCATGAAGGAAAGTCCGTTCTTTACCCCGATATCGCCGTAACGGTTGCAGATGCCATCATGAACGGAAAACATGAGCGCGGCATTCTGCTCTGCGGAACCGGAATCGGTGTTGCAATCAGCGCCAACAAGGTTCCGGGCATACGCGCGGCCCAAACACATGACACCTATTCGGCCGAACGGGCCATGAAGAGCAACAATGCCCAGATCATTACGCTGGGCGCCCGTGTCATTGGGCCGGAACTTGCCAAAACCATCGTGCATGCATATCTTTCTTCCGAGTTCAGCGGCGGCGCATCTGCGGAAAAAGTCGAGCGGATTACCTATTACGAGGGCCGGATTTCTGTTTGAAAAACCGCAAAAGCGTATCGAGCAACTCACTTCCCGACACTCAAAGGGCTCGGCCGACAGCTCTGTTCCATCCATGGAGGGACGTCGGAGCAGTCGGTCTGATTTCCCCGCCGATCAACTCACGGAACTGGCGGCACTTTATTATCTTGAGCAGGTCACTCAGGAAGAACTGTCGAGAAAATTTGCCCTTTCCAGGCCTACCGTCAGCAAACTCCTGAAACGGGCGCGTGAAGAAGGGATCGTCGAGATCCGCGTCCGCACACGCCCGGCTGCGGCTGCAGAACTTGAGCAGGAGTTTCAAAAACGTTTTGGTATAGAACGCCTGCTTACGGCGGTGAACCAGAATGATCCCGATGCACAGCGCAGTGCCGTAGCAGCCATGCTGGCTGCGCATCTTGAAAGCATATTACGCGACGAAATGATTGTCGCGGTCGGAATGGGACGCAATGTCGCTGCGATCGCAGACCAGATCGGCATGCCAGTTGCACGCGCGATTACATTCGTTTCGGCAATCGGCGGTTCGACCCGGGCTGGCGAGTATATGAGCTCTGATCACATCTGCCGACGGCTTGCAGCACGCTTCGGTGGGATGAGTGAAACACTTTATGCGCCAGCCCTGGTCTCTGATGCAGCCCTTCGTTGTGCCTTGATGGATAATGATGTCGTTCGTCGCACCCTGCACAGGGCCCGTCGTGCGGACGTCGCGCTGATCGGCATTGGAGATGTCAGCGAAGACAGCAACATGGTTCGGATGGGCTGGTTTTCACCCCAGGAAGTCGCGGAAGCAAAGCTCGCCGGAACCGTCGGAGACATGATGGGATATGATTTTATCACGATTGAAGGAAAGCATGCGGACATTTCCTTGCAAGGTCGCGTAATCGGACTGGCACTGGAAGACCTGCGGCGCATTCCCAACGTCATTACCATTGCCAGTGAAAGTTCCAAACTTGTAGCCATTCTGGCTGCCTTGCGGACAGGAACGATTACTACTCTGGCAACAACCGAGCTTATTGCGAAAACAATACTGGGAATTTCTTAGGCCTTATTGCCAGAATTCCATGATCGGATGTTTCATGCGTTCTCAAGAACGCGCGATACAGCTATCGCCCACCCGGCGGCTGCGCCGTTCCGCCTGATCATGCGGCGTTAGCGCGATGCCCCCTGGCTCATCCGTGATTATCGGGCTTTATTAAAGTGCATTGCAGCGCTGGGTCGAGCCGGGAAAATCCGAGCATTCGCCCTTTACGGCATCCCAGCGGAAATCCATTTCCGGGCCTGCCATACCATTGTTCTGGAACTCGGTTGTCACCGCGCTCACATTCGTCACATGACCCTTGCTGTAGACCAGGTCGACATATCCATTGTGAAAGCCCGGAATCTTGCCCACGCCTTCAAAATAGGTCGGCTTTCCATCTTTTCCCGGAACGGCAAACAACTTGCTCACCTGAGCCGGGGTCGCATGTTCCAGCTTGCGCAGGAACTCGGGCGACAGGCTCTGACAGCTGATTTCAGGGCGCGGGTCCTCGCCCACGTTTGAATCCCAGCACGCCTTCTGACCCGCAAGCGGCGTGGCAGATGCCAGTTGAGGCATGACAAGCCCTGCTCCCAGCGCCGCAGCCATCGTAAAACTCCTGAAATGCCTCAAGCGTACCATCTGCAAAATACTCCAACAGAACCATCTGTTTTCCGAATCTATCACAGCCTCCCGGCAGAACCCACAGAGGCCGCCAAACACCTTTTGCGGAAATGGCGCTTCAGGATGGCGGAGCCGTCTCGGGGTAAAGCCAGCGCACCACCCGCCCCATCGTCAGCCCCTGCACGATGATCGTGAAGACCACGACCCCATAGCAAACCGGGAGCAGCGTCTCGCGCAGTTCCCCGGCCGGAAGCCCCAGGGCCAGAGCAACGGAAATGCCACCCCGCAACCCGCCCCAAGTCAGAACGCCCAAAGCACGACCCCGTTCTCCGGGTTGCAGATGAACAGGCATGGTGGACAGGAAAACGCTCGCCCCCCGCACCAGAACCGAAAGCGGGATAACCACCAGCATCGTCAGGAGCGGCGCCAGGTGAAGCCGGATTTCCAGAAGCTCGAACCCGATCAGCAGGAACAGCAGGGCGTTCAGGATCTCATCGATCAGGTTCCAGAACACCACCATTTCCTCACGGGATTTCTGCGTGATGGCCCGATGACCCGCCTTGCCCGCAAGGCTCATGCCTGCCACCACGACCGCAATCGGCCCGGACATGTGCAGCCCGTTCGCCAAGCTGTACGTCCCCGTCGCCAGAGCCAGAGAGCCCAGAAGATCAATCTGCGTGTCCTCCACGCCCCGCAGCAGCAACAGGGTCAGCCAGCCCGTAAAGGCACCGAGCAGGCCGCCACCAACGGCTTCCACCAGAAACCGCAGCACGAAATCCCCGATCGAAACGGAACTCGTCTCTCCGGTCGCCAGCCCGATCATGGTCCCGAAAATGACGACACCCACACCATCATTGAACAGGCTTTCACCCGCGAATGTCGCCTGCAAAGCCGGCGGCAGCCCCAGCCTGCGCAGCATGCCCACCACTGAAACCGGATCGGTCGGCGCCAGCATCGCTCCGAGCAGCACGCACCAGCTGAAGGGGACCGCCAGCCCGAACACGGGAAAGATGAGCCAGGCCGGCACAGCCAGCAGACCCACGGCCAGCGACGTCCCCAGAATTGCCAGCGCCGCAACCGATTTCCCGCGCGACAGCAGCAGGCCCAGATCGACCTGCATCGCTCCGGCAAACAGCAGGAAGGACAACGCCCCATCGAGCAGCGTCCGCGGCAGATTGATCGTTCCCAGCAGGGACTGCGGGACCTGTTGCAGGTCATAGCCCGGAAATAGCGGGTTCAGGATCATGACAATCAGGGAGATGAGCATCGAGATCAGCAGAATCCCGATGGTCAGCGGCAGTTTCAGGGTCCGGTAATTGATGATCCCGAGCAGTGTTGCCACAGCCAGCAGCAGAGCAAACAATCCCAGAGAGTTCATGTCCGCGTTTTCCTCCCCGATGTCCGCTCCGGCAGCCCCTTACAGCGTGACGAACCGCAGGCGAACAGATCCAGCCTGCTTAACTGCCAACAGCCCTCCGGAGTTTCTTGTGAAAACTGCCGTGACCCATTCCCCGACAGGGAAAATTCAACACAATGCCGCGCCCTGCGTGTTCAGCATGACACGGTACAGGCTCCCCGCCGCGCACATGTAGAGTTCGTTCCGCTTGAGCCCGCCGAATGTCAGGTTCGACACACCATGCGGCAGCCGGATCCGCCCCAGCAGCTTCCCGCCCGGGCTGTAGCAGAACACACCGCACAGACCATACGCCCCAGTGGCCCCGCACCACAGATTGCCGAACACATCCGCCTTCATGCCATCCGGCACGAGCCTCTGCCCCTCCAGCGTCATGTCACAGAACACGCGACCGTTCTGCAGGCGGCCATTGACCATAGCGAACGCCCGGATCGGGCGCGATGGAAATCACGTAAAGTGTCTTGAGATCCGGCGAGAGACAAAGCCCGTTCGGTCCCGGCACCTGCTCTTCGGTCAGCACCGATTCAAGCCTGCCATCGGGTGCATAAAACGCAAAACCGCGGCCGCCCCGGCGACTCGCAATCCCCGACATGGACCGGTCCACATAGTGCAGGCCCGCGCTGCACGCCTGCGTTTTCGCATCCGTTTCGTGACTGTCCGCCGCACTCATTCCTGACGCCTCATGCCCGTTACAGACATAGAGCGTTACAGAACGGCGCAGGTTTCCATCCCGCAGGCGGCACGATTACGCTTCCTTACGGTTCCTGACATGACAGTCATGAAGACAGGACGCATTCTTTCCGGCAGGGAAACAGGAGGAACCGGTCCCCGTGAAAAAAACCTGCGCCGCGACCGTTTTCGTTCTGCTTTCAGCCTGTGCCTCACATTCCTCGCCTGCCGACATGGCAGCCGCCGCCAATGACGATGATTCCGGTTACACTGTCCGGGGCCATCAGGGTGGTGGCATGGGGGGCAATGGCAATATCTGGGGCGAAGTCCTCAGAACCGCCCTTCAGACCGGCATGAGCTTCGCCCATCACTGAGAGCGCCCACTGAGCGTCAGTAGACCAGACGCCACTCCGCCGGTTCAGCTTCTGCCAGTTCGTACCATTCCCGCATCAGCGGATGATCGAGCATCGTCCGCACCCAGGTTTTCACGACCGGATCCACGTCCAGTTCGAACGTATGGATCCGGATGGCGATCGGCGCATACATGCAGTCCGCGACCGTCATCCGCTCCCCGAACAGGAACGGTGTCGGCTGGCCTGAGCGCAGAAGCGCGCTCTTGAGCGTACGACTCAGCAGCGCCACATCGGCCGCCAGTTCCTCGCTGATTTCCGGCGGAGGGGCCGGAATGCGCTCCACGTCCATAGAGCAGTTCTGGCGGATCGGGCGGAAACCGGCATGCATCTGCGCGCTGATACTGCGGGCATGGGCCCGAACGATCCGGTCTTCAGGCCATAGCGAGGGCGCAATTTCCGCGCAGTATTCGCAGATCGCCAGACTTTCCCAGACATCCGCACCATCATGCGTCAGATACGGCACCATCCGGTTGGGCGAACGCGCATGGATTTCAGTCGTTTTGCCACCGCCCTTGAGCGGGATGACTTCTTCCGTCACATCCAGCCCGGCCAGACGCACCGCCAGCCAGCCCCGCAGGGACCAGGACGAATACCGGCGCGATCCCAGAAGCAGCACACCCGCCATCAGGCGTCTCCCGCAGTAATGAAGCCACCACCCAGAACGCGGCTTCCATCATACAGCACACAGGCCTGACCCGGCGCCGGCATCGCAGCCTCGGTCAGTTCCACCAGCGCACCACCATTCTCCAGCGGCTTCACGACAGCCTCGCGCAGCTTCTCCCGCGCCCGGATCTGCACGCCACAGCGCACGCCTTCCGCAGGCGCATCGATCAGCCAGTTCATATCCCGCAGACGCACGGTGCGACGGCTGTCTGCTTCCGAAACCTGCACACGCGGCCCGACCACAATCCGCCGCTTCGGCACATCAATGCGCGTCACCATCTGGCGCTCACCAGTCGCGGTGTGGATGTCGCCCAGGCGCTTGCTCTGCCCGACCGTATAGCGCGCCACACCTTCATGACGGCCAAGCACGCGGCCGTCTTCGTCCACGATCTCACCCTCGCCACGCACTTCCGGACGCAGCTTCTCGACCAGCTCGGCATAGGAGCCGCTGGGCACGAAACAGATGTCCTGACTGTCAGGCTTGGCGGCGATTTCCAGCCCCAGTTCCTGCGCAAGTGCCCGGACATGCGCCTTGTCCGGCATCTCGCCCAGCGGAAAGCGCAGATAATCAAGCTGGTCTTTGGTCGTGGCGAACAGGAACCAGCTCTGATCCCGGTCCGCATCGACGGGACGGTGCATTTCCGCCCCGTCCGCACCTTCAACACGGCGAACATAATGCCCGGTCGCCATGGCCTCGCAGCCCAGATCCCGCGCCATGCCCAGCAGATCCGTGAATTTCACGCCCTGATTGCAGGCCACGCACGGAACCGGGGTCTCGCCACGCGCATAGGCGTCCGCAAAGCTCTCGACCACGCTGTCACGGAACCGGCTTTCCGCATCAATCACATAGTGCGGGAAACCCAGACGGTCCGCCACGGCGCGCGCATCCATGATGTCACGCCCCGCACAGCACGCGCCCGGCTTGGCGGCCTGTCCGTGGTCGTAAAGCTGGAGGGTCGCGCCAATCACCTCGTGGCCCTGCCGTTTGAGCAGCGCGGCCACTACGGAACTGTCCACGCCTCCCGACATGGCAACGAGGATCCGCATGATGCTCAGCCCGCCTTCGGCAGACGGACGGTCAGGCCGTCAAGCGCGTCCGTCATGACGATCTGGCAGCCGAGACGGGACGTCTTTTCCAGACCGAATGCCAGGTCGAGCATGTCTTCCTCGTCATCCGTCGGCGCGCTCAGCTTGGCGGCCCATTCCGGATCGACAACCACATGGCAGGTCGCGCAGGCCAGCGAGCCTTCGCACGCACCTTCCAGGTCAATGTCGTGCTTGTGTGCGATTTCCAGCACCGACAGGCCGACGGGCGCGTCAACGTCACGACGGGTTCCATCACGCTCGATAAAGGTCATCTTGGGCATAGTTCGTCCGCTTTTTCCGGTTTCAGTTGGGTTGGCACGCCCGGGCGGCTGCGATCAGAAGAGAGGCCGCACGGTCAATATCGGCCTTGGAGGTAGAGCGTCCGACCGACAGGCGCAAGCACCGGGACGCCTTCTCCGCAGAAAGTCCCATCGCCGTCAAGACATAGGACGGCGCAATCTCCGCCGCCGTGCAGGCCGATCCGGTCGAAGCCGCGACATCCGGACAGGCTTCAAGAACGTCCAGCGCCCGACATCCTTCCGGCAGACAGACATTCATTGCCCCTGCCAAACGCGGCGCCCCAGCCCCGTTCAGCGCAATCCCCGGCAGACCTTCGCGAAGCTGCGCCCACAGATCATCCCGCAGGAACACCTGCCGCGCCGCCTCATCACCCATGGTCGCAGCCGCCAGATCCGCAGCTTCTCCAAATCCCACAATCAGAGGCATCGGCAGCGTCCCGGACCGAAGCCCGCGTTCCTGACCGCCCCCGGAAAACAGCGGCTCCAGCCGAACACGCGGCTTTCTCCGGACATAAAGCGCGCCGATCCCTTTGGGGCCGTACATCTTGTGAGCAGAGACGGACGCCAGATCCACATCCCGCAGCGACACCGGCATCTTTCCCGCCATCTGCGCCAGATCGACATGCATTAGCGCCCCGCTCTCCTTCACGATCGCCGCAAGCTGCGGAATATCCTGCAACACGCCCGTCTCGTTATTCGCCGCCATGATGCTGACCAGCAGCGTTGGGACTTTCAGCGCCTCCCGCAGGGCTTCGGGATCAACCCGTCCCTCGCCGTCCACACCGAGCACGACCGCTTCAAAGCCCCCGCTTTTCAGATCACGCACCGATTCCAGAACGCATTTATGCTCCGTCGCCACCGTGACAATCCGACGCCGCGGATCGCCCAGCCGCGCCAGATGACGCGCAGCCCCCTTGATGGCGAGGTTGTTCGCTTCCGTCGCACCGGACGTAAACACGATCTCCCGCGTCTCCACGCCCAGAAGCCGCGCCACGCTCTCCCGGGCCCGCTCCAAGGCGTCCGCCGCCTTTCGCCCCGGCCCATGCGGACTGTGCGGATTTCCGAAATCCTCCCCGAACCAGGGCAGCATGGCTTCCACGACAGCCGGCTCACACGGCGTTGTCGAAAGATAATCGAGATAGATCATGCCCGCCGTCCCTTTACCCGTCTCATTTCCGCAAACGCCGCGCCATGGCCTCATAGGCCTCGCAGAACGCCTGGACCTGGGTCTCCTGCACATTCCAGGGCAGCGAAACGCGGATGGCCTGCGACGCGCCCTCCGTCTCCCCCATCGCCCGCAGAACGTGCGAGGAAGAGACCTTCCCCGACGAACAGGCCGACCCCGCCGAGACGCAGAATCCGGCCAGATCCAGCGCCATGAGCTGAACCTGAGCCGCCACCCCATCCAGAATCAGACAGCTCGTATTCGGCAACCGCGCCACAGTCTCTCCCGCAACCCGTGCGCCAACACTTTTCGCAGCCGCTTCGACCCGATTCCGAAGACGCTGCACCGGTGCCCAGTCCTGCGCACGCGCCGCATCGAACGCCGCCGCCATGCCCAGAATGGCTGGCAGGGCCTGTGTCCCGCCCCGGCGTCCCCGCTCCTGACCGCCACCAGCCACCAGCGCGTCCATGGGTTCGTCTTCCGCCAGCAGCAGCGCTCCTGCCCCTTTCGGGCCACCCATCTTGTGCCCAGACACCGCAACACTGCACCCGCCCAGTGCAAACGGCACCCGCCCCGCGCTCTGCACGGCATCGACATGCAGATGTGCTCCCGAGTCGCGACAGACCGCCAACACGTCCTCCAGCGGTGAGAGCACCCCCGTCTCGTTATTCGCGGACATCACGCAGACCAGCGCCGGTCCGGTGTCCTGCAACCGCGAGCGCAGGTGTTCCACGTCCAGAATCCCGTCCCTGCTCACGGGCAGGATTTCAGCCTCCGGCGCGGCCCTGAGGATGGCATCATGTTCCGTAGACCCAACGAAAATCCGGCGTTCCTGTCCGAAAGCATGAACCGCCATCGCATCGGCTTCCGTCGCCCCGGACGTAAACACGCAGGTGCCGGAAATCCGCCCGAAACCCGCTGCAACCCGGCTGCGGGCATCCTCCAGAAACCGGCGCGCTTCCCGTCCCTCGGCATGCACCGAAGACGGGTTTCCGGAGAGCATCATCCCCTCCAGCGCTGCCTCCTTCGCACAGGGGCGCAGAGGTTCGGTGGCGTTGGCATCCAGATAGGTCGTCCCGGAGACGGTCTTGAGTGCAGTCATCATGTTTTCCAGATTGGACAAACTGGCGGAAATCGCAACGCCGTGTCGATTTTGGTGGAAATCGGGTTTTGCGAATCGATATACACTGCGTCACCGGACGGCAGAGTTCCAATCCTGCCTGACACAGTGCGAGAGTATTCATGCCTGAAGTGATGTTCGCCGGCCCCGACGGCCGGCTTGAGGGTCGTTACCACCACTCCAGCGAACCCAACGCTCCGCTTGCCCTGGTGCTGCATCCCCATCCGCTCCACGGCGGCACCATGAACAACCGTATCACCTATACGATGTATCGCAGCTTCGAGAAGATGGGCTTCTCGGTGATGCGCTACAATTCGCGTGGCGTGGGCCGGTCCCAGGGCCGTTACGATGGCGGTATCGGCGAGATTTCCGATGCCGCGGCAGCCCTCGACTGGATGCAGATGGTCAATCCGAACTCCACGGAACTGTGGATCTCGGGCTATTCCTTCGGTGCCTTCGTGGGCATGCAGCTCCTGATGCGCCGCCCCGAAATCAGCGGCTGGATCAGCGTGGCCCCGCCGGCCAACGACTACGATTTCGGCTTTCTGGCCCCCTGTCCGTGCAGCGGCCTGATGATTGCCGGCGGCCGGGACGAAATGGCTCCCGAACCGGGCATCCGCAAGCTGGTGGACAAGCTGAACACCCAGAAGAACGTGACCGTCGACTATCGCATCTTCGAAGACGCCGACCACATCTTCGCCAAGCAGGCCGACCGGGTTGCCGAAGCCCTCGAAGACCATGTGAACACGATGCGTGGCCGCAAGGCGCTGGCTCTGGCCGCAGACTGATCCGGGACATTCGCCCCGTCAGAGACTTCAAAAATGGCTCTCCCTTCCGGAGAGCCTTTTTTGTTTCCGGCGCTACAATTCCTTGCTCCGTTCCGACAAATATGTAACCGGATATTTCATGCAAGACCGAAACATTCTGCACCCCGCTGCCCCTGCCTCCCTGCCCGTCGAGGTCTCGCACCTCACCAAGAGCTTCGGCAGCTTCCGGGCACTGGATGACGTGTCTTTCTCCATCGCACAGGGCGAGACCGTGGCCCTTCTGGGACGCAACGGCGCAGGCAAATCCACGCTGATCGGGTGCCTCATGGGCTTCCTGCTCGCGGATGGCGGCAGCATCGATATTTTCGGTCACAGCATCGCGGCGCTCCCCCGGGAAATCCGGGCGCGGACGGGCTTCGTCCCCCAGACCATGACCGGTTTCGGCAACTTCCGCGTCGGCCAGCTCATGGACTATATCGCCGCGTTCTATGGGGAGCTTCCCCCCGTCGATCCCGCCCTGATCGCCTGGGCCGACCTCGATCCGAAGAAGATGGTGCGCTCCCTGTCCGGCGGCCAGAAACAGCGTCTGGCCATCGTCCTCGCCATGCGTCACAGCCCTGAATTCCTGGTTCTGGACGAACCTGTCGCCAGTCTGGACCCCCACGCCCGGCGCGACTTCATGAACCTGCTCGACACCTATACGCAGCGGACGGGCGCCAGCATCCTGATCTCGTCGCATATCCTGTCCGATCTCGAACGCCTGTGCTCACGCCTGCTCTTCGTCCGGCAGGGACATGTCGTGCTCGACGTCCCGACCGAGACCTTCCGCGCCACCACACGCTGGCTCGAACATCCCACGCCCGACCGGCTCCTCGCCGCCCTGCCCGCCGATCTCCAGATCCTCGGCCAGCGTCCCGATGCGCTGCTGGTGCATGGCTGGACCGGAGACCTCATGCTCCCCGAAGGCACCCTGACAGTCATTCCGGATTTCGAAGACGCCTTTCTGGAAATCACGGCGCCGCGCACGGCACCTGCGACTGAAACCCCGGATGCCGCGGCATGAGGAGTTTCCTGCCCTCGGGCGCACTGGAACGCAGCGACATGATCCGCGCGCTGCGGCTCTATGGGACACGCATTTTCCTTGTCGGCAATCCGATGATTTTCACGGCTGTGATCTTCATCCTGCTGGCGGGTCTGACGGCCCATGAACTGCACACCGCCCTCCTGACCCAGAGTCTGGAAAAGGCGCTCAAACACGCCAATGTCTTCAACGCGGCCATCGCCGCGACCTTCGTGCAGAACTGCCTTCAGACCCATTCCGGCAACCAGATCGGCGCATCCCAGGCCCCCGCCATCCCCGGCCTGCTCCAGGCCGAAGCCCGCGCGGCAGCCCTGATGTCCATGGTGGCCATCCTCGCCCTTTCCGGCCTGCTCGCCTGGAGCGGCCTGCCCCTGCATGACACGCTGTTCTACACGCTTCTCAATACCGTGCCGGCCGTCATCCAGTGGTATGCCCCGCCGCAGCAGGCCTCCCGCCGGATCAAGGGCATCACGGCGGTCATTGGCGTTGGCCTGCTGCTCGGCCTGATGCTCCTGACCTTCGCCACCGATTTTCCGCTCTGGGCCCTCACACGCCCGGCCCTGCTGACCATCCCGGCCGATCTCGCCATGATGGGCCTCCTGACGGCCGCCATCATGACTCTGCCGAACCGTCTGCATTCCCCGGCGATGATGGCCCCCACGGACGGCTTCACTGCCTCGACCCCGGATTTTGCACTTCCCGAAACGACGCCCCGTGTCGCCCCGCGGGATCTCAGCTTCTACCAGTTGCGGCAGATGCTCCTCGCTCCCGCAGCGCCGACCAATCTGCGCAACGATCTCCTGACCAGCCTGTTCATGCCCGCCTGCGCGGTCCTGATCATGGGGAGCCTGCCGCTCGGACATGGCAGTTTCGGCAACCGGATCGCGCATCTGACCCCCGGCATGACCATCCTGATCGCCCTGCAGGACGCCTGGATCAGCAACCGCAAACACTGGCCGCTGCTTCTGACAACGGGTCGCTTCGGCAGCCGGCTGGACTTCGTGCGGGCGGTTTTCACCGCCAAGGCCAACAGGGTTTTCATGACGGCCCCGCTGCGCACGCTGAGCCTCATGCTGCCGGTCACCCTGTTCAAGCCGCTCGCGCCCTCGCATGCCCTGCTGGACGCCGCAGAATTTCTGGTTGCAACCCTCGGCATGACGTTCTGCTGCCCGCTGCCCTTCCTCGTCATGAAGCAGCCTCCGCAGGGTGTCATCGTTGCAGCAACCGTCGCGCCCGCCTTCGTGCTGCAATTCTGCAATCCGTTCATTCTGGGCAGCCGCATCTTCGGGCCGGTCGCACTGGCCTTCGCCGCCCTCGGGATACTCTGCTTCTTCGTCGTCCCGTCCCGCATGGCCCGCACCGACTGGCCTTACGAAACGGAATGAGCACCTGGCCCGCCGCCATGGCCGCTGCTGGAGTTTCCGCTCCGGCGCTGGTCATGCTAGGGTCCGCGTCCTGTCCTTCCCTGTAGCAGCGTAGCAAGACCGACCCATGCCAAAGAGTCCGTTCCTCCTCGAAGCCCAGGCCCGCGGCCTGATCTTCCAGTGCACCGACCTCGACGCCCTCGACGAGGCCATGCTGGCCGGACCGATCACCGCCTATGTGGGCTTCGACCCGACCGCGGACTCCCTGCATGTCGGCAATGCGCTCTCCATCATGGCGCTCCGTCTGCTCCAGAAGCACGGCCATCGCCCGATTGCGCTGATGGGTGGCGGCACGGCCAAGATTGGCGACCCGTCCTTCCGCGACGAGGCCCGCTCCCTCATCACGAACGAGACGATCGCGCACAACATCGCCGGGATCGAAAAATCCCTGCGCCAGTTCATCACCTTCAGCGATGAAGACCCGTCCAGCGGCGCCATCCTCGCCAACAATGCCGACTGGCTGGACAAGCTCTCCTACATCAACCTGCTGCAGGATGTGGGCGTGCATTTCTCGGTCAGCCGGATGCTGGGCTTCGACAGCGTGCGCCAGCGTCTGGAACGCGAGCAGGGCCTGACCTTCCTGGAGTTCAATTACTCCATCCTACAGTCCTATGATTTCCGAGAACTGAACCGCCGTCACGGCGCCGTTCTGCAAATGGGCGGCTCGGACCAGTGGGGCAACATCGTCTCCGGCATTGACCTGACCCGTCGCACGGATGGCAAGCAGATCTTCGGCCTGACCACGCCACTCGTCACCACGTCGTCGGGTGCCAAGATGGGCAAGTCCGCCAAGGGCGCGACCTGGGTGCGTCCGGAAAAGCTGCCGGTCTTTGAATACTGGCAGTTCTGGCGCAACACCGAAGACGCCGATGTCGGCCGCTTCCTCAAGTTCTTCACGGATCTTCCCGTTGAGGAATGTGAACGCCTGGGCGCGCTCGAAGGCTCGGAGATCAACGAGGCCAAGAAGATCCTCGCGACCGAGGCCACCGCCATCTGCCACGGTCGCGCCGCTGCCGAAGAAGCCGCCGAGACGGCCCGCCGCGTCTTTGAACAGGGCTCCGTTCAGGCAGCGCTGCCCGAAATCGACCTGCCCGCCAACCTGATCGCCGAAGGCCTGCCCGCTTTCCGCGTCTTTCAGGAAGCCGGACTGGCCGCCAGCGGTGGTGAAGCGCGCCGCCTGATCCGTGGCGGCGGCGGTCGCGTCAATGACGTGGTCGTCTCGGACGAGAACCAGACCTTCACGCTCGACGACCTCCGCGAAGGCGTTCTGAAAGTCTCATCCGGCAAGAAGAAGCACATCCTGCTCCGTCCGGTCTGAACCCCGTCATGACCCCAGCCATGACCGATGTCATCCGCGACATCTGACACTGCACCCTGTTTTTCTGCGCCAGAACGGGCATCCTCATCGCAGGCTGCCCCAGCGGAAACGGAGCGCGGATGATGACGGAACAGAAAAACTGGCGCGGTCTGCTGACCGACTGCGCAGGACTGATCTTCGCGGCCGTCTGGGCCACACGCGGCGCTCAGGCAGGCCGGTTGTCCATTCCACTGACCATCGCCCTCATCGCCTTCCCGACAGTCCTGCTCGCCCTCGGCTTCATCCGCCGCGACCTCATTCTGCGACGCCCGGAAACCACCCTCGATCCGAAACTGGCACGTCGCATCAAAATCCTGCGCTTCATCGGGATTTTCGTCGCCGCCTCATGGACCCATGCCCATCACCGGATGGACCTGTTCTATCCGGTGATGGGCGCCATCATCGGCCTGTCCTACATCCCGCTGGGCCATGCCCTGAAAGAGCCGGTCCATCTCTTCATGGGTGGGACCATCGTTCTGATCTCCGGCATCTCCCTGCTCCTGCCTGAACCGCAGCATCTTGAAGTCGCGGGCTTCGGCACAGCTCTCGCCATCTGGGCCGGCAGTGCGGTCCGGCTGGGGCACTCGGGAACGTTCTTGACCCCGGACACGTCCTCAACCACCCTCGCCTGATGGCCGCAGATTCCCTCTCCCGCCATCTGGCGGACCGCAAGACGCCGTGGCCCCATTTCAACCAGTATCTGGTGGCCTATCTGAGCTACCTGCTGTTCTATCCCGTCCCGTGGCTGCTGGGCTATCACCGCCCCACCCTTGCGGGCGTCCTGTTCTCCACAGCCGCCATGCTGGTTTTCCTGCTGGTCTATTTCGCGCCCTACCGCAAAGACCGGTATTACGGCTACGGCGAGATCATCCTGACCGACCTGATCGGCTATGCCTGCGCCTGGACGCATGGCGACTGGGAGGTCTACTGCATTTTCGCCGCCGGAATGTGCGCCCGCCTTCCCGGAAAGCGGCAGTCCATCACGATGGTCATCCTGCTTCAGGTCGTCCTGATCATTTCCGGGCACTTCCGCCACAAGACCACGTTGGAAGTCATCCCAGGCGCCTTTTTCAGCATCATCACCTATATGGGCACGCTGGTGCAGTGGCAGCTCGGCATCCGCAATTTCGAACTGCGCGAGGCCCAGAACGAGATCCGCACCCTCGCCACGACCGCCGAGCGCGAACGCATCGCGCGTGACCTGCATGATCTTCTGGGTCATTCCCTCACGGTCATTTCCGTGAAAGCCGAACTGGCCGACCGTCTGTTCACGTCCGATGCCCCCCGTGCGCGGCAGGAAGTCGCGGAAATCAGCCAGATCGCCCGCACGTCCCTGCGCGAAGTCCGCGAGGCCGTCGCCGGCATGAACGGTGCGTCGCTTCAGCGCGAACTGGACCGTGCCCGCAAGGCCCTGAATACGGCAGGCATCACGCTCGTTCTGAACGGTCACGCCCCCTCCGCCGATCAGCCGCAGAGCAGCGTGCTCGCCCTAGCCCTGCGCGAAGCCGTCACAAATGTCATCCGCCATTCCGACGCCCGGACCTGTACCCTGACCTTCCAGCAGAACGCGGAAGGCCATATCCATACCTTCACCCTCGAAGACGACGGCCCGCTCCAGGCCCCACAACCAGCCCGCAGCATCGTCGAAGGCAACGGCCTGCGCGGCATGCGTGCCCGGCTTGCCGCCTCGGGCGGTACGCTGACCCTTTCCCCCCAGCCCCAGGGCTTCAAGCTGACTGCAACGACACTCCCATGATCCGCCTCATCCTCGCCGAAGACCAGACCATGCTCCTCGATGCCTTCGAGGCCCTGCTGCAACTCGAAGACGACATCCGGATCGTCGGCCGGGCGACCGACGGGCGCGAGGCGCTCGACCTGATCCGCGAACACCGCCCCGATGTCGTCCTGACCGATATCGAAATGCCCCACGTCACCGGCATCGAGCTTGCGGAAAAGATCCTTCAGGAAGGCCTGCCCAGCCGGGTGATGATCGTGACGACCTTCGGCCGCTCCGGCTATCTGCGCCGCGCGCTTCAGGCCGGCGTGCGCGGCTACATGCTCAAGGACGCCCCCATCACGCAGCTCGCCGCCGCCATCCGCAAGGTCGCAGCAGGCGGCCGGGCCATCGCCCCCGATCTGGCCGAAGCCGTGTGGGACGCCCTGCCCGACCCGCTCTCCGAACGCGAACGCGCCATGCTCCGCCTCGCCGAAGCAGGACGCACCAACCGCGAAATCGCCGAGGAACTGTCCCTCTCTTCCGGCACGGTCCGTAACTACTTCTCGGAAATCGTGCAGAAACTCGATGCCCGCAACCGCATCGAGGCCGGCCGGATCGCCCGGGCAAACGGCTGGCTCTAACAGGGACAGGAAGGACAGTCCGGAGAAAGAAGTCGCTCCCTGAAGTCCACCCGGCCATGATAGGATAGCCTGCAACTACTGGCGGAAGACTTTTCATGCAGCTTCTCGCGCTCATCGGAGCAGCGTTTCTTGTCTACTGGGTCCTGACGCATCTGGGACTTGTGTTCGGGCTCATCTTTGCTTTCGCGAAGTTCATCATCCTTGCGCTTGGAGCCTTGGTCATTCTGGGCATCGTGATGCAGATGATCCCGGGGAAAAAGGATGCAGGAAACACCGATCAGAAAACAGCGGAAGACCCGGTCGATGAGCCCCCTGCGGACCGGACGTGGTTCGAAGTCCTCGGCGTCAGCGAATTTGCATCGCCCGACGACATCAAGCGCGCCTATCGCGATCTGATCCGGCAGTACCATCCGGACAAGGTCGGCGCGATGGGAGAAAAAATCCGCGAACTGGCGATGCGCGAAACGCAGATCATCAACGCCGCTTTTCAGGAAGCACGCCTCAGCCGCGGCTTCTGAAGCGTGGTTTGTGTACTATGATGTCTGACGGGTCTACACTCCTGCGGACATCATCAGGAGTGCCCCATGTCCCAGACGCCCTCGCCCCATGAGATGATCCGCGTCAGAGGGGCGCGGGAACACAATCTGGAAAACGTGGATGTGGACCTGCCGCGCGACAAGCTCGTCGTCGTCACAGGCGTATCCGGGTCCGGCAAATCCTCGCTGGCCTTCGGGACAATCTATGCCGAGGCGCAGCGGCGCTATCTGGACTCCGTCTCCCCCTATGCCAGACGCCTGTTCGACCAGATGCCGGTTCCGGTCGTGGCCTCCATCGACGGACTTCCACCGGCCGTCGCCCTCCAGCAGCAGCGCGGCGGAAGCAGCAGCCGATCCAGCGTCGGCAGCCTGACGACACTCTCGAACCTGTTGCGGATGCTCTATTCCCGCGCCGGCACCTATCCCCCCGGCCTCTCACGGCTGGAGGCGGAGTCCTTTTCCCCCAACACGCCCATGGGCGCCTGCCCGAAATGTCACGGGCTGGGGCGTATCTATGACGTCACGGAAAAGACGCTCGTCCCCGATGACAGCCTGAGCATCCGCGACCGCGCCGTCGCAGCCTGGCCCACAGCATGGCAGGGACAGAACTTCCGCGACATTCTCATCACCCGGGGCGTGGATGTGGACTGCCCCTGGCGAGACCTGCCGAAAAAGACGCGGGACTGGATCCTCTTCACCGAGGAAACCCCGACCGAACCCGTCTATCCGGGACGCACCCACGCTCAGGTCGTGGAGGCCATCAAACGCGGCATCCCGGCTGATTACAACGGCACGTTCAGTGGCGCACGCCGCTACGTCCTGCACACCTTCACGCAGTCGCAGAGCGAGAAGATGCGCAAACGTGCGGCATCCTTCATGGTCTCCGCACCCTGCCCCGTGTGTCATGGACAACGCCTGAACCCCGATGCCCTGCGCGTGACATTCGACGGGCTGAATATCGCCGACTTTTCAAACCGCACGCTCGAAGACATCGCCGCCTCGCTCCGCACATCCGCCAAAACCCTTGCGAACGGAAAGGACGCCACGGCCGTAGCCGCGCGCGGCATGGTCGAAGCCATGATCGAGCGCATCGACGTGCTGCTGGATCTGGGGCTGGGCTATCTCCAGCTCGACCGGGGCGTGCAGACACTCTCGCCCGGCGAATACCAGCGCCTGCGGCTCGGCACCCAGATCCGCTCGAACCTGTTCGGCGTGGTCTATGTGCTGGATGAACCCAGTTCCGGCCTGCATCCTGCCGACACGCAGGCCCTTCTGCGGGCACTGGACGGACTGCGCGACGCGGGCAATTCGCTGATCGTCGTCGAGCATAATCCGGACGTAATCCGCCGTGCGGAATGGCTGGTGGATGTCGGCCCGGATGCCGGGGAACGGGGCGGCCGCGTCCTCTATAGTGGCCTGCCCGACGGCCTGCGGGACGTGAAAGACTCCCGCACCCGCCCCTATCTGTTCGGTACAGTCCAGCCTCGCACCACACCGGTCCGCAAGCCAACCGGTACGCTGGAACTGACCGATATCTGCTGGAACAATCTGGACCATCTGGCCCTGACACTCCCGCTCGGCGTACTGGTCTCGGTAACGGGGGTCTCAGGGTCCGGAAAGTCCAGTCTCGTCGGGCAGGCCCTCGTCTCCATCATGGCCCGCACTCTGGGCCAGAAAGTGGACATCGACCCCGACGACGACAGCACGGATGATACCCCGCCCCGCGAGCCCAAGGGGAACGTTTCGGGTGGAACCGGCCCGATCAAACGCATGGTCATGATCGACCAGAAGCCGATCGGGCGGACCCCGCGCTCCAATCCCGCAACCTATACCGGCCTGTTCGACACGATCCGCCGCCTGTTTGCTGAAACGCCGGACGCGAAGAAACGCCATTTCGATGCCGGCTGGTTCTCTTTCAATGTCGCCAAGGGACGGTGCCCGCGCTGTGAGGGCGTGGGAACAGTCGATGTGGAGCTTCTGTTCCTGCCAACCGTGCAGACACCCTGCCCCGTCTGCCACGGCAGCCGCTACAAACCCGAAGTACTGGAAGTCCTGTGGAACGGGCACAGTATTGCGGACGTGCTGGGCCTGAGCATTGACGATGCCTGTGACGTCTTTGCGGATGTGCCGGCTCTGGCGCGCGGCTTCGATACCCTGTGCCGCGGGGGACTGGGCTATCTCCGTCTCGGACAGCCCGCCACCGAACTGTCAGGCGGCGAAGCGCAGCGCATCAAACTCGCGACCGAGCTTCAGAAGCAGCGCAGCGGACATGTGCTCTATGTTCTGGACGAACCCACAACCGGCCTGCATCCGGCCGATGTGGACCGGCTGATGCTCCAGCTTCAGGCTCTGGTCGATCAGGGCAACACCGTCGTGCTGGCCGAGCATGACATGCGCGTGGCAGCGGCCAGTGACTGGATCATCGACCTCGGCCCCGGTGCAGGACGCAAGGGCGGCCGGATCGTGGCCTCAGGAACACCGGAGGCCGTCGCGGCCTCGGAACACAGCATCACCGCCCCGTTCCTCCGCCGCTATGTTGCCTCAGGTTCATAAACTTCAGGGACGATTACTTGACCGATTTTACGACCTACAGCGTAAATGGCACGTCACATTGTGATTCTGCATCCCACTCAGACAGAGAACCCGTAAACTGATTCCTTTGGAAGTTTTTTGCGCGCATTTTCCAGATCGCCAGATAAAACGCAGGCATGAATGTCATGAGCAAGGTCTGTCACATCTGTGATTTTCTGTATCCATTCACCAGTATAGAGACTGACAGCATCTTTACTTAATCCAATTTGAAGAGAACGATAGGGCAAAGGTTCAAGCTGCAAATTCCGTTCTGGATCCCATTGAACTCGCACAGGCGATTTAAGTTTAAGCCTGTTCCATTCTTCGGGACTTATGGAATGATCCCGATGGGTGTTGCAGCTATTCGTGAGAGCCCACTCAAAGCCTGTGCGCGTAATATCCACGGCAAGAATTCGGCGTTGCCCCGCATCCTTATAGCCCCATCCCGCTCGATACATCATCCACAGGAATGATGGTTTAATCCAGGTCATACGTTCCATTTTGAATGTAGGCGGTCGAAACGTACCGTTTGACAGGGCAGCATCCGCTATTTCATCGCTATAGGCCTGATAGACACAGATTGTTTTCTGGTCGAATACGGCCCGTATCTGACGCTCCTGAATATTTTCCAAAGTAAATCCATCAATTTTAAATTCGTTTTCCAGATTTCTTCCAATCTGAACGCTGCACTTATCCGTATATTCATGGCTGGCTTAACAACAGACAGCCCCAAGCGGGAATCCAATAAAAAGTATGGATTCCCGCTAATTTTCTGCTCCTCTTTCGGGGTGCAGGGTTTATGCCCCCTCCGGATCAGGACGCTGGATGAAACAGCACACTCAGCGAGCGCACACCCTGTGCACCATGCACGAGTACGCCCTCAATATCCGCCGTCGCTGACGGACCGCTCTGGAACACGGCATAATGTGCCTGCATCCATTCCGGGCGTTGGTAAGCATTGTGCAGGTTATACACGATCTGCGTCGGGTCCAGCAGGACTACCAGATGCTGCGGCAGAAAGCCCGTCGTGTTCACGAGAAGCTGTTTTTCCGTGAAGCACAACGATCCCGTCTCCGCCACGCCAAATGCCGCCCGCAAAACGGCATATTCGACCGGTGCGATATCCGTCGGCTTCGTCTGGGGCGTGATCTGCATATCGCCCTGAAATTCCGGCACGCAGGACAGGACAGGTCCCGGCTTGACGATAGCCTGATGCACGGGCGCCATCGGATCGGCCGCATCGGGGGTCAGCATTTTGCCGCCCATGCGCTCAAGCGACTTCTGGAACAGTGCCTTCAGGTCGGCTGGTGCAGCCTGATCGAACAGCGGCACAGTCGGTCGGGGACGGTCGCCCTGGACGTGGTTTTTCCGGATTGTGTCCAGAATGGCTTCGCGTGAACCGCTCATGACTTTTTCCCTTCGTCCTGCTGCTTCCGGTTCTTGCGATACCATTCATTGAACGTCTGTTTGGGCGTCTCGGGAATGTCGCGCTTGCGGCCCCAGGTATTGAGCTTGTTGTAGAGCATGAAATGCGGAAGATGCCGCAGCGCGCTGCGGCCCAGAGGCAGGCTTGCCCGATAGACCACCGGCGATGCCAGAACCTCGCCGGCCGCCTTCATCATGACCTTCTTGACCGGGGAGATTTCCCCCTCGCCCGCCAGCGTCTTGCGCCAGTCGGCGATCTGTTCGTGAATGTTGATCTTCACCGGACAGACATTGGTGCAGCTGCCGTTCATCGTCGAGGAATACGGCAGGTTGCGGTATTTATGGACGTTGAAGGTCGGATCGATGATCAGCCCGATCGGCCCGGCATAGGTCGCCCCGTAGCTCAGGCCACCACTGCGCCGGAAAACCGGGCAGGTATTCATACACGCGCCACAGCGGATGCATTTCAGCCCCGGCCAGAACTTCTCCATGCCAAGCCGGGCGGAACGGCCGTTGTCCACGAGCACGACATGCATCTCGCTCCCTTTGCGGGGGCCGCGGAAATGGGACGTATACTGCGTGATTGGCGATCCCAGCGCACTGCGCGACAGCAGGCGCACAAACACGGCCAGATCATCCAGTCCGGGGATCAGCTTTTCGATCCCGATGGACGCGATATGCAACGGCGGCGTGTTGGCGGAAAGATCGGCATTGCCTTCATTGGTGCAGACAACGAAGGTCCCCGTCTCTGCAACCACGAAATTGCCGCCCGTCATACCGGCCTGCGCCGACAGGATCAGCGGGCGCGTGGCTTCGCGCTGACATTCCGTCAGGTAATGGGCATCCGCATTGTCAGGATCGGAACCGATTGTTTTGGCAAAAACACTCGCGACATCGGTCCGCAGCTTGTGCACGGCGGGCACGACAACATGGCTGGGGGCTTCATCATCCAGCTGCTGGATACGCTCGCCAAGATCCGTTTCGATGACCTCGACATTGTTCTCGGCCATGAATTCCCGGAAGCCACATTCCTCCGTCAGCATGGACTTGCTCTTGATCAGCCGCTCGACGCCCTTGCTGCGCAGGATCTCCAGAACGATGGCGTTATGCTCGGGCCCGTCCTTGGCCCAGTGGACCTTGATCCCGTTAGCCGTCGCATTTTTCTCGAACAGCTCAAGATAGTAATCGAGTTTGGAAAGCGTGTGCTCCTTGATGCCCGAGGCTAGGTTTCTGAGCTCTTCCCATTCCTCGATCCCATGCATTTCCTTGTCACGCTTCTGGCGCAGGTCCCACAGACGCGCGTCATGCATGGCCTCGTGTTCGGTCGCCGCCATGAAGCGGTTTGCCGCCTCGGACTGATCGACCGGCCGGTTCCCGTGGATCTTCGCACCACGGGGCTGGGGTTCCGAAATCCGCGATTTCAGCGGCCGGGAGGATGCCGCGCCGTGATCCAGCTGATCGGCATGCGGATCGGTCAGTTCTTCATGCAATTCGGCGGTCATGTGCGTGCTCCATTCAGGATCTGGGCGATATGGATGTATTTGAGATTGGCGCCCATCCGCCGGGCACAGCCTTCCTGATGCATCATGCAGGAGCTGTCGGAGGACGTGACATATTCCGCCCCGGATTTCAGCTGGTCCGTGACCTTGTCCTGACCCATCTTGGCCGAGACACCTTCCTCGAACACGGAGAACGTCCCGCCAAAGCCGCAGCATTCATCAGGCCGCGTCAGATCGGCGAATTCGATCCCCTTGACCATCTTCAGGAGCGCTTTTGGCTTGGAAAACGGCTCCTCACGGCGCTCGGTCATGCTGGCGATCCGCAGGTTCCGCAGCGTGTTGCAGTTGTTGTGAAGCGCAACACGATGCGGAAACTCGGCCCAGGGAAAGGCATCGACTTTCAGGACATCATGCAGGAACTCGACCAGTTCGTAGGTCCGGCTGCGAACGTGTTTGACGGCGTCGCTCTGCTCGATGGCCGTCATGTTGTTTCGGACCTGATTGGTGCAGCTTCCGGACGGCGTGACAATATAATCGTATTTTTCAAAATTACGGACGAACAGTTCTTCCGTCTTGGCCGCTTCACGCTCGCAGCCCGTATTGGTCATGGGCTGGCCACAGCATGTCTGGTCAACGGGATATTCAACAGACAGCCCAAAGCGCTCCAGCAGTTCCAGAGTCGCAATTCCTGTCTCGGGGTGAAACATGTCCACATAACATGGAACGAACAGACCGACCTTCATGGGGAATACCTTTGTCTTCAATCATCTCGTGCGACGACAGTCTCATGAAAATAGCGCAGAAACAAAAGACAAGTTTACGGGAGAATCGAAGTCATCATAACCAGAGTATTTTAGTCCTGATAATAACACCAAAACAGAATAGTGAATTATGGATGCTTTGCAAATTACAATGAATAAATGTATTTCACATCCTTAAGTATTAATTCATGCCTCCATTAAAATGCTCCGCTCCTGCAATTCCATCCCCAATACCCAACCCCTTCGATACAGAATGTCCGGAAAAATTTTTCGCCCCTGAAAGACAGACACTCCTGCCATTAACGGAAAATTATATCGAGGCTGACATCCTCGTAACATCCTGCGTTTTCTGAGAAGTACAGATCCGTGCTGAGTGTGAATAATGCCGCCGTTCTCTCCGGGCTCCAGGCCCTGTCCCAGGCCACCACTGCGCTGAACAAGGCCGAAACAGCAGTCTCAACCGGAAAGAGCGTCTCCACCGCCTCGGACAATCCGGCGATCTATTCCATTGCCAACACCATGCAGGCCCAGTCCTCTGCCCTGACCGGCATTTCACAGGGCCTGAATGTTCTCGGACAGGTCGTCCAGACGGCCAGTGCCCAGGGCACGCTCATCAACAATGCCCTGACCTCCCTCGCCGCCAATATCAGCGAAGGACAGAATACCGGCATCGACACCAGCACCATCAATACCCAGATTTCCCAGACACTGACCCAGATCGACTCCATGGCCTCATCCGCCACATTCAACGGCGTCAATCTTCTGGCGGGCGCCCTCGTCAGCGGCGTCAATTACAATACCGCGTCTACGTCGCTGGACGTATATGGCGGGACGCTCAAGATTGCCGGCAACAATGCCACCTCCGCAGGGCTCGGCCTTTCAGGCCTCAACGTCGATCAGGCCGGTGTCACCATTCCGTTCGACCCGGAATCCCTGGTCATTGCCGGCCCCAAAACCACCACCCTGACCCTGCACAATATCGCCCAGGCCACCGGCACCGGAACGGCCCAGGATCCGGCAGTCCAGTACCAGTTCGTCGCCGAGGAAAGCGATACCGGAGCCAATAATCCGGGAACATCCACGCTGGCCACGATCAATACCGCCATAGGAGGGGGAGCGGATCTTCAGTGGGATCCGAGCACCGGCGACCTGACATCCGGCACCAACACCGTTATCACGTCCCAGTACACTGATCCGAACGGTGTGAAATTCTATACGCTGAATTCCGGCGAAGCCATTCAGGTCTCGCAGGGCAGCAACGGCAATCCGGTCTATACCGTGAGTGTCTGCATTCGATGCGTTGGGCAATCCCACCGCACAGAGCGTGATCACCCCCGTCACCATAACATCCGCCGGGTCGGGGAAAATGGATGACGAGGCCATTTCCAACACATTCATGACAGCCATTTCCGGCCAGGGTTTCCATGTCGACCGCAGCAGCACCGATGGCGCACTGACCATCAGCGGCGGGAACATCTACGCGCCGTCCCTGTCCTCCAGCCCCAGTGTCTCCGCTCTGACCAACGCCATCAACACGACGCCTCTATCCGGCCACATCGTTGCCGTGTCGAGTGATACCAAAACCGTCTCCGTCGCCCAGAGAAATGACGATGGCACCCTGGCTTACGACAGCAGCGGGAACATCAAGACCACACCTTCAACGGAAAGCTTCGTTTCCACCTACGGGCAGCAGGTCAGCCTGAGCTCTGCCCAGGCCAGTCTCGCCGATCCCATTGCCACCCGGATGGATTTCAATACGAATGGAACCGCTGCCGGAAAGGATGGCTACCAGCTCGTCCTGAACCAGACGACCAGCGACAGAAAGCTCTCCAGTTCGCAGACAATAGCCGGCAGTCTCCAGACCCTGATCGACAGCACGCCGGCAATGACCGTGGATGCCGCCACCGGCATTCCTGCACCTTCAAAAATCATTTCCCCAAGTGGTGGGAGTACGGTCTTCGCAATCTCCACGACCACCACAGGCGTTCCCATGTATGTCAGCCTTGAAAAGGACGGAACAACCGGCAATCTGACCTATGCCGTCTCGTCGTCTTCCAACTTTCCGCAGGGAGAGACGCAGAATATCGTGGCCGTGAACGTCACACCCGACATGACGTCCCCTTCCACGTATCAGGACAGTCTGTTCACCCCGATCGTCGACACGCTGACCTCCCTGGGCATCAGTACGGCCTCCAGCAGCATCGACAGCGGCACGCTTTCCATCGTTGCAAGCGGTTCGAATATCGCGGGCTCCCTTCCTTCCGGCACGGTTACCGCCGATGACGGAACGCCTGTCTGGGCAACGCCAGCAGCGCCTTCTGTCTTCAGCAACATCCAGCACCCTTATGACAGTACGCTGGATACCTATCTTTCCGTCTACCAGTCCGTACCAGCCAACAGCTTTCTGCTGGCCGCAGACAGCAGGAATTTTTCTGGAAGTACGATCACAGGCCAGCAGGTCAGCGGTTATCAGGTCGCGATCGGCGCCGTAACAGCGGCCATTTCGAAAATGACGTCCATCAACGCCAACCTTGGCAACAGCACCGACCTCATTTCGCAGCTGACGAAGAACACCGCCGCCCAGCAGGATGCCATCACCACCGGAATATCCGCACTGACCGATGCCGATCTGGCAAAACAGAGCGTTCTGCTTCTTTCCGCCCAGACCAAACAGCAGCTCGCCGTGCAGTCCCTTTCGATCATGGATGGCCAGTCCTCAATGATCCTCAAGCTTTTCCAGGGCTGACAGGGTTTCAGGAACAGGCTTTTTCCATAAGCGCCACGACATGCTTCAGGATATGTCGTTCGTCATACGCCTCAAGCGCAACCTGCCGTCCGGCCGCACCCATCTTCTGCCTTAACGCAGTATCCTGCGTCAGGGTGCGCAGGGCCTTTGCGAGAGGCCTGGACAGGCCCGGCGGAACCAGAAATCCCGTTTTGCCGTCCAGCACCTGCTCTCTCGGCCCCCGGACATCCGTCGCCACGACCGGCAATCCCGTCAGCATCGCTTCGATGACCGACATGGGCAGCCCTTCGAAATGGCTGGGCAGCGCAAACACATCTGCTGCTTTCAGCAACTCCGGCACGTCTTCCCGATATCCAAGCATCCGCAGACGCGGACCGAGACGGTCGCGCGCGCACGCGAAGGCTGCCGTCAGATCCGCGCCATGATCCGAAGGCAGACGCTCTCCGACCACCCAGAGCTCCGCCTCCGGCACGTCTTCCATCGCACGCAGCAGTTCGGGATGACCCTTGTGCCGTACCAGGCGCGACACCACGATGACCACCGGCCGGTCTTCCGGCACTCCGAGCTCCCTGCGCAAGCGTGCACGCGTCTCCGGATCGGGATGGTAGCGCCGGGGATCACGACCGTTGCCGATGGCAATGGGGTTACGGTTCAGATGCAGCCGGCGTGCGTCCCGCGCCTCTTCACGGGAGACCGTCATATACAGATCCGTTATGCGCCCTGCCGCCCATTCCAGGATCAGGGAAAGCATCCGCCGCCGCCATGATCCCGGCTGATTGAACAGGAAGCCGTGGCAGGTATACGCCACGACACGCACCCCGCAGAGCCGCGCGGCAAATCGCGCCAGAATACCGCTGATCGGCATGTGCCCATGGACCAGATCGGGCTTTTCCCGCCGGATCAGCCGCACCAGAGCAACAAATGCCTTATACTGCGCCACTGGTGAGAAAGAGCGCGCCATCGGAACGCCATGCACCGTAAAGCCCTCGGCCCGGACAGGCTCCAGATGGGAGCCTTCGGCACAGGCCCCCTGAACGTCATGCCCGGCATCACGCAGTTCCCTCATCAGCGGCAGCAGAAACTGCCTGAGCGCAAAATCCACGTTGGTGATTTCAAGTATCTTCACAATCGCATCCCGGACACGAAACAGCCTATTCCGGGATGCGTTCGAGCAGCCAGGTCACGCTCTGATGGGTCCGTTTAACCGCCTTCTCGGCGTCAGTTTTTTCATCAGCCGGCGGGGCCTCTCCTTCCGGCGGAGCCACGTCAGGAAGGGCCCGCGGCGTAATGATGATCTGCTGGCAGACTTCGCGCTTTCCGCGCCCCAGATAAACGTCGTTTTCCAGCCGCACGACGCCGTCACGCTGCCTGAAACGCCAGATCGTTCCGCCAACCTGCAGAATGATGTCCTCATCATCCTGTGTTACCTTCACATCCGGATGGATATGAAAGCGGATGGCAAAGTCGATATTGCGTTCCCCATCAATGATTTCCTGCCCGCGCAGATCCTCACCATCGGAGCCGAAATACAGGCGGCGGGTCCATTTTGCGCCCAGCGGCGCGTGGTAGCCATCGTGCGACAGATCCAGCCAGTGCGCGGAACCGTCCGTCTGATGATCGCAGGACACGGTAACCGGTCGGCGCGTCATGCCCCCATCCGGTCCGAAGTCCGCGGACGATAGACCATCCGCTACAAGTACCGTATGAGCGGCACTGCATCGCATGGCATCACGCCAGGCCGCGACCACGGCACTTCCACAATTCACGAACAGACGATGACGCTGGTGCGAGAACTCGAAGGACAGCGTTCCGGCATGCGCCATGCTGTCAAAACCGGCTGGCGCGGGGGGACCGCTATCCACGAGAAGCAACGATTTTCCGAGCACCAGCCGCGTGAACTTTCCCTGCGGCATGGCAGGTGCAATCAGCTTCTGTCGTGATCCCTGCGCCAGAACGTCTTCCACAGCCGCACTGTGCCGCTCGTTCGCCCCGTTGAAGACCGCAAGACCGCCATCCCCGTGCCGCATCGCCCGCAGAACGGGACAGACCTTATCCAGCGCCCGGTCGATAAAGGGCGGAACACTGGCATGGGCGGTGCGGAACATGACGGACATTTCCGCCAGTTCCCGCGCAACGAGGAACTGCGCCTCCGGGCTGCGCTCCACCACTGTGCCATCCGCCAGAACCAGCCGCTCCAGTTCCCCGGGCAGATACCGCAGGAATCGGGACATGAACCCCGTCTGCTCAGGCATCGCCATGGCTGCCGCCAGCAGTCCCCGGAATGCCATCAGGCCACGCGCACCCTGCGGGGGCAGAGGCAGAAGGGCCGCGATGGTCCGGCCCTCCACCAGCATCCGTTCCATCAGACGCTGCTGAAGCCGTGGATCGGCAGAGGCCAGGCAGAATTCATGATTGGACAGCCACGACGCCAGGCGGGATCCCGTGACGCACGCATCGCGAACCAGCGGATCGGTCGGCGGATGCGCCAGCCAGTCACTGACTAGTCCCCGCGCGGTCAGACGGGCCCTGTCGCTCCCGAGGGTCCGCAGATCCCGCAACCAGCTGAAGCCGTGAAGCCATTCGCGCACCGGCTCCGGCCAAGGACCACGCTCCCAGTTTCCGTTCGGCAGCGGATAATCCTGTCGGTCGAAACGGAAATGGCCACCAATCAGGCGCGCACCCTGATCCGGATCGCCTTTCCAGGGATCACGGAACGCATGCACTGGGCCTTCGGAAGCAGGCCCCCCGAAGGGCAGACGGGCAAGGGATAGACGAAGACCTCGAAGCCAGCGACTGCCTGTCATCCGGTAATCTGTTCCACGAACGGTCCTTCAAGCGCCCTGATGGCGGCGTCCCGGTCCTCTTTTCCGAAAATGGCTGATCCGGCAACGAGCATGGTGGCACCGGCCTCAACCACGCGCGGTGCCGTGCTGGGATCGATGCCCCCATCCACGGCGAGGGTGATGTCCCGACCGCTCTCCCGGATCATTTCCGCGAGCGTCCTGATCTTGGAAAGCTGGCTGTCGAGGAAGCTCTGGCCGCCGAAGCCCGGATTGACCGTCATCACAAGGATGATGTCCACCAGATCCATGACTTCCGACAGCGCCACGGCAGGCGTCGCCGGACAGATGGCAACGCCGGGACGACAGCCCAGGGCGCGGATGGTCTGAAGCGAACGGTGCAGATGGGGCGCGTTCTCGACATGCACCGTGATGTGATCCGCGCCCGCTTTCGCAGTGGCCTCCAGATACGGGTCCACCGGATCGATCATCAGATGGACGTCGAATTTCGCATCCGTATGCTTGCGCAGGGCCGCAATGACCGGAGGGCCAAACGAGATATTCGGCACGAAATGCCCGTCCATCACATCAAGATGAAGCCAGGGCGCACGCGCAATGGAGGCGATCTCTTCCCCGAGGCGGGAAAAGTCAGCAGCCAGAAGGCTGGGAGCGACGATGATCGAGGGCCGGTCAGTCATACTCTCCTGTATCGGCAAACCCATCGCGCGACGCAAGCCACATCCGCATCCGTGCGCATCTTCGTGAGGTTCATGTCTGTCCACACGCCCTTCCGGAACCCCGGCGTCCCTGAAACGTCCTGATAGCCACATCTGTCGACCAGTCCGGAGTGCCTCATGACCGACCGCCTTTCACCCACCCTCCTCAGCCGCGACAGCTGGATCCGCCGCCCCTCTCACCGGGCATGGCTGGAAATGCAGGGTCGCCGCCTTCTGGATTTCAGCAAGGGCGGCTGCATAGACGGCGGTTTTACCGGGCTGGATCTGGAAGGCACGCTCCCCGAAAACGCGAAACCCGAAGCCACGCTGACCGCGCGCTGCGTTCACGCCTATGCCGTGGCCGAACTTCAGGGCCTTCCCGGAAGCGCGCCCCTCGTCGCCCATGGAATCCATGCCCTGCGCACGAATTTCCGTGATGATGCCCATGGCGGCTGGCAGCATTTCGCGGACAAGGACAATGACCGCAAGCAGGCTTACCTGCACGCTTTCGTGGCCCTCGCGGCATCCTCGGCCGTCCTGATCGGGGCGGAGGGCGCGGGCGACCTGCTCCGGGATGCGATCGATCAGATCGAAACCTATTTCTGGAGCGAGGAGGAAGGCGTCATGCGCGAGAGCTTCGCCCCGGACTGGTCAGACGAGGAAGACTATCGCGGCGCCAACAGCAACATGCATTCCACCGAGGCCTTCATGGCGCTGGCGGACGTCACGGGAGACATGAAATGGCTCCATCGCGCCCGGCGTATCGTCACGCGCTTCGTGCATGAACTGGCCGCGGCAGAAGGATTCGCGATGCCTGAGCATTTCAACCGCAACTGGACGCTCATGCGGGACTATCACAGCGACAAACCCAACGATGATCTGCGCCCCTACGGCATGACGCCCGGGCATTTCGTGGAGTGGGCCCATCTGACCCTGAAGCTCGAAGCCGCTCTTCTGCGTCACGGCCTCGCAACGCCGGAATGGATGCTGCACGACGCACAGGCCCTGTTCGAAACCGGGATGAATACCGGATGGAACGCCGATGGCCGGCCGGGCATGCTCTACACCATCAACTGGGAGCACGGCCCGCACAACCGCAGCCGCATCCACTGGGCGCAGGCCGAAGCCCTGACGGCCGCCATCAACCTCTACAAGCGAACCGGCAATCCCCATTACGAGCACTGGTACCGCATGATCTGGGACTATATTGACACGACCCTGATCGACCGCGATTTTGGAAGCTGGTTCAACGAAGTCAGCCCCGAGGGCGAACCCACCGAGACGATCTACAAAGGCAAGGGAGACCTGTACCACGCCTATCAGGCCACGCTCGCCCCGATGATGCCGCTCGCCCCGTCCCTTGCCACGGCCATCGAGCAGATCGGCGTCCCCTACTGATCCGCCAGCCCTAGGGCGCTTTCGTCAGCACATAGACCGGAAGCGCCACGGAATCCCGGAACAGGTACCAGAGTTCCACCATCCGGAAGCGGCACGGCGCCCCCCCCGAGACCGGTTTCACCCCAGCCCGGCGAAGTGCCCATTCCGACCGCAGGACATGAAACCACTGCGTGACCACGACAGCGCCCTGGGGATGCAGCCGGGCGACATGCAGGGCCGTCAGCCAGGTGTTGTTTCCGTGCGAATCCACAATGATTGCCGAAGCCGGAACATCCCGGGCCATCAGCCAGTCCGCCATGATCCGGGCTTCGTCCTGACGGTTGCCGCTTTCGATCGCACCACTCACCATGATCGTCCGCACAAACCCGGCACGCCACAGCCGCAGCCCTTCTTCCAGCCGCTCCCGCAGCGCCGGTCGCGGCTCCCCCTTCTGCGTAACGGCTGTTCCAAGGATAACCGCCATTTCCGAGCGGACCGGCACAGCCGAGACACCCCGGAACGCGACCCACCCCATCCAGAGCAGCAACAGACCGGCCAGCACCACGACGCCAACCAGTCCCCGACGCAGCCTTCTGACGATCATGCCCCGAGACGTCAGGAGCATGTCTCTTTTCCAGCCTGCAACCGGTGCAGGTAAAGCAGCGCCACCCCGGCCGCCAGAATGCCGGAGAGCGATCCCACCCCCAGAGCCCAGCGGGGACCCAGACAGTTCGCAACCATGCCCACCAGCGGTGCCCCCAGCGGAGACGATCCGGCGAAGACGGCAAAGCGGATCGACACCACACGCCCGCGCATGCCGGGATCCGTCGCCAGTTGCATGTAGCTGTTGCTTACCGCCGTGAAGGTCAGCGACGCCATGCCGGCCATGACCAGCGTGACGGCAAAAGCCCAGTATCCCGGCGAAAGCGCACCCAGCAGACAGGCCAGACTGAAGACGACGGCCCCCTGCGGCAGAGCTGAAAACTGCATGGTCTTACGGCTGGCCGCGAAGAGGGCCCCCGTGATCGTCCCGACCGCCATGGCCGAATTCAGGACCCCATAGCCATGCGCCCCAACATGAAAGACGCTGACGGCCATGGTTGAGATATAGATCGGGAAATTGAGCCCGAACGCCCCGAGCAGAAACAGCATGAACAGGATGGTCCGCAGGTCATCGCGCTTCCAGACGTAGCGCACGCCTGTCAGCAGATCCTGTTTTTCCTGATGCGCATTTTCCGGTTTGACGGGTGCGAGACGATGCAGTTCCTGTGTCCGCAGGGAGAGGAGCGACATCAGCACGCCATAAAACGAAAGCCCGTTCAGAATGAACGACCAGCCCGAACCGAGTTCCGCGATACAGAACCCCGCCACGGCCGGCCCGATCATGCGCCCCGCGTTATAAGAGACGGAATTGAGCGCAACGGCGTTGGCCAGATCCGCTTCGCCCACCAGTTCACCCGCGAAAATCTGCCTCACCGGGCTGTCGAACGCCGCCACACAGCCGCTCAGAAACGCAAACAGGTCCACTTCCCACAACCGGATCAGGCCCGTCACCACCAGAACTCCCAGCGCAATGGCCAGAGTTCCAAGTGCAGCCTGCGTCAGCAGCAGAAAGCGATGCTTCTCCACCCTGTCGGCGATTTTCCCGGTCCAGAAAATCAGCAGGAGCGGTGGCGCCAGCTGAAGCGCCATGACGATGCCGACAGCGGTCGCATCATGCCGGGTCAGTTCCGTCAGAACCAGCCAGTCCTGCGTCGTCATCTGCATCCAGGTCCCGATATTCGAGACCAGGGCCCCCATGGCCCAGATGCGGTAATTACGTCTCCCCAGAGAACGGAAAGCGTGCCCCATCATGGGCAGGATCCGTCATTCAGGACAGGAGAGCACAAGGAACGAGCCGGCATGCCGCCAGTGTCGGGAATATCAGGCCCGATGTCGAGGCATGTCGCGATAATGTTCCACCGTCCCGGCCGGGACAGGACCGTCTTCGTCAGCCTTCTGCCGCAGCAAGACTCCGGTTTGCAGGATGCATCCAGTCATCGGACGGCTGCGCGGGAGCAAAACGGAATCTGGACAGTTCGGCGAAAAGATCCTTCGCCTCGTTGCTCAGGTTCCGGCACGCCACGTTGACCTCTTCCACCATGGCGGCATTCCGCTGGGTCATCTGGTCCATTTCATTGATGGCCTTGTTGATCGTCTCAAGACTTTCAGCCTCACCCGTCGTGGACCGGGAAATCTCTTCAAGCAGCGACGTGATCCCGTCCACATGCTGGCTGATGACCTTCATCGACCGATCCGCCTCGCCGACGAAATGAACGCCTTCTTCCACCTGACGCCCCGAGGAGATGATGATGTTGCGGATATCCTGGGCGGACTTGGCTGAACGCTGGGCCAGAGCCCTGATCTCCTTTGCGACCACGTCAAATCCCGGGCCCGCCTCACCCGCCCGCGCGGCCTCGATCCCCGCGTTCAGCGACAGGAGATTGGTCTGAAACGCGATCTCCTCGATCAGGCCCAGAATGCTCTCGACCTGCCGCGAGGAAGCCCGGATCTCTCCCATGACCGTATTGGCCGAATGCATGACCCCCGAAATCACAACCGTCTGGGCCCGTGTTTCCAGAGACGTCTCACGCGCCTGCACCGCGGAGCGGGCGGTTTTGCCGACTGTCTGCGTGATGCTGTTGAGGGACGCAGCGGACTGGGCAAGATTGACGGCCTGCCGTTCTGTCCGCTCGCTCAGTTCCGCGGAAGCCGAAGCGATTTCCGACGTCCCGTTGGCAATCATGGACGTTGCATCGGAAATCCTGGCAATCGCCATGCGGTAAATGTGAATGAGTGTATTGAAATTCCGCCTGAACTCTTCAAACCGGTCCTGAAAATGCTCCTGGAACGTGAAGGTCAGGTCCCCCTTCTTCACGATTTCCATCCCGGCGCAGATCGTCCCGATCGTTTCGCTCTGCAGCCGACGGATGCTTTCGCTCTTTCCGGAGAGCTCCTTCTGGATACGCGCGGCCTCCCGCGCCTCGGTGGCCGAAACTTCCTGAAGCTTCAGCTGGTTCTGGCTGTTTTCCCGAAAGGACTGAAGGGACCGGGCCAGACGCCCGGCGCAGTCCTGATGATGAAGGCACGGAATGGTGATGTTGAGCGCGCCCCCGGCCACTTTTTCCGTGGCCGCCGTAATCTGCTCGAAGGGAACCGCGACGATACGGATGGCAAATCTGGCGATCAGGAGCGTCAGGGCAATCTGGAACAGCAGTCCCGCACATTGCGACAGGGTCTGTTCATGCCGGTAATGCACGAACAGATGCTGAAAAACCTGTTCAACCATGAACTGAAGCACAGAAACCAGAATCAGAACGGCAAAGAGCACCTTGATTTTCTGGCGGACATAGGCGGTTTTTTCAATCCAGTTCAGCATGAGAGCCTTTTTGACCTCTGGTCTCACGCTATGTTCAGGGAGGGGCATGAGTGTTTGTAAATTTATACCATCGTTATTAATAAAAAATGAACATTCTCCTCAAAGCTGTTCGCAACATACCCCTGGCCATATGCGACACACAGCTTCGGGCGGCTCCGTCATGTTGACAATTTCTCTTCCAGAGAGGATTTGTGACGCTTCACCGTGGGGGGCTCCGACATGGGGCTGAGATTCTGCTGGTGTGACCCTTAAAAGTCATGCGGCGCAGTGACCCATTGAACCTGATCCAGTTCATACTGGCGGAGGGATGGTGGTCGCTGTCTGCCCGACGTATGCCCATGCACAACGCAGCCAGCAGCTTGAACCTTTCCTGTCAGAGCTGAGATCTCATTGCTTGCAGGCGAGGAGTCTCTCATCATGGCACACAGACAACCTCCGGCCCTTCCGGCCCCAGCGTCTGTCAGACCATACTGCCCCACGACCCGGGAAACACCTGCGTCTCCCGTCTTGCGTCCGCGATATCGCAGTCTTCTGCCCGTCCTGCTCGGCACAACGGTCTGTTTTTCGGTCGCGCGTGCCGCCGATACGCCGGCTACGACCAAGCCACCGGTCCAGCAGACAGCATCCCAGACGCAGGCCGTCCAAACGCATGCAGTTAAGCCCCTCAGGGCCGAGCACATCATCGTGCACCGGATTCCGGACAGCGCTCCCGGCAACCAGCCGGGGGGCGGACTGATCCATCTGCAGGACGGCGTGAAATCCGTCAGTACGGTCAGTCAGGATTTCATTTCCAAACAGGCCCCGATGGCAACGGCTTTCCAGCTTGCCTCCATGCTGCCCGGCGCCAATGTCGCCTCGTCCGATCCGATGGGCTTTTCCCCGAATACGAACATCACCGTCCGCGGTCTCGATAACAGCGCCATCGGCTATGTGCTCGAAGGCATGCCGCTGAATGACGTGGCCTATTATTCCGGCACGCCGAGCCAGTTCGCGGACAGTGAAAACTATCAGGAAATCGCCCTGGCTCAGGGATCGGCCGATCTCGATAGCCCGGTCCTGAACGCGGCCGGCGGCCTGATGAACCTGACATTCCGCGACCCCGCCAAAAAGGCCGGTGGCGATGCCAGCGTGTCTTATGGCTCCTACAACACCAACCGCGAATTCATCCGTCTCGATACCGGCGACATCGCCCATACCGGCATCCGTGGCTTCGTATCCTATTCCCATGGCGCAACCGACAACTGGCGCGGCCCCGGACGCGACGAGAAACAGCACGTCGATTTCAAGTTCCTCAAGGAATGGGGGCAGGGTAACCGCGCCAGTCTCCTGGGGTCCTTCAACGCGACCATCACAAGCTGGTATCCCGAACCGACGATGGAAAGCTGGAAATCGGACGGCATCAAAGGCCAGAACAACCTTCTGGCCCACTATGACAGCAGCAATCCCGAAAACGGCGCGAATTACTGGCGACTGTGGCGGGACGGCGAGCGCACGCTTTATGGCGGAGCGCCCGTTCATCTGACGCTGACAGACCGCCTGTCCCTGGACGTCACGCCTTACGCCCAGTTCGCCTATGGCAACTGGCCGGGTGGAAGCACGATGTCCACGTCCGGTCTCTATCAGGGCACGCAGGCCCTGTCCGACACGCTGAACCTGCCCGGCGCGCAGGACGGCGTCGGCGTGGTCCGCGCGGATTATACCCAGCGCAGCTACCGCTCCGGCTTTACCAGCGCCCTGCATTACAAGACCGGCTGGAACGATTTCGTCCTGGGGTACTGGTACGATTACGGCGATGACAACGAGCAGCAGCCGTTCACAGCCGTCCAGACCAATGGATATGCCCCGGACATCTGGGCGGAAAACGGCAAGGACGTGATCCGCCTGTCAAACGGCGAGCGGCTTCTGGGCGGCAGTTTCCACACCATTTCCCAGACCAATGCCCTGTTCGTCGGCGATCACATGTCCCTGCTGCACGACCATCTGGCCATTGATCTCGGCTTCAAGGCCGTCATGATGAGCCGTGACGGAACGAACAGCCTGCCGGGCCCGCAGTATCATGTCGCGTCCAACAGCATGGAGCCGCTGCCCCGTCTGGGCGTGCGCTGGCGGATTGATGGCGAGAACCAGCTCTTTTTCAACGCCACGACCAATTTCCGTGCACCCGATCAGACCGCGCTTTACAACACCTATGACCCCTCTTCGGGCGAAATGTACGGAACCGGTTCCACGGATGTCCGCAACGAATATTCCATTTCCGAAGAACTGGGATATCGCCGGACGGGGCGCTGGATCATCGGCAGCCTGACGCTGTTCAACTACAACTTCACCAACCGCCAGATCTCCACGCAGGCCGTGCAGAACGGCTCCATCGTCAGCACGACCATGAATGCCGGCGGCCAGACGTCACGTGGCGTGGATGTGGAAATCGGCCTGCGCCCCTGGCATCATTTCAGCCCGTATGTGTCAGGTGAATACCTGCACGCCACCATCGACAATGACCTGATGTCCGGCGGGGACCTTCTGCGGACCCGTGGCAAAATCGCTGTCCGCAGCCCCACCCTTCAGGCCGCGGCCGGGTTGAGCTACGATGACGGACACATCTTCGGCGTCGCCACCGTGCATTACACCGGCCACCAGTACGCTACGTTTATGAATGACGAGCGCGTCTCGGATCATACGACGGGTGATCTCGCCATCGGCTACCGCTTTTCGGATCACGTCCATCTGCATCAGCCGACCCTGCGGATGAACTTCATCAACATCACGAACGAGCACTATCTTTCCGGCGTGGCGAGCCCCACCCTGAACGCGAAGGACACGACCGGCGTCTATGGCACCACCATCGCCGGCAGTGCCCCGAGCTATTATATCGGTGGCGGGTTCGCGGCCCTGTTCACCGCCTCCACGGGATTCTGAGCATGGCAGAGGCCTCCGGACAGTTCGGCATCAACGGTCCCGAAAACAAACGGGACTGGCCAGCACTGTCCGATGCCGAAGCCTGCGAGGTCCTGTCCCATTTCCCGCTCCCCGCCCCAGCCCGACAGGTCGTCTGGCACGGACGGCGACCGTTTTCCTCAACGGGCGTCGTCTCGCTGGAAGATGGGAGTCGGGTTTTCGTCAAACGTCATGACCATTGCCTCCGCGATGCCACAGCTCTTGGGGAAGAGCACCGCTTCATCACGCATCTGGCCGAACAGGGCGTTCCGGTCGGCCAGACATGGCGTACGAAAACCGGCCAGGCGGCCCTTGATCTCAATGGGTCAGCCTATGAGGTCTTTTCCATTATGCCGGGCCACGATCTGTACGAAACCGTGCAGTCGTGGGAGCCCTTCCATAACGTCAGACAGGCCTTTTCGGGCGGCCTGCATCTGGGGCGGCTTCACGACGCGGCCAGAAATTTCGATGCCCCTGCCCGCCCTTCCCGACGCCCCCTGCTCTCCACGTTCGAGGTCATCACATCCCCCAACCTGATGACCGGGCTGGAACGCTGGATCCCGCAACAGGCCGGGCTGACAGAGGCCCTGACCCGTCATCCCTGGCGTGAGGATATCCCCGCCGCCCTGCTGCCGTTTCATGAAAGACTGAAACCCCATCTCGGCACGATCCAGCCCCGCTGGGGCCATGGCGACTGGCATCCCTCCAACCTGTTCTGGAGCGGGACGGGCACCGATGCACAGGTCTGTGGTATTCTCGATTTCGGCATGTCGGACCGGACCTGCGCCGCCTATGATCTTGCGGTCGCCATCGAACGCACCGCCATCGCATGGCTCGAACCCCAGAACGACTGCCCTGTCATTCATGAACGGCTCGAAGCGTTCCTGTCGGGCTATCTGGCGCAATATGCGCTCTCCCGCGAAGAACGCCGTCTGGTACCCCTCTTCCTTCCGCTTGTGCACGTCGAATATGCCCTGTCCGAGGTCGCCTATTACGAGACGCTGGTCCACGACCGGGCGGGCGTGAAAGCAGCCTATACGGACTATCTTCTGGGCCACGCGCACTGGTTCGCCTCGCCCTCCGGGCAGCAGTTCCTGCGCTGGCTGACCCGGACTCTTCAGGCCCCCTCATGTCCCTGATCGAAATTCTGGGCGCCATCCTCAGCGCACTCGCCGTCTGGCTGACGTCACGACGCAGCATGATCTGCTGGCCCGTCTCGCTGGCAGCAGCGGGGCTTTACTGCTGGGTGTTCCTCAAAGCGCGGCTCTATGCCGATGCAGGACTTCAGATCGCCTTCAGCCTCTACGTCATTTACGGATGGCGGCACTGGCGCCGGATGGAAAAACCGGATGGCCGGATCCGCGTCCGCCGCCCGACACGCCGTACTCTTCTGAACGGACTACTCTGCGGCGCGGCAGGAAGCGCAGTCTGGGCCTTCGTCCTCGCGCGCTTCACCAACGATCCTATGCCCGTCACGGATGCTACCCTCACGGCCTACAGCATCCTCGCCCAATGCTGGGATACCATGCGCTATCGCGAAACCTGGTCCCTGTGGATCGTGGTGGACAGCGCCTATGTCGCCCTGTTCATCAGCCGCGGCCTTTACCCGACGGCAGTCCTGTATGCCGGCTTCGTCCTGCTCGCCGTCAACGGATACCGCCTCTGGAAGCCCGATCCGTCAGCCGCCTCACCAGGCTAAGCATTCGCAGATTTCAGATACCCCTACTTTCTCCTGCGGGCAGATCGGCCTATCTTTCCCAGCGCAGCACTGCTGATTTTATTTCCACGGAAAGCCAAGCCTTCAATGCCAGACCTTTTCCAGAACGGCTCTCAGGACAATACCCGGTCCGTTCTGGTTGCCCTGCTGGCGAGCGGCATTGTCATCAGCGCCATCTGGATCCTCAAGCCGTTCCTTCCCGCCACGATCTGGGCCGTTACGATCGCGGTAACAACCTGGCCCATGCTGCGACGGCTTCAGACCTTCGTCGGAAACAGCCGCCGGGTGGCCGTTTCCCTCACCATCCTGATTGCGATGCTGGTGTTCATCCTGCCGCTCTGGCTCGCCATCACGACGGTTTCGAGCCATTTCGGCGATATCATCGCGCTGGTCTCCTCGTCTTCCACGCTCCACATCCCGGATGAGCCGCCATGGATGGGCCGGCTTCCTCTGGTCGGTCCGCATATCGCGCCATTCTGGGACCGCATGCAGCGCATGCAGTTCCCCGAAATGGTCCGGCAGGTCATTCCCGCCCCGGAAACCCTCATCCACACATTTCTGGCCTATGCGGGCAGTTTTAGCATTCTGGCCCTGCAGTTCATCCTCACGCTGGTCATTCTCGGCGTGCTCCTCATGCGCGCGGAATCAGCGATTGCGGTTGCGGACACGCTCGTCACCATTCTGGCGGGCAATCGCGGCAAGGAAATGCTCCAGCTTGCCGCCTATACGATCCGGGGGGTCGCCTTTGGCGTGACCGTCACCGCAGTCGTTGAATCCGCTGTGGCCGGCATCGGGCTGAAACTCGCAGGTGCGCCCTGGGTCAGTATCCTGACCGCCGTGACCTTCATGGTCTGCCTGCTTCAGGCCGGCCCGGGCGTCACCCTGATCCCTGCCGTGATCTGGGTCTATTTTGATCGTGGTCTTGCCCCGGCAGCGCTTCTGCTGGTCGTCACCATCATCACGATCATCATCGATAACGTCCTGCGCCCGTTCCTGATCCGCAAGCAGGCCGATATCCCGCTCATTCTCATTATGCTCGGCGTGATTGGCGGGCTCGGCGGACTGGGACTGGTCGGGATCTTCATCGGCCCGCTGATCCTGTCCGTGGCCTATACGCTGACCAAGAGCTGGATCAGTGACTCCCGCCAGACACCCCCATCCGTTTCAACGCCTCTGGACTCCTGAACCCTCATTCCGCCGCGACCGCGCCATAGGCCTGCCGGATACGGCGGGCCTGATGGATGAAATACAGCTTGGCCCCCGTCATCCGGACCGAGCGGAACACCAGATAAAGCGGCGCTGTCAAAGCCGTGCGGGACGAGAGCGGGATATAGACCACCTGCCCCGCATGATGCTGCTGCATGGACTGGGGCACGAGTGAAATGCCCAATCCTCCTGCCACAAGGTTCAAGGCTGCCAGAAGCTGCGGACCTTTCTGGCGGATCCGCGGGGTAAAGCCCGCGCCCAGACAGGCATCCACGATCGTCTTGTACAGGCCGTTATTGTACTGGCTCTGATACAGGATGAAGTCCTCGTCCTCGAGTTCAGCCAGTTTCAGACCCGCAGCCGGGGCCTCTTTTGCAAGACGATGGCTCTTTGGCACTGCCAACACCATCGGCTCTTCCACGATCAGTTCGACCACCACATCCGACACATAGGGAATGGACGTCCGGACGAAAGCAACATCCACGGTATCTTCCCGCAGCGCCCCCAGAAGCTGGCTGGAATTGCCTTCCGTCAGCGTCAGCCCCACATCCGGCCAGGTTTCGCGGAACTGCCCCAGCAGATCGGGCAGACTGGGATGACACAGCGCGGAGTTGGTGAACCCGATCGACAGTTCTCCGGCCTCACCCCGCACAATGCGGCGGACATCCTCGACCGTCTCATCCATACGCTCGATGACATCATACGCCCCTTTAAGCATGCTGCGCCCGGCCGAGGTCAGGCGCATGCCGCGGGCATGACGTTCAAAGAGCTGAACCCCCAACTCCTGTTCCATACCCTTGAGCAGCCGGGTCAGCGGAGGCTGCTGGATTCCGAGACGCTCGGCGGCACGGGTCAGGTTGCGTTCTTCGGCAATGGCGATGACGGCATGGAGATGTCTGAGCTCAATCATTCCATACCTTTAAAGTATGATGAAACCCTGCTGCAAACATTGGTTCGCACATGAAACTTCTTTAAGGTCCGCCGCGTCACAGACCCACCCTTTGACCGAACAGGAACGCGCCATGACCAAGACCATTCCCGCCACACTCATCGCCGGTGACGGAATTGGCCCGGAAATCATGCAGTCGGTCACGACCGTCATGGAGGCCCTCGGCGCCCCCTTCCTCTGGGATCACCAGAGCGCAGGCGTAGGCGCATTCGACCAGCACGGTACGGCTCTGCCCGAGGCCACGCTCGACAGCATCCGCCGCACCGGCCTCGTGCTGAAAGGGCCGCTGACCACGCCTGTGGGCAAGGGCTTCCGCTCCATCAACGTCACGCTGCGTCAGGCGTTCGACCTGTACGCCAATGTCCGCCCGACCCAGACGATCGTCCCTGGCGGGCGCTATGAAAACGTCGATCTGGTCGTGGTCCGCGAGAACATCGAAGGCCTGTATGCCGCGATGGAGCATTACATGGCCGTGGACGGGGATCCCGAAGCCGTGGCCTATGGTGCGGGGTTCAATACCCGCGCGGAATGCAACCGGATCGTCCGCTTCGCTTTCGAATATGCCGTAAAGAACAACCGCAAGAAGGTGACGCTCGTCCACAAGGCGAACATCCTCAAAATTCTGAGCGGCCTGTTCCTGCATGAAGGTCGCAAGGTCGCTGCGGAATATGAAGGCCAGGTAGCGCTGGAAGAGCGCATCGTTGACGCCTGCGCGATGGAGCTTGTGATCCGTCCGGAGAATTACGATGTCATCGTCACGACCAATCTGTTCGGCGATATCCTGTCTGATCTGACGGCGGGTCTCGTAGGCGGCCTGGGCATGGCACCGGGCGCGAATATCGGCGAGAAAATGGGAATCTTCGAAGCCGTCCATGGCTCCGCGCCGGACATTGCCGGACAGGGCGTCGCCAATCCGCTGGCACTGATGATGGCGGGCAGCATGATGCTCGCCCATGTCGGACGGCAGGACCTGTCCCAGCGTCTGGACGGTGCGATGAAGCAGATCCTTCAGGTCGAGGGCCTCCGCACCCGCGATCTGGGCGGCAAGGCCACCACGCAGGACGTCACGCAGGCCCTTCTGCGCGCCATCCAGTAATTTCCTGACAGCCCTCCAAGGAACATTCCCATCATGAAACAGGTTGGACACGACCTTCTGGACTGCCAGCGCGACCTCTCGATCGAGGGGCGCTCCTATCGCTATTTCTCCCTGCCCGTCGCGGCTGAAAAACTGGGCGACATCTCGCGCCTGCCCGTCAGCCTGAAAGTGCTGCTCGAGAACGTCCTGCGCTTTACAGATGGCTCGACCTATCGCGTCGAGGACGCACAGGCGATCGTGGACTGGACGAAGAACGCCCACTCCACGCAGGAAGTCCCGTTCAAGCCCGCCCGCATTCTGATGCAGGACTTCACCGGCGTCCCGGCCGTGGTCGATCTGGCGGCCATGCGCGATGGCATCGTCTCGCTCGGCGGTGATCCGCAGAAGGTCAATCCGCTCGTCCCCGTCGATCTGGTGATCGATCATTCCGTGATGGTGGACGTCGCCGGGCGCAAGGACGCGCTCCAGCAGAATGTCTCGCTGGAATTCGAGCGCAATGGCGAGCGTTATGCGTTCCTGCGCTGGGGTCAGGAAGCGTTCGACCAGTTCCGGGTCGTCCCGCCAGGGGCTGGCATCTGCCATCAGGTCAATCTGGAATATCTGTCCCAGGTGGTCTGGACGGGCACAGTCGGCGACGTCACCTACGCCTATCCCGACACGCTGTATGGCACGGATTCCCACACGACCATGGTCAATGGTCTGGGCGTTCTGGGCTGGGGCGTTGGCGGAATCGAGGCCGAAGCTGCCATGCTCGGACAGCCGATTTCCATGCTCATCCCCGATGTCGTGGGTTTCCGGATGGAAGGACGTCTGCCGGAAGGGACGACCGCAACCGATCTGGTTCTGACAGTCACGCAGATGCTGCGGGCCAAGGGCGTGGTCGGCAAGTTCGTGGAGTTCTTCGGCCCGGCGCTGGATCATCTGCCGGTCGCGGATCGCGCGACCATCGCGAACATGGCCCCGGAATATGGCGCGACCTGCGGCTTCTTCCCGGTTGATGCACTGGCGCTCGACTATCTGCGCCAGACCGGCCGTGACGAGCATCGCATTGCACTGACGGAGGCCTGGCTGCGCGCGCAAGGCATGTTCCGCGACGCCTCCACGCCCGAGCCAGTATTCTCGGACGTTCTGACGCTGGATCTGGGCACAGTCACGCCCTGCATTTCCGGCCCCAAGCGCCCCCAGGACCGGATCGAACTCTCTGCCGCCACCCCGGCTTTCGAAAAAGCCCTGACGGAAACGCTCGGCGTCAAACCGGACGATATCCACAAGAGCGCCCCCGTCGCTGGCACGGATTATGCGATCGGGCATGGCACCATCGTCATCGCCGCCATCACGTCCTGCACCAACACGTCCAACCCGGCCGTTCTGGTCGCAGCCGGACTGGTGGCCCGCAAAGCCAGAGCGCTCGGCCTGATGCCGAAGCCCTGGGTAAAAACGTCGCTCGCACCGGGCTCGCAGGTCGTGACAGACTATCTGGATCGCGCCAATCTGAGCGCCGATCTGGACGCATTGGGCTTCGAGACGGTCGGCTATGGCTGCACGACCTGCATCGGCAATTCCGGCCCGCTGGCGAAGGAACTGGTGGACGCCATTGAAGGCAATGGTCTGGTCGCAACGTCTGTCCTGTCCGGCAACCGCAACTTCGAGGGCCGCATTTCGCCCAACGTCCGCGCCAATTATCTCGCAAGCCCGCCGCTCGTCGTCGCCTATGCGCTTCTGGGAACGATGCGCGAGGACATCACAACGGCTGTTCTCGGACATGGCCCCGATGGCACGCCGGTTACCCTTCGCGATATCTGGCCGACCAACCACGAGATCGCAGAACTCGTCGGCTCCGCCGTCACGCGCGAAGCGTTCGTCGAGCGTTACAGCCACATCACGGAAGGCACGAAGGAATGGCAGGCGCTGGCCTCTGCCGGAACTTCGGCGACCTATGACTGGCAGCCGGGCTCGACTTATGTGCAGAACCCGCCCTATTTCGACGGTCTGACCGCCGAACCGGCCCCCACAAAGGACATCGCTGGCGCACGCATTCTGGCGCTGCTGGGCGACAACATCACGACCGATCACATCTCCCCCGCCGGTGCAATTGCACCATCGTCACCAGCGGGCGTGTATCTGCAGGAGCATCAGGTCGCGGTGAAGGACTTCAATTCCTACGGCTCCCGCCGCGGCAATGACCGCGTCATGGTCCGGGGGACCTTCGCCAATATCCGCATCCGCAATGAGATGGCGCCGGGGACCGAAGGGGGCGTCACGCTGCATCAGCCCGATGGCGCGCAGATGTCCATCTACGATGCCGCCAACCGCTATGCGCAGGACGGCGTGCCGCTCGTCGTGTTCGGCGGCAAGGAATACGGCATGGGCTCGTCCCGTGACTGGGCCGCGAAGGGCACCCGCCTGCTCGGCATCAAGGCCGTCATCGCGGAGAGCTTCGAGCGCATCCACCGCTCCAACCTCGTCGGCATGGGCGTCCTGCCCCTGACCTTCGAGCCAGGCACGACGCGCAAGACGCTGGGACTGGACGGCACGGAGACGATCGCCATTCACGGCATCGAAACCCTGACACCACGCCAGACCCTGACCATGACGGTCACCCGTCAGGATGGCAGCACGCAGGACGTCCCGCTGCTGTGCCGTGTCGATACGGTCGATGAGGCGGAATATTACCGCAACGGAGGCATCCTGCCCTACGTCCTGCGGGGAATGGCCTCAGCAGACTGAAAAAGCGTGGGCCCCATGTTTCCAGTCCGCCAATTCAGGAGCGTGATGCACTGTGACACGGTGAAACTCTCACAGTCGTAACACCCTCGTTTTAGAAGGGAGTGCCATGCCGGGTTACCGTGAGGCCCGGCCGGTGCGTCACACTCTTTTTTTCAGAACAACCAGCGCCTCCATGGCCCACAATTCCGGCAAAAGCGGGGAATACGCCGTCTGGACAATCGGCGGCGGTTCAAACCCCAGCTCATCCCCGTCAAGGCGGGGAACACAGGTCGAAATTGCGCTATTGGTTACCGAATACTCCCATTTTCACAGCAATATCGTTCATATCCAGTCCAATGGGATCATCGGGCCGTTGAGCGCATTCTTGCTGAAAATCAGATATTATTTCCCAATAGTGTTCTTCAGCAAATTTCTTGGGGAAACGGCCATCATCTTCCATCAAATGGAGATAGAATTGGTGGTTATGCTGAACCTGAAGCGTTGTAGCTGGTTGGTGGCCCCGAGAGAAATGCGCCAACTCCTGGCAGGTAGTATCACCGCTTAATTTAGCAGAAAGCGCATCCTGGTCGGAGGGAGAGGCTTCTGCTGCTCCTGCCAAAGCCAATAGGGCCAATATCCCAACAGCCGTCTTCATCTGCCCCTCCATTCACACTCGGCAACATGCCAGAGTTTGGGATGAAGGGAGAGTCGGAAAAGATCAGGCCCTCCCCAGGCGGCTTTATTATTGCCTGAAAGGCACGTCGGATGGCTGATGCCATGAGCTATTGTCGTCAGGCCCGGCGGCTGAGAGCAAGCTTGAGACTGAACGCGATAAAAATCCCGCCCGTCAGCCTGTCCATGCGCCGCACAACCACGGGGCTGGAAAGAAACCGTCCCAGCGGCACGGTCAGGGCGACGAGAAGCGCCAGCCACGAGAAGGACAGGATGGCCTGAATGGCCGTCAGCAGGAGCGAAAACTCCTTTACGTTCACATGCGGCGGAATGAACTGCGGCATGAGCGTCATGTAGAAAATGCCGACCTTGGGATTGAGCAGATTGGTCAGCAGGCCCCGGCGAAATGCCGCACGGGCATCGTCATGCACCGGGACCGTCTCCGCTATCCCAAGCGAAGCCCGGGGATGCAGGATCAATCCGATCCCAAGCCAGGCGAGATAGAGCGCGCCAGCCCATTTGACGACCGTAAACGCCGTCTCGGAGGCCGCCAGCAGCGCCGTCAGCCCAAAGGCCGCCGCGAGTCCCCAGATGCCCAGCCCGAGGCAGATCCCCGTAACGGCCGCCAGACCGGCCTTCCAGCCGGACGTCGTGGCCGTTCGCAATGTCATGGCCGTATCAAGGCCCGGCGTAATCGTGAAAACAGCCGCCGCGGCAGCAAACGTCAGAAGGGGGATCAGGTAAGGATGCATGCGCAAGACCTACACCGCCTCCCGAAAACCCCCAATCCTTCTTTTCTCAGTTCGCCTTCGCCGCCACCGGCAGACGGATCAGATAATCGAATGCCGACAGGGACGCCTTCGCGCCTTCGCCCATGGCAATGACGATCTGCTTGTAAGGCACGGTCGTCGCATCGCCCGCCGCAAACACGCCCGGAACAGACGTCCCGCAGTGGTCGTCAATAACGATCTCGCCATACGGGCTGAGCTTCAGCGTACCCTTCAGCCATTCCGTATTGGGCAGCAGACCGATCTGTACAAACACGCCATCCGTCTTGATCTGATGCAGCCCACCATCGCCATCGCTATAGGTCAGGCCGGTCACTTCCTTGCCGTCACCCTCGATCTTGGTGGTCAGGGCGTTCGTCAGAACCGTGACATTCGGCAGGCTCAGTAGCCGGTCCTGAAGCACCTTGTCGGCTTTCAGATGCGCGCCGCGCTGCAACAGCGTGACATGCGAGACGATCCCCGCAAGGTCGATCGCCGCTTCCACGCCGCTATTGCCACCGCCGGTCACCACAACCGGACGCCCCTTGTAGAACGGACCGTCGCAATGCGGGCAGTACGCCACACCCTTGGTGCGATACTCGTCCTCACCCGGCACACCCAGATGCCGCCAGCGCGCACCCGTCGCAATGATGACCGTCTTCGAGCGCAGGGTTGCGCCACTTTCCAGCACGATCTGGTGCAGCCCACCGGTCTGCTCCGCCGGGATCAGTTTCGCCGCCAGCTGCGAGGCAATGATCTGCACGTCATACTGCCGCACATGCGCCTCAAGTGCTGCCGAGAGTTTCGGACCGTCCGTTTCCGGCACGGAAATGAAGTTCTCGATCCCGGCCGTGTCCATGACCTGACCGCCAAACCGCTCGGCCACGAGGCCCGTGCGCAGACCCTTTCGTGCGGCATAGATCGCCGCCGCATCACCGGCCGGCCCGGCACCAAGCACCAGCACGTCAAACGGGGCCATATCATTCAGCTTCTCCGCCGAGCGGGCCACGGAAGCCGTGTCCAGCTTGGCCAGGATATCCGCCACTTCCATCCGGCCCGACGCAAAGGGCTCACCGTTCAGATAGACCTGCGGGACCGAGCGGATGCCAAGGCGCTCCACCTCATCCTGAAAATCCGCGCCATCAATGGCCGTATGATGGATCTTCGGATTCAGCACGCTCATGGCATTGAGCGCCTGCACCACATCCGGGCAGTTCTGGCAGGACTGGGAGAAATACGTCTCGAAATGGTAGTCCCCGTCCAGCGCGCGGATCTGCGCAACCACATCCGCTTCGATTTTCGGCGGATGCCCGCTGACCTGAAGCAGCGCCAACACCAGGGACGTAAACTCGTGCCCCATCGGCAGACCGGCAAAGCAGACCTGCACATCCGTGCCCGGCCGGCGGATCACGAAGGACGGGATGCGGGTGCCTTGCCCCTTGTCCGAGAACGTGACCTTGGGAGACAGGCTGGCAATATCTTCCAGCAGACCGCGCACCTCATTGGAGCGGTCATCCGTGCCAAGGGTCGCCTCAAGCACGACCGCATCACGCAGGTACTCCATATAGGCGCGCATCTGGGTTTTCAGGTCATCCTGAAGCATTGTTTTTCTCCGGATTTCGGGGTTTGGAATTCGAACCGGAAGACTGTCCGGTGCAGCCGCCTCCACAAAGGAGGCGGGGCTGGTGGAACCCGAGGGCCCCACCATCATCAGATCCGGTGCCGGATCAGATCTTGCCGACGAGGTCGAGGGACGGCTTCAGCGTCTCGCCGCCTTCTTTCCACTTGGCCGGGCAGACTTCACCCGGATGCGTGGCGACGTACTGGGCAGCCTGGATCTTGTCGAGCAGCTCGGCAGCACTCCGGCCAACGCCACCAGCGGTGATCTCGATGTACTGGATCTTGCCTTCCGGATCGATCAGGAACGTGCCGCGATCGGCCAGACCGGCTTCCTCGATCAGCACATCAAAATTGCGTGCGATCGTGCCCGTCGGGTCACCCAGCATCGTGTACTTGATCTTGCCGATGGCCGGCGACGTGTCGTGCCAGGCCTTGTGCGTGAAATGCTTGTCCGTGGAGACGGAATAGATTTCCACGCCCAGCTTGTCAAAAGCGGCCTGGTTGTCAGCGAGATCTTCGAGTTCCGTCGGGCAGACGAACGTGAAGTCAGCCGGGTAGAAGAAGAAAACGGACCACTTGCCGCGAACGTCGGAGTCCGTGACCGTGAGGAACTCACCGTTGCGGAAAGCATCGGTAGAGAAGGGCTTCAGCGGGGAGTTGATGCGAACCATCAGACTGTCTCCTGACCTTGGGTTGAAGTTGTGTTGCGGACTCTGTGTCCCACAGAAAGAGAGGGACAGGAAACAGTTCCTGTCAATATGACTGATCGCCAAAACCGAATTGACGAGATGAAGATATCAAGACTCCCGATCAGAAAACGTGGAGCTTTTTCCTGAAGCCGGCCTGTTTCAACGCTATTTTTTCCTGACAGGCAGAACCGCACTTCCCCATTGAGATATTCGGTCTTATCTATGGGACATGAGCTATGTTCCCCTTTCCGGCCTGTCCCTGCGCGATATCGAATATGTGGTTGCGGTCGATGACCTGCGCAACTTCTCCCGCGCGGCAGAACGCTGCGGCGTCAGCCAGGCCGGACTGTCCGAACAGGTCCGCAAGCTCGAACAGCTTCTGGACGTAACGCTTTTCGAACGCTCCCGGCGCCATGTCGCCCCGACGCCCGATGGTGAACGGCTCCTTGCGCTCGGCCGCGAGGTTCTGGCGGCCGCCCGCAACCTGCTCGAAGTCGCCCGCGCCCAGACCGGACCGATGGAAGGTCCCCTGCGTCTCGGCGTCATCCCCACGCTCGGCCCCTATTACATCCCCGGCCTTCTGCCCCGCCTGCGGGAACATTATCCATCCCTCAGCCTGCGCCTGCGCGAGAACATGACGGACACGCTTGTCCACGCCCTGCGCAACAGCGAACTGGATGTGGCCCTCATGGCGCTGCCCGCGCCGTCGGACGCGCTGGAATGTGCGCCACTTTTCGAGGAGGCCTTCCTCGCCGTTTTCCCGAGCACACATGAACTGGCGCACAAACCGAAACTTTCCCTGAGCCAGCTCGGCCGCCCGGACCTGCTTCTGCTTGAGGACGGGCACTGCCTGCGCGATCAGGCCCTGTCCATCTGCCCGACGGTACCCCGCGAAGGCGAGCAGCGTCTGGCCACCAGTCTCGAGATGCTGTGGTACATGATCGGTGCCGGCGAGGGCTTTTCCCTCATCCCGCAGATCGCACTCCGCAATCGCGCGGATTTCGAAGATCTGATCACCGTCCGCAGCCTGCCCGAACCCGAAGCACGCCGTACGATCGGCCTGACCTGGCGCGCCTCCGACCCCCGTGCCCCGGTCTTCCGCGAGTTCGCAGCCTATCTGCGCAGCATCACTCCGGAACACTGCCACGCCTGCAACTGAACAGGCGTCACGAAGAACTGAACAGGCGTCACGAAGAATAGTGCTGGGAATAGTGCTGGCCGTCGCCTGGCCAGTACTGCCCAGGATACAGCCCAGCCCAAGGCACAGGTGCATATCGGGCTTTCCAGAAAAATACGTGTGATCATCAGCTTCCACTCACGAACAGATGATCCGCCTGCCGCCAGCGTTTGCGAATGGGGTCCAGGTCACATTCTCCCCATGCTGCGCAGATGCCGTATCGGCCCTGCACCCGCCTTGAACCGTACCGGTTTCAGCTACTTCTGAACGCCCGCTCCGATCATACAGCGAGAGGCACAACGCCCAATTTAAAATACTTATTTTTATAGTTATTTAACTAAATAACTATGTTGTTGACGGAACAAAAGAATCACTACAATAATTCTTATATTATCAATAAAACGAAACGGTTTAGTTTTATGTGTGCAACGCTGCTCTGTTCCTGTCCTCCGATGATGCCAGGTTCCTTCCTGCTCTCATCTCCTTTGTTCGGACCGCACGCCACAGGCAGATACCATGACCTACATATCCGCTCCGCTTCCTGACCTTTCCCTTCTCTGGGGACAGGATGCCCGTGAAACCACTCCGTTTCACGACCGCTTCACTCCCGTTTTCGAGCAGATCCGCAGGCAGGCACTGCACGCCGAACTGAACCGCGAACTGCCTTTCGAACAGATCCGCCTCCTTAAGGAGAGTGGCTTTACGGCCCTTCGTGTTCCCGTCGCCCATGGTGGTCTGGGCGCCAGCCTTGAAGATCTGTTCTCCCTCATCACGGCGCTGGCCACGGCCGATTCAAACGTCGCGCAGGCGCTCCGGGCCCATTTTGGCTTCGTCGAGCATCTCCTGTCAGAACCCGCTGGCGCATACCGGGCAAAATGGCTCGACCGCCTCGGCGCCGGACAGACCGCAGGGGCCGCCGCCGCGGAAGGGCCGGCCTCCAAACGCGATCTGTTCAGCACGACCCTGTCCCGGACGGATGGCCAGTGGGTCATCAACGGCTCCAAGTTCTTCACCACTGGCTCCCTCTATGCCGACTGGCTGACCGTCACCGGCACCACCGAAGACGGACAGACCGTCAAGACGCTCGCTGCGCGCAACGATCCCGGCCTTGAGATCGTCGATGACTGGGATGGCATCGGCCAGCGACTGACCGCCAGCGGCACCGCGCATTTCCGCAATGTCCATACGGAAGAAGACGACCTGCGCTACGGCAACACGGCCTTCCCGTATTCACAGGCCTTCTTCCAGCTCTATCATCTGGCCACAGTGGCCGGCATCGCCCGCGCTGCCGCAACAGACGTTGCGGATGCCGTCCGTCGCCGCAAGCGCACCTTCAGCCACGGCAATGCGGACCTTCCCGCCGAAGACCCGCAGATCCTTGAAGTCGTGGGGCATGTCTTCAGTGGTGCCTACATTGCTGGGGCTGCCGTCGAACGCGCCGCCCGCGCCATTCAGGCCGTCGCGGACAGCCCCGCTCCGGAGCTCGACCTCACGGTTGCACGTGCCGAACTCGAAGTCTGGCAGGTTCAGGACCGTATCCTGCCATTGGTGCTCGAAGCCACGACCGCCCTGTTCGATGCACTGAGCGGCGGTGCCACCCTTCGCGTCGCCGGGTTGGACCGGCACTGGCGCAACGTCCGCACGCTGGGCAATCACAACCCGCGCGTCTATCGCACGCGTGTCGTCGGAGATTATGCTGTCAACGGCACTCTTCCGCCACTCCAGTGGCGCGTGGGAGTGGCGTAATGGGACAGCACATCATCCTCAATGGCTTCACCATGGCCACCGTCTCGCACCTGAATTATGGCCTGTGGCGCCATCCCGCGGACCAGACCCACCGTTACAAGGATATCAGCTACTGGACCGAGCTGGCCCGGACGCTCGATGATGCCGGCTTTGATGCCCTGTTCATCGCAGATGCGCTTGGTCAGATCGACGTTTACGGCAACAGCCCGGACGCCGCCCTGAAGCACGGCATCCAGTCCCCGCTGATCGACCCGCTGCTGCTGGTGTCTGCCATGGCCGCTGCCACAACGTCGCTCGGCTTCGGCATTACGCTGTCCACGACCTACGAACATCCTTATCTACTCGCCCGCAAGCTCACGACCCTTGATCATCTGACGAAGGGGCGTCTGGGCTGGAACATCGTGACCTCGCAGCAGGAAAGCGCGGCCCGCAATCTCGGGCTGGACCATCAGATCCCGCATGATGAGCGTTATGACCGCGCCGACGAGTTCATGGATGTCGTCTACAAGCTCTGGCTGAAATCCTGGGAAGAGGACGCCGTCATCCGCGGCCAGACAGCTTCAGGCGAATGGATCTACACAGACCCGGAAAAAGTCCGCCCTATCCGCCATGACGGCCAGTACTACCGCGTCCCGGATGGCCATACCGCTGAACCCAGCCCGCAGCGTGTTCCCGTCCTTCTTCAGGCCGGCGCCTCCGCTCGGGGCGGCGCTTTCGCGGCCAAACATGCGGAAGTCATTTTCGTTGTCGGAGCCGGGGCGGAAGGGACGCGAAAGAACGTCCGGCGCATCCGGGAAGAAGCCGCCCGTGAAGGCCGCGATCCTGCAAGCCTGCGCTTCATCTGCGCTGCCGCCGTCGTGGTGGGCGAGACGGAAGAAGAGGCCATCCGCAAGTTCGCGGAATACAAGGCGTTCTACGACGCGACCGGATCGCTCATTCATTATTCCTCCATGACGGGCGTGGATTTTTCAAAGAACCAGACGGATGAGGTCCTGACCTATCGCCCGACGGAAGCCAGCCAGTCCGTCCTCGAACAGTTCGACCCTGCCATCAGCGGCCGGTCCTGGACCATCGCCGAAGCAACGAGCCCCGCGGAAGGATTTGGCCGCGCCAAGACTTTCGTCGGCAGCCCCGGAACTGTCGCGGACCAGATCGAACGCTGGCTCGAAGATTCAGAAACCGATGGGCTGAACCTGATCCAGGTCGTCAACCCGGACAGCTACAACGACTTCATCCGCCTCGTCCTGCCGGAACTGAAGCGGCGCGGTCGCATCAAACCCAAACCTGGCAAAACCCTGCGCGAAAGCCTTTTCCCGCAGAACACATCCGCACACCCGGCCGCCGACCATCCGGCCTGGCGCTGTTGATCCTCCCAAGACCTGAAAATCCCCGTTTCCTGTATCTTGTGAGTGTCTCTCCATGCCCGCTTTCCCGTTTTCGAGCCGCGCTGCCATCCGCACGTCCAGCAGCTCCGTTTCCCTGATTGCCCTGCTGACGCTCTCCGTCAGCACCCATGCCTTCGCCGCAACAACCACACCGACCACAAAGCCCGGTGAGAAGCCCCGTCACGTCACACCGGCGACGCCCGCTCACAAGCCATCTGCCAAAACACACGCCCTGACCTCTCACAGCACCGAAAACATCGGTGTGGAAGGGCACCGGCAGGCGAACTGGGTATCCAATCCCGTCTCTGCCGTCACGATCCGCGAATATGCGGCCGGAACCAATCCGCTCAAGGCCCTGACGCGCCTGCCCGGAGTGCTGTTCAATTCCGGTGATCCGCAGGGCGTAAACACTTGGGAAAATTCGTTCCTGATGCACGGCTTTGACCAGAGCCAGATCGGCATGACACTGGATGGCATCCCGCTCGGGGACCAGCAGTTCAGCAACGTCAACGGCCTGAGCCCGACATCGGCCATTTCGTCCGAAAATATCGAACGCATGGATGTCTCGGCCTCCACGGGTTCGGAAAGCGTGGCCAGCACCTCCAATCTGGGCGGCACGGTGCAGTTCATCTCCCGTGATCCGTCCCATAAGCGCGGTGCCAGCGTGAACCAGACCTTTGGCAGCAACTCGACCTACCGCACCTTCCTGCGCCTCGAAAGCGGGGACCTGAACCGCCAGGGCACGCGCTTTTATGTCTCCTATGCCCGCAATGACACAGACAAATGGCGCGGCGGACAGGACCAGTTCATGCAGCAGGTCAACGCCAAGGTCCTGCATCCGATCGGGCAGGACAGCCGCATCACGGCGTTCTTCGACTACGCCGATCTGGAGATGCAGAACTACCAGGACTACAGCCTGGACATGTTCAACAACGGTGGCTACGCGATCGATAATTTCATCGGTCAGCCCGGCGGTTACGAAAAAGCCTATCGTCTGGCACTGGCCCAGCGTGGTCTGCCTGGCGGACAGGTCCCGGCCGCCTACGCCAACCTCAAAAGCCCCTATACCGCGTCCTATTACGAAGGCGCGCAGATGCAGCATTCCTATATCGGGGGCGTCTCGGCCGATCTTGCCCTGACCGACCGCCTGCGCTGGCAGAGCACGGTATATGGACACCGTTCCTATCAGCGCGGTTCGGTCGCAAGCCCGCTGATCTCATCCCCCAACGGCGCACCGCTGATCGATCAGGTTACGCAGCCCGACACGGACCGCTTCGGCTTCACGACATCGCTGTCCTACCGCATCGCGCATAACGTCCTGAATGCCGGAATCTGGTACGAAAACACCCATTTCGACATCAGTAAACCGCTCTATCAGGAGCCCCTGCTGGAAGACGTGCTCAATGGCACGGCAACGCCGGTCAACGGTCTCGACAATCTCAAGAATCCCTTCGAAGACGGCTACAGACAGGTCTTCAATACCAACACGTTCGTCGCCTATTTCCAGGATACCTACCGCGTCACCAACACCATTTCGCTTCATGCCGGTTTCCGTTCCGTCCTGAACACGACCCGCGTCAGTGCACTCGCCAACTGGGAAACCTACACGCGCACCACCGCCATCGCAGGCGGCGATTCCCTGACATCAAGCAAACCTTTCCTGCCGCATTTCAGCGGGGAATGGCGTTTCGCTCCCGGCCATCAGCTCTATTTCGACATTGCGGAAAACGTGAAGGTCTATCCCGTCTCGGGCTACAACAGCGGCACATCCCCGTTCTCGACCTCACAGGCGGCCTATCTGGCCTCGAAGAACACTTTGCAACCTGAAACCGACTGGAATTTCGCCGGTGGCTACCGATATACCGGCCGCCTCGTCAGTGGCTCGCTCTACGGCTACCATACGATCTTTTCCAACCGGTTGCAGCGCATCTCCACTGGCCCGACAACCCAGCCTTACACGACCATCCAGAATGTCGGCGGCGTAACGATGACCGGCGTGGACGGGGCCGTGACACTCACCCCCGTCAAGGGGCTGAGCCTGACCAACAGCATCAGCTACAACCATGCTGTCTACGACAACAACATCACCCAGACCGTCAACGGCGCAGTCGTCACCTACAACATCCGGGGCCAGCAGGTCGTGGCCTATCCGCGCCTGATGTACCACGCTGATCTGTCCTACACCTGGCACGATCTTCAGGCCCATATCGAGGCCCAGTATGTTGGCAAGCGAAACCTCAGCTACACGGGCGACACGAAAGTCCCGTCCTACTGGCTGACCAATTTCGGCGCCCGCTATGACCTGACCAAGCAGCTCCACCGCCTGTCCCATACGGGCTTCCTCCAGCACCTCTCGCTGGACTTCAACGTCTATAATCTGACGAACGTGAAATACATCTCCACCATGGGCCAGAACGGCTATCCCATGTCCGGCGATTACCAGTCCGTCGTCCTCGGTGCGCCACGCCAGTATTTCGGCGCCGTTCATGCGGATTTCTGAGATGCAGACGACGTTTCCCGCCCCCTCTGTTTCAAACGGTCCGCTCCTGCCCGCCAGCCGCCTGCCGCGGAGCTTTGCTCTCCAGTATGCCGGGCTTCTGGTCTTCATGATCGGAGATGGCGTTGAAGTCGGATATCTGTCGCCGTTCCTGGTCCAGACGGGCCAGACGGAGCATTTCGTCGCGCTTCTCTTCACCGCCTATGGACTGGTCGCGGCGCTGGCTGCCTGGTTCTCGGGACTGCTATGCGATATTTTCGGCAGCCGGACCGTTATGACGGCCGGCCTGCTGTTCTGGATACTCCCGCAGCTCCTGTTCCTTGGCGTGGCCATCCCGGCCCACTCTCCAGCGCTTCTTCTGCTAACCTACGGGTTGCGGGGGGCGGGTTATCCGCTGTTCTCCTACGGACTGCTGACCCTGCTCGTCACCACAATCCGGCAGGACCGTCTGGGCCGTGCCGTCGGGCTGTTCTGGTTCTGCTTTACCTGCGGCCTGCCTACGGTCGGGTCCATCGTGGCGCAGCTCCTTCTGCCGGTTTACGGACAATACGTTACGCTCTGGATCGCGCTTCTCGGCGTCGGAGCAGGTGGCGTGCTTGCCGTCCTGCCGCTGCCCGCGACCCCGCGTACACAAACGGGGAGTCTGAAAGACATTGGCCCTACCCTGCGCGAAACAGTCCGTCAGATCCGGCAGAATCCGGGTGTGGGGCTGGCGTGCATCGTGCGCGCGGTCAATTCCAGCGCCACGCATGGCCTGATCGTCTTCATGCCGTTCTTCTTCACGGGCCGTCTGGGTCTGTCGCAGGACGTGTGGATCCGGTTTCTGGAAATCATTTTCGCCAGCAACATCGTCTTCAACCTGCTGATCGGCTTTGCCAGCGACTATATTTCCTGGCGCCAGACAGTCATCTGGTTCGGCGGTATCGGCAGTGCGCTGAGCTGCGTCGGCCTGTACTGGATTCCTCTGCTTTACGCCCAGAGCAGCCTTCTGACCGTCTACACTTCCGCCGCCATCTTCGGCATGACGCTCGCCGGATACGTGCCACTCTCAGCCCTGACCCCGTCCCTTCTGCCAGACCACAAGGGCATCGCCATGTCCCTCCTGAATCTCGGCGCGGGCAGCAGCGTCTGGATCGGCCCCTTCATCGTTTACGCGTTCGAAGGCACCGTCGGCACACAGGGGATCATCCTCATCTACGCCGCACTTTTCCTGGCCAGCGCCCTCCTCACCTTCTTCATCACACCACCGACCGTCACGCGTCCCGGCCGCGTCAGCAACCACACCACACTCCCCCAGTCCGAAGGAGTCCCCTCATGACAACCCTGCGTATAGTCCCCCGCGACCCCACGGCCGCCGACAGCCTCACGACTGAAAAGGTCACATCCCGCATCGGGGCCATCGTGCACGGCATCAACGCCCGCAAGCCCCTGCCCGAAGAGCACAAAGCCTTTCTCCATGAGGCCCTGCTGCGCCACAAGGTGATTTTCCTGCGCGACCAGTTCCTTGATGACGCCCAGCATGAAACTCTCAGCCGCATCTTCGGAGACCCCATCCTCCACCCGACCATCCCCGCCGCCGAAGGCACCCCCTACACATTCGAACTGAAATCCCGCAACGGCCGCTCCACGGATTCCTGGCACACGGATGTCACGTTCGTTCCCGCCTATCCCAAGGCCTCGATCCTGCGCGCCATCACGATCCCGCCCTATGGCGGCAGCACGCTCTGGGCCAATACCGCCACGGCCTACGACGACCTGCCCGCCTCGCTGCAACAGCTCGCGGACACGCTCTGGGCGGTTCATGGCAACGACTACGACACCAATTTTTACAAATACGATACCCGCAACGAGGAAATCGCCGATTTCCGCGCCCGCTTCATTTCACGCATTTACGAAACAGAACACCCTGTGGTCCGCGTCCATCCCGAAACCGGCGAACGCACACTGATCCTGGGCCATTTTTTCAAGGAAATCCGCGGCATTCCCACCCAGCACGCCAACCGGCTCCTGGAAATATTCCAGTCCTACATCACGCAGATCGACAATACCGTCCGCTGGAACTGGAAACCCGGTGACATCGCCATCTGGGACAACCGCGCCACCCAGCATTACGCCACGACCGATTTCGACACCCATCCCCGCCTCCTGCGCCGGATCACGGTGCACGGAGACATTCCCGTCAGTGTCACCGGTGAACCGAGCCGCCTGCTCAAAGGCCCCGATGATGGCCACAACCTTGATCACTGAAGCCCGAATGGATGTCCTGTGGGCCATATTCCCCCTTCGGAGAAGGCCACCTGCTGGGAAACCCGCTACTGGACAGGCCATCAATCTTCCATAACCATACTTCCAGGGAGCGTCTTCGTTCAAAAATCTCTTTTCCGGACTGTTTTGATGAAAATCTGCCTCACGGGTGACAGTATTCTTTTTCGGCAACTCAACAGCCGAACTGATCCCAAAATTTCTCCACTCTTCGACATGATCCGTTCCTGCGACGTCTCCTTCACCAATCTGGAACTGGTCCCGAATGACTTCGCGGGTGATCCGGCACTGGACATGGGCGGCACCCATTTCGGAGCTTCCTCCTGGGTGCTGGATGAACTGAGCGAAGCCGGATTTGACCTTTTTGCCGCGGCCACCAACCATTCCCTGGATTACAGCATCTCGGGTCTGCGCAAGACACTCGAAGAACTGAACAGCCGGAAACTGCGTTACGCCGGCATCGGCACCCATCTGGAAGAGGCTCGCCGTCCGACCTATTTCACCCACCCCACGGGCACAGTAGCAATGCTCTCCTGTACGTCCACTTTCGCCAGAGGACAGGAAGCGGCACTGCAGACTGCCATGATGCAGGGACGCCCCGGTGTAAATCCACTCCGTTACAGCACCATGCATCATGTTTCTGAAGAAGAAATGATCTCACTTCGGAACATCTACCAGAAACTTGGTTTACAGCGCGTCAAGGACGACAAGATCCAGCTGGGTTTTGGCTTTCCGGCTCCCGAAGGTGTCCTTGCTTTTGAGAACCTGAATTTCCGGACTGCCGACGAGACGAAAGTCGTTACCACACCCAATGCAACGGATATCGAGGCGATCAGACGCTGGATCGCTGAAGCCCGTATGGTGTCCGACATGGTGATCCTGAGCATCCATGCCCATGAAAGCGGCTATAACGACAAAGGCCAGCTCGATGTCGAAATCCCGGCCGATTTCCTCGTCACCGCCGCGCGTCAGGCAATCGATGCCGGCGCGGATATTGTCGCCTGTCATGGACCGCACCTGTTGCGTGGCATGGAAATCCATAACGGCAAGCCAATTTTCTACAGTCTGGGCAATTTCATCGGCCAGAATGAGCTCGTGGAACGCCTGCCGGTGGAATCCTATCTGGCGAACCGTGTAAGCCCGGATCTGACTCCTCATAAGCTCTACAAGGCTCGCAGCAATAACGATGCCAAGGGCTTTCCGGCCGAGACGCGCTTCTGGGAAACGGTCATGCCGATTGGAACCTGCGAGAATGGCAAACTGGAGCGTCTGGAAATCCATCCGATCACGCTCAGCCTCAGCCCGGCCGCGCATGTGCGCGGGGTTCCCTCTCTGGCGCACGGGGACGAAGGACGGCAGATCCTGGAAAAATTCGCAGCCCTGTCAGTTCCCTTTGGAACCACGCTCAAAATGGATGGGACCAGCGACGCTCCTGTTCTTCTGTGGCAGGCCGAATCCTGAACGGAGCTCAGGAATTCCACGGCTCAGGGGGGACATTATCCCGGGATGCCTCATCCAAATACCGGATCAGCGCTTCCCGTCCCTCCGCCATATGACCGCGCAGAGTCATGACCCCCACTTCGCGGGCTATCCGGTGCTCCCCTAAAGGCAGGACGCGGATATTGGGGACGACGCTGACCGCGAAAATATAGGGAACAATCGAACACCCCATATTGTTAGCCACCATCTGCAGGATCGTGTGAAGTTCTTCCGTTTCAACGACCTGACGCGGAGCAATTCCCTGTGCTTTCAGGAACCGGTCCAGAGTGCGCCCCCCGAAAGAACGGCTATCGTACCGGATGAAAGGCTGCGTCTGCAGGATCTGACGCCAGTTCTCGTGCTCCGTATGGGCGGGCACCACCATGACATAGGTCTGCCTGACAAGAGGGTGCCACTGCATGTCCGGCATCAGGCCAAAGGGCGGGCGTACGATCAGTGCAGCATCCAGTTCCCCTGCATCGAGACGGTCCAGAAGAACCATTGAGAGCCCGGGAACGATTCGGACTTTCAGATCCGGAAGCTCCAGATGCAACCTTGCAATGGCGGGGGCCAGCAGGCTCGTCTGAACCGTGGAAATCGCTCCGATACGCAGGGGTACGCTGTCTGTCGGGGGGCGTCTCAAACCTCGGAGCGCCTCGAAGGAAGAGAGAATATCCTCGACCTGACTCAGAATCGCGTTTCCCGCAGAAGTCAGCGTCACAGACCTGCCAGTACGCTCAAAGAGATCATAGCCAAGTTCTTCTTCCAGCCGACGTATCTGGGCACTGATTGCCGACTGGGTCAGACCGATTACCTTGGCTGCGGAGGCAAAGCTCTCCGTCTGTGCTGCAATAATGAATGTTCTGAGTTCAGGAATCATGGTCTGACAGACATAAAAAATTCTTCTTACAACAAGAATGCGACATTTTTTTTTGCCATTCAAGATACCCCCACCTGTATACCCGGAGATAAGAGCCCCTTTCCCAACGACGAAATGATAATTTTCCCTTGGGAAAATCTAAAAATTCCTTAGAGCCATTTCCAAAAAGCAACATTTTAGTTGCCGTTCCGTTATATGTATGATTTGCTCATGAAAAGCATATATTTCTGACTATCCCGCCGCTCCCGGCCGGAAAAGGGGATGCCCATGAGCAAGCGTTTCGGACCCAAGGCTTTCCTGATGGGCGGTGCTGCCCTGAGCACGCTCGTATCACTTTGTCCGCCCGTTTCGGGTTCATCCGCACTGGCTAAAACACCGACGCATTCTGCCACGAAGTCTCACAGACATCCGGTGGCACCCGCGCCGAAAGTCACGACAGGCCACACGCTGTCCGCCGCCCGCCGGACGTCAATCATCTCACGATCCGGGCCGGAAGAAATGCGCGTCACGGGCACGACGCCCACCGGGCAGTCGGTGATGAACCCGTCGACGCCGGTTCACGGCACCACTCAGGTCACGGTCGTGTCCGGCAGCCAGCTTCTTGCCACCGGCCAGACAAACGTCATGCAGGCGCTGGCCCAGGCGTCCGCGTCCATCACCTCGCCGCCCCAGTCCGGCGTCGGCAACAGCGGCTTTATCCAGACCATGCAGCTTCGGGGACAATCGGCCGATGACACGCTGATTCTCGTCAACGGACATCGCCGCCATATCGGCGCAAACTTCAATGCCAATGCGGGTCCGAACTGGGGCACTGAGCCGACGGATATTTCGCTGATCCCGATTTCGGCTATCGACCACATCGAAGTCATTACAGAAGGCGCATCGGCCCTTTACGGTCAGGACGCACTGGCGGGTGCGGTCAATATCGTCCTCAAACAGAGAACGCATGGCGGTTCCATCAACTTCCAGAACAGCGGCTTCTACGCCGGCGACGGACAGGCGCTGAACGGGTATGCGGATTGGGCCACAGCACTTGGCAAAAGCGGTGGCTATCTCGATCTCGCGGCGCAGGTCACCCACCAGCTTCCCACCAACCGCAGCGGCCTTTTCGTGGGGCAGCTTTATCCGACAGGGGATTCCCGCGAAGAAACAGCCAATCGCGATGTGCAGCGTGGCCTCGGGATTCCGAAGTCCACACTGGAAACCCTGAGCGAGAACATGTCGGTCCCGCTGGGAGAAAATCTGGATCTCTACAGCACGTCGACCTTCAGTCATCGCAAGGCCCACGTGGCCGAGACCTATCGAAGCGCCGGCAACAGCCTGACCAATATCGATCTGTGGCCCAACGGTGACCAGCCCTATATCGGCATGGACCAGTACGACTTCGAAACCGATAATGGCATCAAGGCCCGCAAGTTCGGCTTCGCCTGGGACGCCTATGTCAATTACGGTCGTGATGATCAGGCCTATTCGACCCTCGACAGCAACAACATCTCGCTTGGTGATGCCAGCCCGCGTGATTTCTATGACGGCAAGACCATAACATCCGAGCTTTCCACCGGCCTGCGCGGGTCCCGCTCTTTCCACACGTCATGGCTTCCGAAGCCGATTTCCCTGCGCTTCGGCGGCGAATATCGGCGTGACACCTTCCAGATGACGGGCGGTGACGAGGATTCCTGGATCGGGCTGGGTGCAACAGATCATGCCGGTAACGTGCCTCTGGCCGTCACGAACCGCGGGCGTGATATCTATGACGGCAACGTCAACCTGGATTTCTACGTTACGAAAAAATGGGAATGGTCCCTCGGTGGTCGCGCCACGAGCTACAGCCATCTTGCCACCGTCACCACAGGGTCGATCGGAACGCGTTACAACTTCAACAAGCACTGGGCCATCCGCGCCAGCATCAACACCGGCTATCGTCCGCCAACGCTGGGGCAGACCTATTATTTCTATAACGCGCCCTTCGCCACCTACGCCGTGGACCAGCTTCCCAACAGCAGCGCCGCCGCAAAGGCGCTCGGCGCAGGACACATCAAGGGCGAATATTCCCGCAATTACAGCATCGGCATCGACGCCACGCCCCTCAAGGACTGGAACGTCACCGCGAACCTGTATTACATCGCGATCAATGACCGTCTGGCCAGCACCACGACCCTGGGCGGCACCGGCGTGGCTGACATTCTCGCCGCCTCTGGCCTGAACAACGTCACCTATGCGTCGTACTATACCAACCCCGTCAATACCCAGACCTATGGCGGCGACGTCGACACCAACTACACGCTGCACACCAAACGCGCCGGCACCTTCCGGTTCGACTTCACATTCAACTACTCCGACAACGAAATCCGCAGCCGTAACAAGACCCCTTCCGTTCTGGCGAACATGGGCCTGTCCACGTTCAACACCTATGCCGAAGAGATGCTCCTGCATTCCGCGCCCAAGAACCGCGAGAACCTTACGGTCAACTGGAACTACGGCAAGTGGAACGTCATGGTGCAGGAGCAGCGTTACGGTTCCATCATCTTCCTCGCAAGCCCGACAGCGGCTCCGATGGAACAGCGCCCGGCGTTCCTGACCAACATGTCTGTCAGCTACAAGATCCTGCCGAAATGGAGCGTCACGGTAGGCGCAAACAACCTGGGCAACAAATATCCGACCCGCGTTCCCAAGGCCACGGCAGCCCCGCTCTTCAATGAATACAAATATGCCTACTACTCGCCTTACGGTTTCAACGGAGGCATGTATTATATCCAGACCGGGCTGACCTTCTGAGACTTAACGGAAAAAGGCGCAATTTCTTGCAGAGAGCTTCCCAGACGGTTCCAGAAGATCGCCGGCCTTTCCGGTTCGTCATATACGCCCTGACCATCGCCATGTGCGTGATCTGTTACGGAGACCGGGCTGCCCTTTCCGTGGGCATGCCCCAGATTGCCCACGAATTTGCTCTGACACCCGGGGAAACGGGCTGGGTCCTGTCCAGCTTCCTCTGGTCCTATTTCATTCTTAATCTTCCCGGAGCGATCCTTCTGGACCGCTTCGGGGTTCGCATCATCGGTGCGGCAGCGGTTGCACTGTGGTCGATCGCCATGATCCTCGGCAGCCTGACCGCCACCGTCCCCGCCTTCATCGCGACCCGTATCCTTCTGGGCGTCGGTGAAGCCCCGACTTTCGCTCTTGGAAACAAGGTTGTCCGGGCCTGGGCCCCCTTACATGAACGCGGCCTCATGATGACGGCGTTCATCTGCGGCATTCCCATCGGACTGGCCTGCGGCGCCGCATCGGGGGGATGGCTCATTGCCCATTATGGCTGGCGCCCGGCTTTCTCGCTGCTGGGCGCTCTGGGGCTGGTCTGGTCCGCCATCTGGCTTCTGACCCATCCCCGCCCGGCCCGCGGCCCGGCTGCCACACCCTTCGCCCTGATTTCCGTGCCGACCCTGTTTCGCTCGCCGGCGTTCTGGGGCATCGTGATTGCACAGTGCTGCGCGAATTACGCCAATTTCCTGCTGATGTCCTGGCTGCCGATCATCATGCGCCAGACACTGCATCTGGATCTTGCGCAGTCCGGAGCCTACACGGCCTACTGTTATGTCGGCGCCGCCATCATCTCGATCACGGCAGGAAAGATTGGCGAGACACTCGTACGGCGGTCCGACCTGTCTCAGGGGAGCCGCCGCAAGGTTGTCTGTCTGTATCTCGTACTGGCATCGTCCATGGGATTCCTGCCCCTGTGCACCAGTGCGGGGACCATTATCCCGCTCCTCGCCATATCCATGGCCTTTATGGCAGGCGGAACGGGAGCAAATATGGCCCTTCTGGCAGACCTGTTGGTAGAAGATGAAATCCTCGGCTCCGTGACTGGCCTGACGCTGACTTTTTCCAACGGGCTCGGCATCCTGGCCCCCGTCATGACGGGCTATCTGCTGGAAGCCACCGGCAATTTCCACGGGGTCTTCTACATCACCGGCCTGATCATCCTATGCGGCGCCCTCGCCGCGGCCCTTCTTCCACGGCATCCGTTCCATGGTCGCCTCCAGCCGGATCACACTCCATGACCCGCATTCATATGGCAGGCGCGGGCGGCCTTCTCCTTGATGCTGCCGACGGCGCTTTCAACGACATGACACAACGCCGCATCTGGGCCACCAGCCGCGAGTTGAACGCGCGAGCGGACATCGTCCAGACCATCCCCGGTGTGAACAACCTCCTCGTCATGTTCGATGCCGCCGAAACCGATCCTGCCGCCATGGAGAACCTGCTGCGGGACGTGTGGACGCAGGCTTCGGACGATGAGATCCCCACCCGCGAGATCGTGGTGCCCGTCGTTTATGGTGGCACGTTTGGCGAGGATCTGGCCCTCGTAGCCCGCTTCGCCAACCTGACGGAAGAAGAAACCATCGAAGTCCATATGGCCGGGCGTTATAGCGTGGCTGCCATCGGCGCCATGGCCGGCTTCGTCTACCTGACCGGGCTTGATCCCCGGCTGGCCGTTCCCCGACGGGATTCCCCGCGCCTGCGCGTCGAGAAAGGGGCCGTGGTCATCGGCGGCGGCCATGCCGGGATGATGCCCTGCACCTCGCCGTCGGGCTGGCATATCCTTGGGCGGACGGATCTCTGCCTTTTTGATGCCTTCCGCCCCGAACCCGGTCTTCTGCGGCTGGGCGACACCGTCCGTTTCGTGAGGGCCTCATGATCGAAATCCTGACAGGCTCCTCCCTCAACACGATTCAGGATTTTGGTCGCCGCCATGCGATGGCCATGGGTGTGGCCCAGGGGGGCGCCATGGACCGTCTGGCGCTGAGCCACGGCAATCTGCTGCTCGACAATCCGGTGGATGCGGCGGGGATCGAAATCGTGTTCTTTCCCTTCCGTGTGCGCTTTCACGCCGGGATGTCCTTTGCCGTCACCGGGGCGGACTGCCCCGTTACGCTGGACGACCTGCAACTCCCGCGTGACTGGGCCATCACCGCCCGCCCCGGACAGACACTGACCATCCGTGCACCACGGCAGGGCGCCAGAGCCTATCTGACGGTGCGGGGCGGTCTGGATGTTCCCGCCGTCCTGGGCGCGCGTTCAACAGATCTTAAGGGTAGTTTCGGGGGGCTTGAAGGCCGGGCGCTCCAGAAAGGAGACCGTCTTGCCTGTGTGACGGCCACCAGCATCCGCCTGCCTGCCGCAGGATACGGCCTCTCCCGTGCCTGCCCGCTTCCTTCTGCCGAGGGAACACAGGTCCGCGTCCTGCCCGCCGCCGAGCATGACATCTTCACACCCGAAAGCCTGAAGACCTTCCAGACGGTGGCCTGGACCCTGACGCCCAGCGCCAACCGGATGGGATACCGTCTGGAAGGACAGGACGCACTGGCACTGACGCGCCCTCTGAGCCTGTTTTCCCACGGTATCCTGCCTGGGACGGTTCAGGTTCCACCAGCGGGGCAGCCCATCATCCAGATGATGGATGCCAATACCTGCGGCGGTTATCCCAAGATTGCCACCGTCATAGAGCCGGATCTGCGCCTGCTGTCCCAGACCGTCGTCGGCGCCCCGGTCCATTTCCGGGACATCACGCGCGATGATGCAGTTCAGGCCATCCGTCAGGATGCCTCGGACCTGCGGACACTGGCGGCGGAGATTTCGAAGCTCCGCACGCAACTCGTTTTCTGATGCCCCATCCTGTTTTTCATATCCGGGAGTTCTGACACCATGACCGCCAAGACAATCGATCTGAACGCCGATCTGGGCGAGAGCTTCGGCCATTATACGATGGGCAATGACAGCGCGATGCTGGACATCGTGACCTCCGCCAACGTCGCCTGCGGCTTTCATGGCGGCGATCCGGAAGTCATGGCCGAAACCTTCCGCATCGCGCGCGAAAAGGGCGTGTCCGTCGGCTCCCATCCCGGCTTTCCAGACCTGTGGGGCTTCGGCCGCCGCGTCATGCCCTTCACCCCCGCACAGATCGAACGGATCGTGGCCTACCAGATGGGCGCGGCACAGGCGCTCGCCACCTATTCCGGTCATCGCATGACCTACATGAAAACCCATGGCGCCCTGGGCAATCTGACGGAACGCGATCCCGCCGTTGCTGAAGCCATCGTCAATGCGGTCAAGGCCGTCGATCCGAACCTTCCCATCATGGCCATCGCCCTGAGCCATCTTGAACGTATCGGACGCGAGCGGGGCCTGACTGTGTTTTCGGAAATTTTCGCGGACCGTGCCTATACGGAAGACGGGCATCTCGTATCGCGCAAGGAGCCGGGTGCCGTCCTGCATGATGCCGAATTCGCAGCCGCCCGCGCAGTGCGGATGGTCCAGAACGGCGTCATCGAGACCATCACCGGAAAAATGCTGCCGACACGCATCGATACGATCTGCGTGCATGGCGACAACGCGGAATCCGTGGACGTGGCCCGCAAGGTTCGCGCGGGCTTCGAAGCCGCCGGCATTGCCCTGCGCGCCCTGACCTGAAGCAGACCGGAAGACGGACCGTCCCCATGATCCCCGATCTCAAGACCCTCGATGCCCTGATGGCCCGGATGCAGGCGCTGGGCATTACCGAACTCGACTATTCCCGCGACGGCGAGCACATCCGTCTGGTGCGCGGGGAACAGGATAGCCGCCCGCAGGCGACCGGCACCCCTCCAGCAGTCGCAGCTCCCTCGCTTCCGGCGACCGAAACAGCCCCGGCCTCATCCAGTGCCGAGACGACAATCGAAGCCCCGATGCACGGCCAGTTCTATGCCTCGCCAGCCCCGGATGCGCTGCCTTTCGTCAAGCCGGGCGACATCGTGGCGGAAGGACAGCCGCTCTATATCCTCGAAGTCATGAAGACGCTCTCGCGTATCGAGGCCGAGTTTCCCTGCCGCATCCTCGCTGTTCTGGCCGCAAACGCAGACGCGGTTTCCCCCGGAACCCCCCTCTTCACCGTGGAGCCGCTCGATGCGTGAGCCGCGCCGGGTCCTGATTGCCAATCGCGGTGAGATCGCCCTGCGCATCACGCGGGCCTGCCGTCTGCTCGGACTACACAGCATCGGCATCCATTCCGAAGCCGACGCCAGCCTCGCCCATCTGCGGCTCGTGGATGAAACGATCTGCATCGGCCCTGCCGCCGCCTCGCACAGCTATCTGGACGCCGCCCGCGTCCTGCGGGCCGCCGAACTCACGCATGCCGACATTATCCATCCCGGCTACGGCTTCCTGTCCGAAAACGCCGATTTCGCTGAGGCCGTGGAACAGTCCGGCCGCATCCTTGCAGGCCCTACCGCCGCCATCATGCGTCTGATGGGCGACAAGATCAGCGCCAAGCAGCAGATGCGCCGCTCAGGCGTCCCGTGCCTTCCCGGCACGGAAGACGCCCTGCCGACCGACCTCTCCGAAGCGCAGACCATCTGCGATGCCATCGGCTACCCGCTGATCGTCAAGGCAGCAGGCGGCGGCGGCGGGCGCGGGATGCGCGTGGTGATGGCCGCAGCCGATCTGCGCGATGCCATTGAAACAGCACGGGAAGAAGCCGGACGAGCCTTCGGCAACCCGTCCGTCTATGCCGAACGCTTCCTCCAGCATCCCCGCCATATCGAGATCCAGGTTCTGGCCGACCGGCAGGGCAATGCCGTCTGGCTCGGCGCAAGGGACTGCTCCATCCAGCGGCGCCACCAGAAGCTGATCGAGGAAGCCCCGGCCATAGGCATCGACCCGCAGGCCATTGCCGAACTGGGCGAGCGCTGTGCGAAAGCCTGCACTCTGATGGGCTACACGGGGGCGGGCACGTTCGAGTTCCTGTACGAAGACGGCGCATTTTCCTTCATCGAGATGAACACCCGCCTTCAGGTCGAGCACCCCGTCACGGAAATGACGACCGGCATCGACATCGTCCGCGAACAGCTCCTCATTGCAATGGGACAGCCGCTTTCCTTCACACAGGCCGATATCCGCACGCAAGGCCACGCCATCGAGTGCCGCATCAATGCCGAAGACCCCGAAAGCTTCCGTCCGGCCCCCGGAAAAGTCGCAAGCTGGCGCGCCCCTGGCGGCCCCGGCGTGCGCGTCGATACGCATCTGTATGACGGCTACGTCGTGCCCCCGAATTACGACTCCCTGATCGCCAAGCTGATCGTCCACGGCACGGACCGCACGGATGCGCTCAACCGCATGCATGCGGCCCTTTCGGAAATGCAGATCACCGGCATCGCCACGACCACGCCCCTGCATCTGCGCCTGATGAACGAGCCCGGCGTCCGCGAAGGCAGCGTCAGCGTGCACTATCTCGAAGCCCTCATGCGAAAGTCCACCCCATGACTTTTCTTGAAGACCTTCTGAACGACCTCCCCGGTCTGGTTGGCCGGATGAGACATCACGATATCCGTCATGTCGCCCTAAAAGACGGGACGAGCACGCTTGCCCTGACCATAACGGCGAACCCGTGCCAGATACCTCAGGCACAACCTGTTGCACCAATTGCAAAGTCGGAAGACATACCTGTTCTCAGCCCCGAAATGGGCCTCTTCCGGCGACACGGCCTGAGCGACAGTCAGGCGGTCCGAGCCGGGGAGATCGTGGGATTTGTCGAGGCGGGTGCCCTCCGCCTTCCTGTCACGGCCACGGCGAATGGCACGCTCGGCCGGGCACTGGCCGGGGATGGCAGCGTCGTGGGCTATCATGACGTGCTCTTCCGGATTCATCCGGATGGCTGAGACGCTGCGTTCAGAGGGATGCGGCGGACCGCGACGCCTGTTCGTAAAAGCCCGTCAGGACACGCAGCGCCTTGGCGACCTCGGCAATCGTGACATCCCCGACTTCCCGGTTCTGGGGAATATGCTCCAGCAGGCAGATCCGGCGCAGACGGGCATATTCCATGCAGGCTTCCCGGCCTTTCTGCGTGGTGCTGACGAAGACTTCCTTGCCGTGACGCCGCCGCTGGATCAGCCCGTGCTCGTCCAGCTTCTTCAGCGCGTAGTTCAGGTAATGCCGTTCGGACAGGTTGAGGGTGAACATCAGGTCCGAGATGCTTTTTTCCCGGTTCCGATGCGTGACGCTGTGAAGAATGAGCGTGTCGAGCGCCGAAAGATCCGGCAGTCCCGCCGCCGCCATGCCACGCGACATCCAGCGATGAAACGCATGGTTCACGACCGTCAGGGCAAACTCGAATTCACTCAGGTCTTCGTTCCCTGGCAACGCCAGATGCGACGAAGACACGATGAAGGCCCGTTCCATATCCGCAACATCCGGCATGACCGGCATGCGGCTCTCGCCTTTCGCGTCCTTCATGGCCCTTTTCACTCTCCTTCAGTCCGCGCCCTCCCGGGGCGCTCCACGATACTCTAACCCGATACGGAAAACATAGGCATGGTCGACAGTACACAAATCCGTCTCGCCGCTGATATCGGTGGCACGTTCACGGATGTGGTTCTACAGACACCGCAGGAGCGTCTGACACGCAAGGTCCTCACAACGCCCAGCGCACCGGAACAGGGCGTCATGGATGGCATAGGGCTCGTGATCCAGGACGCAGGTCTGCAGTTCCCCGACGTGACAGTCTTCGTGCATGGCACGACGCTGGCGACCAATGCGATCATCGAACGCCGGGGCGCCCGCACAGCCCTCATTGGGACGCAGGGTTTCCGGGACATTCTGGAAATCGGCACGGAAAGCCGGTTCAACCAGTATGACCTGATGCTGCAGAAACCCAGCCCGCTTGTCCCCCGGGACCTGCGCTTTACCGTTCCCGAACGCATGGATGCCCGCGGCACGGTCCAGCTTCCGCTCGATGAAGCAGCCGTGCTGGCGCTTGTGCCCCGGCTGCGGGAAGCGCGGGTCGCAAGCATCGCCATTGCGTTCCTCCATGCCTATGCCAACCCGGCGCATGAACAGCGGGTTCGGGCACTCCTTCAGGAAGCCCTGCCGGACGTCACAATCTCCATTTCAAGTGAGGTCTGTCCCGAAATCCGGGAATATGAACGTACCTCGACCACGGTTGCCAATGCCTATGTCCAGCCTTTGATGGCAGGCTATCTGGGGCGCCTGCGCGAGGCTCTTAATGCAAAGGGCTTTCAGGGCGCGCTGTATCTCGTCACGTCAGGCGGCGGCCTCACCGCGCTTGAAACGGCCCGGCAGTTTCCCGTCCGTCTGGTGGAATCCGGTCCGGCCGGCGGAGCCATCTTTGCCGCACAATGCGCCGAGCGTCTGGGCGAGAACCGCGTCCTGTCCTTCGACATGGGCGGCACGACCGCCAAAGTCTGCCTGATCGAAGACGGAGAACCAGCCTCATCCCGTTTCTTCGAAGTGGACCGCACGGCCCGCTTCATGAAAGGGTCCGGCCTGCCCCTGCGGATCCCCGTGATCGAAATGGTCGAGATCGGCGCTGGTGGTGGGTCAATCGCCCATCTGGACGCCATGAAACGCGTCGTCGTCGGCCCGGAAAGCGCATCTTCCGTTCCCGGCCCAGCCTGTTACGGGCTCGGAGGCAAACGCCCCGCGGTCACGGACGCAGACGTGATGCTTGGCCTGATCCGTCCGGAAAACTTCGCGGGCGGCAGCATCCAGCTCCAGCCGGACCGCTCGGCCGAAGCCCTTCTGGCCGATATCGGCACCCCGCTGGGCCTGTCAGCGGAAATGTCGGCCCATGCGGTCTATGAAATCGTCTGCGAAAACATGGCCAGCGCCGCCCGCGTGCATGCCGCCGAACGCGGCGCCGTCATCGGCGACCACACCATGATCGCCTTCGGGGGCGCGGCCCCGCTCCATGCCGCGCGTGTCGCGGAAAAACTCGGCATCCAGCGCCTGGTCATCCCATCAAACGCCGGTGTCGGCTCGGCCGTGGGCTTTCTCGCCGCACCGGTCTCGTTCGAGCTGGTCCGTTCTTTCCCCATGCGCCTGGACGACAGCTTCAATTCAGAAGAGGTCTCGGCCCTGCTGGATGACATGACGCAGGCCGCGCACGGGCTGGTTCAGGACGATGCCCGGACCGAAACGCTTCACACCCGGCGCAGCGCCTTCATGCGCTATGTCGGCCAGGGGCACGAAATCATCGTAACACTTCCGGAAGGCGCCATCAGCAGCGACCATCTCTCCGCCCTCCGGGGAGCCTTCGAGGCCGAATATGCCCGACAATTTGCGCGCGTCATCCCACATGCCGCCGTCGAAATCCTCAACTGGTCCGTCAGCGTGTCCACCACGCCGCAGAAATATCCGCCCTTCAAGGCCGCCCCGGCCCTGCACGATGCAAAATCCGGCGACATCCGCAAGCTGTTCGACGGCGCAACCGGCACTCATGTCGATCTGCCGGTTTATGAACGCACGGACATGGGACCGGGCAGCCGTATTTCCGGCCCCGCCCTGATCGCCGAAAAAGAAACCACAACCTACGTCTCCTCCCGCTACAACGCCCATCTGGACGGTAGCGGCAACATCATTCTGGACATGAAGGACGCCGTCTGATGAATGCACACTCCCATAAGGAAATCGATTTCCAGATCATGTGGAACCGCCTGATCGCCGTCGTCGGCGAGCAGGCGCAGGTGCTGATCCGCACGGCCTTCAGCCCCATCGTCCGCGAATGCGAAGACATTTCGGCCGGCATCTTCGACCTGAAGGGCCGCATGATCGCGCAGGCCGTGACGGGCACGCCTGGTCACGTCAATTCCATGGCGGAATCCGTCGGCCATTTCCTGCGTCACTTCCCGATCTCGACCATGAAGGAAGGCGACGCCTACATCACGAACGATCCTTGGATGGGAACAGGGCATCTCAACGATTTCGTCATCACCACCCCGGCGTTCCACAAGGGCCGTCTGGTCGGGCTGTTTTCCTGCACCAGCCACCTGATGGATATCGGCGGACTGGGCAACGGACCGGAAGCGACGGACGTCTTCATGGAAGGCCTCTCGATCCCGATGCTCAAGCTGATCGATCAGGGGCAGGTCAACGAGACACTGATGGCCATGATCCGCGCCAACACCCGCCTGCCGGTGGATACGGAAGGCGACACTTATTCGCTGGCCGCCTGCAACGATGTCGGCGTTCGTGCCCTGTGCGACATGATGGACGAATTCCGGCTCGACAGCCTCGACCCGCTGGCCGATTTCATCATCGAACGCTCCCGACAGGCCGTTCTGGACAAGATCGCAGCCCTCCCACAGGGCACCTGGTCCCATGAGATGACGATCGACGGCTATAACGCCCCCCTGACGCTCAAGGCAAAGCTCACCGTCAGCGAAGGCCGTGTCAGCGTCAGCTATGACGGCTCCCCGCCCACGGTCGGTCGCGGGATCAACGTCCCGATGGCCTATACGCGGGCCTACACGGTCTTCGGACTGGCCTGCGCGATCTCACCAGATGTCCCCAACAACGCAGGCTCGCTTGCGCCCTATCATGTCGAGGCGCCGGAAGGCTCTGTCCTGAACGCCCCCCGTCCCGCCCCCGTCTCCTCACGCCATGTTATCGGACAGATGCTGCCGGACATGGTGTTCGGATGCCTGCGCACGCCTCTTCCCGACAGGGTCCCGGCAGAAGGAACATCCTGCCTGTGGAACATTGCGGTCCGAGGCCAATGGCTACCCAAGGGGGCCACGACACCGCAGACCTATGCCCTCGCCATCACGACGAATGGCGGTACCGGCGCACGACCCGGCCTGAACGGCCTGTCTGCAACGGCCTTCCCGTCCGGCGTGCACGGCACCCCGGTGGAAATCGCGGAAATCCAGTGCCCGCTCATTTTCTGGGAGAAGGAACTTCGTGAAAACAGCGGTGGTCTGGGCCAGACCAAAGGCGGCGACGGCCAGATCATGCGGATCGGCACAACCCAGAAGCAGCCGTTCGAACTGCTGGCAGCATTCGACCGCGTCAATCACCCGGCCCGTGGCGCACTCGGCGGACAGGACGGCGCGGCAGGCCGTGTCGAGACCACATCAGGCCGGAAGCTCGCCGGCAAGGGCCTTCAGGTCCTGAAGCCGGACGAGGTTCTCGTCCTCATGACGCCGGGCGGCGGCGGACTGGGCGCAGTCTGAAAACGCCACGCGCCCTTCCGTTTCGGGAAGGGCGCGGGTCTTCATCGTTCAGAGACAGTGTGGCGGCACACGCCCCGCCAGAGCATCCTGAACCTGTGACGCGCACAGCATCGCCATCCGGCGCAGAGCCTGTTCCGTCGTCGCACCGATATGCGGCGTCAGAACCACATTCGGAGCGCGAAGCAGCGGATCATCCGGCAGAGGGGGCTCGGGGGACATCACGTCCAGACCTGCTCCGCCCAGATGCCCTGCCTTCAGAGCCTCCGCCAGCGCAGGACCGTCCACTTCTCCCCCACGACTGGTATTGATGAGGATCGCCCCCTGCTTCAGGCGCGACAGGGCCGAAGCGTCAATCGTGGGACGACCACTTCCCTGTGCCGGGCGATGCAGGGAGAGGACATCGGACGCAACCAGAAGATCATCAAGGCTTTCCGCCCGTTCCACACCTGCAGCCCTGAAAACGTCTGCCGGAACACTCGGGGACCAGGCCATGACCTTCATGCCCAGGCCCTGCCCCGCAATCTGCGCAACATGCCGGGCAATGGCGCCGAAACCGACCAACCCGAGCGTCCGCGTATGCAGTTCCAGACCTGGCCCCGTATAACGGAACTCCCAGTTCCCTTCCCGTACGGCACGATCTGCTTCGCAGATGCGGCGGACAACCGCCAGCAGAAGCCCTATCGTCATTTCCGCAACGGAGCGGCTGTTGGTATTGGGCGCATTCGTGACCAGAACCCCACGCGCCGCCGCAGCAGCCTTGGCAATCCGGTTCGTTCCCGAGCCATGGCATGAAATGATTTTCAGGTTCGGCGCAGCCGCCAGCGCGTCTTCACTGAACCCCAGATCCCGCGTGATGACCGCATCAGCATCCCCGACTTCACGAATAACGGCCTCCATTGTAGGTGCTGTGGCATAGCGGGTTCTGATCCCGGCATCATTCAGACATGTTACGGCATCAGGATGGATCTGTTGGGTAATGAAACACAGGCTCATGCGATTGATTTTCCACAGTCAGGGAACAGAACTCGCCGGATGATGGCATAAAGCCCCCTCTTGTCCATCTCCAAAGACCTTTCCGCAGATCTGCTGTCTAAAACGGCCGACCCGGCGGGAAAAGGCTGTGTCCTATGCGGACGCAAACAAAGAAGGGCGTCTCCCCTTTGACCCGGTACGGAATATCTATCAGCGACCGCCTGTCCTTCAGGCGCTTTCTCGGTCCTGGGGGCATCGGATCATATGCCGGATGCCAAAAAGATCTGCCTGTTTCGCGAACGTCTGGCCCAGACGGGCGATATTGAAAAACTCTTCAACCGGTTCGATGCCATGGTGCAGTCGGCTGGATCCCTGCCGATGTCAGGCCAGATCCTAAACACCACACTAATGGCGGCGCCAAAAACAGCGTAACACTCATGCTGGGAAGGTTGATCTTCGGGAGAAGTGTATCCCGAAATACCGACAAGACAAACCGGCAAAACGGTCCCGCAAGAACCGGCATGCCCGATGCCCCCTGCAGTTCACTAAAATAAAACGACAGGATGAGAGGACGATCCCCTCGACAGACTGCACTATCACACTCTTTGGCTATAAATCCCGTGTCGCCATCGACTGGAATTCAGTCCGATCCATAGACGGAAGACCACCGATGCGGCCCGATGCGGCGGCCAGTGATGATATGCAACTACGCGCAGAGCCACTCAACCGCAGAGCAACAGCTCGGAACCGCCCATTCGTTCCTGACGCAAAGCAAAATTCATCACACAGGAACCGAAATCAGACCGGAAGGACCTCACGCGACGGCGCTCAAGAGTCGTTCACGCCGCCACTCGTTTCGGAAAGACATCTCTTGATGTCCTTCCCAACGTTCACTGCACAATGGATACATATTGTATCATAAGTTACAGTCATGAAATATGTATGCTTTTATGCAACACCTTTTCTTAAATTTATGTTCGATGATTTTTTGTAAGAATTAACAGTTTTTGTAACGGTCGAGCCAAGTTATGAACCGAAACACGTTATTGTTTCATAACGATGGCTTTCCGTTACTGATCCCCAGTTTCCTACCCAGCTTGAGGACTGTTTTTTATGAAAGTCAGGCCAACCTCTCGTCGAAACGTTATGCTTTTCGCCTTTTCTGCGTTGACCGGTATCGCTGTCGCGGTCCCTTCCGGCCCAGCGCGAGCCCAGGCTGTCAATACCGCGCAGGACAGCATTGACAAGACGAAACAGAACAAGGTGCCCAGCCGCTCTGTAACGAGCAAAACATCGACTACCGCAGCATCGCGCAAAGCGACATTGAAAAATGCTGCCGATACCGGCGTAAATTCGACACATGCCGAGAGCGTCGTTGTCACGGGCACATTGTTCCACGACAAGAACCTGAGCAGCGCCTCGCCGATCGAACAGATCACTGCCAAGCAGCTTCAGCAGCGCGGCATCAAGACCGTGACTGACGCTCTTCAGCTTCTGTCGTCCAACGGTTCGGGCAACCTGACGAACGCGTTCTCCGCCAATGGAGCCTTCGCGGGTGGCGCATCCGCACCGTCTCTGCGCGGACTCCAGACGTCCGCGACGCTTGTGATGATGGATGGCATGCGCCTGTCTTATTATCCCGCAGGTGACGACGGCGCGCGAAACTTCGTCGACACGAACTGGATGCCCTCGTCACTGGTGCAGACCATTGACGTCCAGCAGGACGGCGGTTCGGCACTTTATGGCGCTGACGCTGTTGCCGGCGTTATCAACATGATCACGCGCGAACAGATCAAGGGTTTTGAAGGCAACGCGGAAGGCGGCCTCAACCAGGGCGGCTACGGCGGCCATCAGCGACTCTACGCGAATTACGGCGTGGGCGATCTGGATAAGGATGGTTACAACTTCTATGTCAACTCGGAATACCAGTCCGATGACATGATCACCAACAGCCAGCTCGGCTATCCATACAATACGAGCAACCTCACGGGCATTGGTGGCGGAAACGCTGATGGCAACCTGCTGGGTTCCGACGGCACATTTACCAATGCCGTCACGCAGACCACAGGCGCCGTGGCGCAGGCTGTCGATAGCAACGGCAAAGCACTCAGCGGCTATCAGTTGCTGAATCCCACCTCCGGCTGCAACGGACTGTCAGGGGCTCATTCCGGATACGTTGCCGGTACGCCGACGGGGTCGGTGAGCACCATGTGCCAACAGGACAAGGTCTCGAAATACGGCGTCATCTCACCTTATGACCGACGCGTGGAAGCAACCGCTCATCTTACGGTCAAGCTTGGTCCGCGCGCGAAACTGGTGAGCATGTTCACTTACTCGCAGAACCTGTCCTATTATACGGGCACCCCGAGCGCATTCTACGCCAACACACAGTCCCAGCTTGGAACAAGCGAAGGCGTGCTTGCCCCTGCCTATCTGCCGAACGGTTCGCTGAACCCCAACAATCCCTATGCGTCCCTCGGCGAAAGCGCACAGATTTACGGTCGTTTCATCGATCCCACGGCCGAGACCCAGTTTTCGCAGAACTATCGCGGATCCATGCATCTGACAGGATGGGAACCCTCGAACTGGGGTGGGGACTGGAACTATGATTCCAGCTTTGTCGGCATGAATACCGACCTTTCCACCAGATATGACAACAACATCAATATCGCCGATCTTGATTATGCGATCGAGAACGGCACGTATAATTTCGTTGATCAGGCTGCAAACTCTACCGCGGCAAAGCGCGCCATCGCGCCAACGGAAATCGTCCATTCCAAGACGGCAGAATATTCCTGGCAGGCTTCTGTCACCAAGGGGCTGGTACGGCTGCCGGGCGGAATGCTGAACCTGGCTGTCGGAACCAACGTCCGCTACGAAGGCTTCAACGCTCCGAATGCCAATCCGATCGATCCCAACGACGTCAACGACCAGTATGAAGGCATCAATCCGTTCAGCGCGATCGGCCATCGTTACGTCTATTCCGGATATTTCGAGCTGAATGCGCCGATCGTGAAAATGCTGAACGCCGATTTCCAGGGGCGTTACGACTCCTACTCCACGGGCTTCAGCCACTTCTCTCCGAAGATCGGCGTCACCTTCAAACCGACCAAGGAGTTCATGCTCCGCGGAACATGGTCGCAGGGCTTCCAGGTCCCTAGTTTCTACGAAACAAACGGCACCACGATTGGCTACACGTCTTATGGCCCCTCGAACCTGACCTGGATCAACCAGCACCTCAATGCCAACGGGACCAAGGACGACTACGCTCAGGCCTACAGCCTGGGTGGCGAAAGCATTGGCAACCCGAACCTCAAGCCCATGACGAACAATACCTTCACGGGCGGCCCGGTCTTCCATCCCGTCCCATGGATGACGTTCAGTGCGGAATACTGGTACATCCGCGAAAAGAACGTCATTGTCTCCAATCCGATCCCGGCAGCCACCGTGGCATCGGCTTACGAGGCGTTGAACACCAACAAGACGGTCACGATCGACGGCGATACGGTGATCCCCGACGTTGCGGATCCGCTGCATCCTGACGCACCCCGCCGCGCCGGCATCATTGAGTCGTCCTATATCAATGCTGACAGCATGATGACCGACGGCGTGGATCTCAATCTTTCGATCAGCCATCGCCTGCCCGGTCCGCTGAAGATGATCAACTGGTACAGCAACGGTCACGCAACATGGGTGCACCGCTTCAACCAGACCATTCCGGGTGTGGGCGTGGAGCGCTTTGCCGGAACCGAAGGTCCGTGGAACACAACCTCGGCATCAGGTACGCCGCGCTGGCGCGCCAACTGGCAGAATACCTTCACGTGGAACAAGCTCTCGACGACGTTCACGGTCTATTACACCAGCGGCTATCACGGCACGGCGGAAGACAACGATGGTCCAGGCACGGCCGGAAACTGCAAATACGCGCTCTATCAGGACGTCAGCAGCTTCTATCCCTCACAGTGCAATGTCCGTCACTTCTGGGACATCGACATGACGGTGAATTACCAGTTCAACAAACAGTGGGCTGGCTACGTCAACATCTACAATCTGGCCGGTTTCAAGGCTCCGTATGACTTCGGCACCTACGGTTCCTACCTTTACAATTCGTCCTGGGCCCAGAATGGTGTTCTCGGGCGGGCATTCCGCTTCGGAGTTACGGCAACACTGTAAGGCGTGATGCAAAATATAACCAAGCGATCCTACTCGCACGCGGCATTCCTCATGGCGACAATCGCCATGGGGGTACCGCAAGCCTTTTCAGCCCCCGTCCCCTCAAGCCTTTCGGACATGTCTGCGCCCCTCGCAGTCCAGACGGGTTCCGGGTCGGGCTGGGCTCTCTCCAGCGCCGATGGTCCTACAAAGGAGGAAGTCATTACGGCCCGTGCCGGCAGCGGCCTGATCGGAACGAAGACGCTTCGCCTTGATGCAACAGCCGCCTCTGTTCACACGATCATTGCGAAACCCGGTCGCGACATCTCCATCGACAGGCATTCCCACCTCACCTACGCGATTTTCCCGATCGCCGACCCACTGTCCCTGACGGATGAGGCGACTTATACCAGCCTGGACGTCCTGTTCACCGACGGAACCCGTGCCTCTACGCTCGGTGCCCGCGATCTGTCCGGAGCCGAACTGACGGCGCAGGGTCAGGGAGCAGGCCGGGCGCTCTACCCCAATCAGTGGACACTGGTTGATGTTCCTCTCGGCGAGGTCGCTGCGGGCCGAACCGTCGCCGCCATTGAACTCACGTCCCGCGCCCCCAAAGGGAAAGCCCGGCGTGTCTATCTCGATGCGGTTTCCATCACGGATACTCCCGATCCGAGCAGCCTGACACCGGCCGATCTTGTGGACACACGACGCGGGACCAATGCGAACGGCCACTATTCGCGGGGGAACAACTTCCCTGCCGTCGCTGTCCCTCACGGGTTCAACTTCTGGACGCCCGTGACGCGTGGCAACTCCAACTGGCTTTACCAGTATCAGGAGCACAACGGCCCCGATAACCACCCGCGTCTCGAAGCCCTGTCTCTCAGCCACGAACCCAGTCCCTGGATGGGCGATCACGACACCTTCCAGATTATGCCCGCGCCCGGACCCGACGTGCCCTCCGCAGACCGGACAACGCGCGCTATCGGCTTTACGCATGACCACGAAACCGCCCTGCCCTACCGTTATGCCGTTACGCTGGACAACGGGATTGTGGCTGAGATGGCCCCGACCGATCATGCCGCCATCCTGCGCTTCCGCTATCCCGCGGGCACAGTTCAAGGGCAGGTCGTCTTCGACAACATCACCAATCAGGGCAGCCTGAAAATTGCTCCGGACGGACGCAGCGCCGACGGGTACACGGACGTCGCCAGCCAGCTCTCCACTGGCGCGAGCCGGATGTATGTCCATCTTGAATTCGACCGGCGCGCCATCGCACAGGGGCGCCTGAGCGGACAGAAGCGGGACAACGTGCAGGCCTGGGCGGCGTTCGACACGAAGACGGACCCGACCGTCACGATCCGGATCGCCACGTCGCTTATCAGCCTCGAACAGGCGCGTCATAACCTCGCACTCGAACTACCAGCCAGCGCTACGCTCGAAACCGTAGCGGACACAGCGAAAAGAGCGTGGAACAGCCGGCTTGCTCGCGTGCAGATCCCTGACGCAGCACTCGACGAACAACGCACGCTCTTCGGCAATCTCTACCGGATGTATCTCTATCCCAACAACGCGGCGGAAAATGTCGGAACAGCCAGTGCGCCGCGCCTGCGGCATGCCAGCCCGTTTGGGGTGCGGCTGCATCCCGACAGCCCGACGCAGACCGGGGTTCCGGTCGTAAACGGGCCGCTCTATGTCAATAACGGGTTCTGGGACACGTATCGCACGGCGTGGCCCGCCTATGCCCTGCTGACGCCGGAAGAAGACGGGCAACTCATTGACGGTTTCGTCCAGCAATACCGTGAAGGCGGCTGGATCGCACGCTGGTCCTCACCCGGTTATGCGGACCTCATGACCGGGACGAGCGCGGATGTGGCTTTCGCGGATGCCTATGACAAGCACGTCCGCAATTTCGATGCGTCTTCGTTCTATCGCGCCGGTCTGAAAGATGCGACCGTCATGCCCGATGATCCTGGCGTCGGGCGGAAGGGTCTCAACCGCTCGGCATTCCGGGGTTATACCGACACCGACACGGACGAGGCGCTGTCCTGGTCCAATGCTGCGACCCTCAATGATTTTGCCCTCGGCGAGATGGCCGCGTCCCTGGCCGCTTCCGCTCCGGCTGACAGCCCGGCACAGGCCAATTATGCGGCGGAAAGCTGGTATCTGCACAACCGGGCGCTGAATTACGTCAATCTCTTCGATAACGAGGTTGGATTTTTCGTTGGCCGTCGGCCGGATGGCCGATGGAGAGCTTCTAAAGCGCAGTTCGATCCGCTCGCCTGGGGTGGCGACTATACCGAGACGAATGCCTGGACGATGGCGTTCGATCCCGTTCAGGATGGACAGGGGATCGCCAGTCTCTACGGCGGCCGCGATGGGCTGGCGCGGAAGCTGGACGCATATTTCGCGACGCCCGGCGTTTACCACACGGGCGATTACGGCGGGGTGATCCATGAAATGCGGGAAATGCACGATATCCGCATGGGTCAGTACAGCCACAGCAACCAGCCCGCGCATCATATCCTCTATATGTATGACTATGCCGGGCAGCCCTGGAAAGCGCAGGACAAGATCCGCGACGTCATGAACCGGCTGTATCGCGGAACGGCGATCGGGCAGGGTTATCCGGGGGATGAGGACAATGGCGAGATGTCCGCCTGGTGGGTCTTCAGTGCGGCAGGTTTCTATCCCCTGCGCATGGGCACGCCGACCTACGCCATCGGTGCACCGCGCTTTGAGATCATGCGCCTGACGGTCGGGCAGGATCGGGTCCTTACGGTTCACGCTCCGGGCGTGAGCGACCGCAACCGCTTCGTCCAGTCCGTCAGCCTGAACGGCAGGCCGCTGACGCGCTGGTGGCTGAGCCATGACGAAATTGCCGGGGGTGGTGATCTGACCTTCCAGATGGGACCACAACCCTCGCAGTGGGGAAGCTCACCGGATGCCTCCCTGCCGTCGCTGACACCGGCCGGACAGACGCCGAGCCCAGCGGTCGATCTGGCAGATGTCCCGGGCGCGACGCATACCGGGCCGGACGCGCTGTTCGACAATGACGCGCTCACATCAGCACCCATTGGTGGTACGGATGTGACGGTCACTGTATCGGCAGACGCATCGGCTCTGGCCTACACCGTCACATCAACCGGCAGCCCCGATCTCGCGCCTTCCGCGTGGGAGATCCTGGCGTCCGACGACAACAGGACGTGGCAGGTGGTGGATCACCGGACGGGTGAAGCATTCCCCTGGAAGCACCAGACACGTCCGTTCCTGCTACCGAAAGGCGCCACGCACCGGATGTATCGCTGGCATGTGCTGAAACCGGTCTCTGCCGAGGCTGGGGAATTCGAACTGCTGGGTCACACGTCCCCCTCAGCACGGTAACCCTTTCGCCCAGAAGATCCGGGGGCACCGCGTGCAACAGCCACCCGGATATTTTCACTCACGGAGTTAAGCCGTTATGGCGCTTTGCAGATTAGCCCGAAGTTTTCTGGTCGTGACCCTGCTGTCCGGGACCGCTCCTCTCGCCATGGCAGCACCGGCCATGGTTCCTGCGGATGCCTCTCCCGCCTCCGCCGTGGACCCACGGATCGGAACTGGGGGGGCAGGACACACCTATCCCGGCGCGACCGTACCATTCGGGATGATCCAGCTTTCGCCCGATACGGCGATGACGGATTTTCATCATTCCTATGCCTGGGCGGCGGGCTATCAGTATGATGACCCGACGATCATGGGCTTCTCACACACGCATTTTTCGGGCGCGGGCCATTCCGACCTCGGGGACGTGCTGGTGATGCCGATTTCCGGGGATGTCCGGCTGGAGCCGGGAGACGCTGCCGTACCGGAAAGCGGATATCGCTCGCGCTTCCGCCACGCCACGGAGATCGAAAAGCCGGGCTATTACGCGGTGACGCTCGATGATTACAGGATCCGTGCCGAACTGACCGCCTCCCGCCGGGTGGGCTGGCACCGCTATACCTTCCCCAAGGGAAAACCCGCGCATCTGCTGCTGGATCTGCGGCCGAGCATCTATGACTATCCGGGCAAGGTGCTATGGGCGCGCCTGCATGTCTCGGCCGATGGGACGGTTTCGGGCTGCCGGACGACACGGGGCTGGGCACCGGGGCGCACGCTGTGCTTTGCCATGCACTTCTCCAGGCCAATGGTCGGGCGCACGCTCTATGATCGCGAGACGAAAGTGGCCTATCGCGGCTTTGGCGGTCCGGGGAACCATCCCGTTGATCATGAGGCACAGAACGGCCGGGAACTGGAAGGCGTGTTCGATTTCGGGAAGCTGAAAGAGCCGCTTCTGGTGAAGACCTCCATATCACCGGTCAGCGAAGAAAACGCCATTGCCAATCTTGATGGCGAAGGACAGGACTGGAACTTCGACGCCCAACGCAATGCGGCTCTCGAAGCATGGAACAAGGCCCTTTCGGTCATCGACATGCAGGGTACGCCGGATCAGCGGACGCAGTTCTATACCGCGCTCTATCACGTCATGCTTGCGCCGACGCTCAGCATGGATGCGAACGGCGATTTCACCGGACCGGATTATCAGCGTCACCGGGCGGACGGATTCGAGTTCTACTCCACCTGGTCGATGTGGGACGTCTATCGCGCGCAGCAGCCGCTTCTGGCCATTCTGCGCCCGGATATGAGCTCACATTTCATCCGCTCGCTCATCGCGTCCCAGCAGACCAGTCCGTTCGGCCTGCTGCCGATCTGGGCCTATCAGGGGCTCGAGACGTGGTGCATGATTGGGTATCACGCCGTGCCGGTCATTGCGGATGCGTATCTGGCAGGTGTGCGGGGCTTTGATGCCGAGGCCGCGCTCAAGGGCATGATCCGCAGTGCGACCTATGGTCCCTATGGCGATCTGACCGATTACATGAAGATCGGTTACGTCCCGATCGACAAGGAAGCCGAAGGCGCTTCCAAGACGCTGGAATACGCCTATGACGACTGGGCGCTTGCCCGCATGGCGCGTGCGATGGGCAAGACAGACGTGGCACGGACATTCGAAAAGCGGTCCGATAACTGGCGGAAAGTATGGGACCCCAAGACGGGATTCATGCGTGCACGCCTGTCGTCGGGGGATTTCCACACCCCCTTCACTCCTGCCGCCGCAGCCTATGGAAGCGACTACACCGAAGGCAATGCGTGGCAGTACTCATGGTATGTGCCGCAGAACATCCCGGCGCTTATCAAGGTCATGGGCGGACGGGAGAAATTCACCGCCCGGATCGACGAGCTGTTCGACGCCAAGGTCGATCCCGCAATTTTCAGGAACGTCGAGGATATCAGCGGTCTGATTGGCTGGTACGCCCATGGCAACGAGCCTGACCACCATGTTGCCTATCTGTATGACTATGCTGGCGCTCCGTGGAAAACCCAGCAGCGCCTGACGCAGATCATGCAGACGCAGTATGCCCTCCGTCCGGACGGACTGGCGGGCAATGACGACCTAGGCCAGATGTCGGCATGGTATCTGTTCACTGCGATGGGATTTTATCCGGTTGCGCCGGCGAGCCAGGAATATGCGATCGGTCGTCCGTTCGTTTCACACGCCGTCATGCATCTGGGCAACGGCCATGACTTTACGGTCACGGCTGACAATCTGGATGATGCCCATCCCTATGTCGGTCAGATGACGCTCAACGGCCAGCCTCTCGCCACCCCCTTCCTGCATCAGCAGGACGTGCTGGCAGGTGGCGAACTGCACTTCGTCATGCAGTCCCAGCCTCCGGCCTGACCCGACCGCCGGGGGTTCTTTTACCCCCGGCCTTCAGACACTTCCTCGAACTACCGCGAAAGCAGAGCGGAAGATGCCCAGAGAGTCATTCTCTCGTCATTCGCGAGGCCATGAAATCGGGCAACCACGACATCAAAGGGTCTTCACGCTTTCCATCTACAATTGAGGCGCAACCTGAGTAGCAAAGAGCTCCAGCGAGCGAAGAATGAAGCGGTGTTCCGGATCGACGGAATGAACCTGTATAGCGATCTCAGTAGCATGATCGAGCGTTCTGTCCTTTGACAGGGAGTCCAGAACATCGGCCGGCGTTCCCAGATGAACATCAAACGTCCGGATCAGGGTATCGATGTTGGTATCGTCAATCGTATGCCCGGCGGCCCTGAACTTTTTCACCTGCCGCAACAGTCCTTTCCCGGCCAGTTGCCGAGCTTCTTCGCGGTCGTCTGCAACGAAAACCGAGCGTGAAGCGAGGATCCGGGGGGCCTGCCCCGATGGCAGCGCTTCAAGATAGGCCTCGACGATCGGCAACTGAAGATCCGACAGGCTGGCATCCGGCCGGGCGGCAGGGCGTGGCTGCGTCCGGGACAGCAGCAGGCCATCACTGTCTTCTCCCGCCTTTTTCCCGCCAAAGGCGGAAAATGTCGCCTGCCAGCTCCGCTTTTCCAGTCCTGTCCCTTGAGGCCAGAGATGATTCCCGCCGGGAAGTTCTGCGCCTTTCCAGGCAGATTTGACCGTCTCCAGATGACGGTTGAATGTTGCGTGACGATCCTCAAAACGCTTCCCGAATGCCAGATAGGACGCTGGCGTTCCCCCTGAACCGAACCCGACTTCCAGCCGCCCCTGCGACAGGATGTCGGTCACGATCGCATCTTCGGCCACGCGCACGGGATCTTCCATCACGAGAGTGACTACGCCCGTACCCAGACGAATACGGGAGGTATTCGCCGCAACATAGGACAGAAAAGGAAAAGGAGACGGGAGTCCCCCCTCATCTCCATGAAAGTGATGCTGCGCCACCCAGGCGCTCTTGAAACCGTAAGTCTCTGCGGCCCTGATCTGTTCAAGCGCCAGGGCGTAACGCTGGCTGGCCGGGACGGCATCCAGAAGACGTGTAAAGAATCCGAACTGTTTTCGTGACACGGTCGAAATCACTTTCAATCTGTTCCCAACAAGGCCGGGCGCACGATGCAGTATTTTTCCATGCGTCCACAATAATGCCTTCTTCCACGAAGGAAATCTTAGTCCTGTTTTTCCACCGGAAGGGTCGGATACCCCAGAGACAGCATCAGCCGGTTCGCCCAGTTGAAAAACGAGGACGCGTTGATCAGATCAAGAATCTCCGCATCATTAAAACCGGCCTGACGCAGAACACGCACATGAACATCTGAAAAACCAACGGGCGTTTCCGAGATCTGGCGGGCCACTTCCGCGACAAGCAGCCATGCCTCCGTCGCATCCACCGGCAGGCTTCCGGTTGCGAGCAAAACGGCCAGAGCCTCGGATGAACCTCCCTGCCGTTCGCTGAAACGGGCATGAACAGACGCGCAGTAAATGCAGCCATTGAAACGTGAAACAGCCGTTGCCGCGAGTTCGCGCTCCCTGCGCGGAAGTCCACCGTCCGTGTTGTAAAAGATATCCCTGTCACTACGGGTCCGCGCGCCGAGAACCTGCGGATCACGGGCCAGCAGCATGAAATATGGGGACTTGGCACGGGCACGATCCACCAGCCCGTCATAATGAACTTCCGTCAGTTCGCTTTCTTCAAGCGGCGGAAGCCAGGGGTGCCAGTCCAGAAGGGCTGTGGTGAAACGGGCAGGTTCCCGGTTATCCGGGCGTGATGCATTCTGAGGGGTAACGCTCATGATGTGCTCTCCGGAAGACCCTGCCCCACGGCGGGACCGGCATGGCGCAGAACTGTCAGGCCATGAATGATCCTGACCTGAAAAGTGAGAAACGAAACGAGCTGGGACAGCGTCACGATGGCCGTTTCGCTCCATCCTGCTTCCTGCAGGGCCTCAAGTGCGCCGGCTGACGCATCGCGCGGATGATACACAAGAAGATGCGCATGCTTCAGAGCGGCAGACAGTCGCGTCCCGATCTCCGCAGCAGAAACATCGAACACAAGGCCATTGAGATCTTCCGTGGACAGTGTCCCCTGAGGGTAAGCCCCGTAAGGCCCCCTTGTCCTGCCATCACGCACGAACTGCCTGATGGCCGCGGGGAGAGCATCGCCATCCCCGCTCCTTTCCAGAAGGTTCAGATACAGGCGATAAATGTCCTGTTCCCCATGCAGTCCCGCGACAAATGACGCGACGGCCAGGCGCTCCGTTCTTGAAAAGCCCTCGTCCCGCTCCGGATGGAGAAGAAGCGCGGCGCTTTGCTGGGCATTATCTCGCAGGACACTGCGGCCACGCCTCAGAGTATCAAGCCATGATCCTGCCCCGATCCCAACGACAGAGTCGATCAGGTCCTGAGGCGGGTCCGATTCAAAGGAAAATCCTTCGGTCATCAGTTCATCCTCAAAAGAATTAAATGAAAGGGACAATCAAAAGACATATCCAACCTTCGCATAGTAATATCCGCCTTCATATCCACCAGGAGCGGTCATCGGATACTTGATGGTTCCCTGGGTTTCGGAGAGTGTGCTCTCCTTCACCCGGGTCGGAAATTTGTTGAACAGGTTGTTGGCCCCCGCAGTCAGGGTAAAACCGTGCCCAACCCGTGCACTGAACGCAATGTTGGTCTGAACCTGCGGGCGGATATGCGTCCAGGTCGAGGACGGGTCACCGCTGTAGTTGATCCATTCAACCCCGGCATAACGCTGTTCCTGCACATACACATCATACCGTCCCTTGGACCAGTTCAGGGCAAAGGACTCCTTGTTCTTGGGAGAAGCCCTCAGGAGATTGTTGCGCGAGAGGCTGTCGTAATACGTTTGCCCCAACTGCTGCAGAACCGCGGGTGTGGCAGCATAGCGGGTGACTTCCGTATCAGCCACGTTGGCCTGCACACTTCCGATCAGCACACCCCAACGCGGCGCAAGCGGAAACTGATAGCTCAGCTTGGCCGTAAAGCCGTTGGTTGTCGTATTGCCGATATTGGTCATGTAATTGACGAATATCCTGTCCGTCGGGCTGCTGGTAATGCCCTGGGCGTAAAGGAATTCGTTCATCTGGGTTCCGGAAAACTCCGTGGTGCTTTCGATCCGGTCATTGATATCGATGCGATAGCCATCCAGCGAGAGATGAAGCGCATCGAGCGGAGACCAGTCGAACCCGATATCATAACTGCGGGATGTCTCACCTTTAACGCCCGTAGCACCCAGAAGCCTGGCCACCGGGTCGAATGACGAAAGATTCTCCGTCACCTGCCCCGGACCGGTAGATGTTGCATTGTAATGAACGGCGCCCAGAGTGGGCGCACGATAACCCGTGTTGACACTGGCACGCAGCGCAAAACGCTTGCTGAAATTATACCGCATCCCGATAGAGCCGGTCGGCGCTGCTCCCTTGTCGGAATAGCTGACAGCCCGCCCCCCGATCGTCATTTCCCATTTTTGCGTCAGGAACAGATCCAGTCCAACGTGCCCGTCGAAAATATCCCGTGACCAGTTGCCGGCATTCTGGGGTTCGAACCCGGCATACCCCGCTGCACCGGAGCTTGGCTGGACACCCGTCTGCCCGACAAGCACGGGCCCGGTCGCCCAGGACTGATAGTCGCCCTGGCCGATCTGATAGGTATCGTGCCGGTACTCAAGGCCAAAATTCAGCTCCGCAGGTTTGGCGAGACGGGGAATATCGAATTTCTTCGAGAACTTCGCCCCGCCGATCAGCTCGGATGAAATAAGCTGGCCCTGATGGAAACTTGTCTGACTATCAACGCCAAATGTCGGGTTCTCATCATTTTCAACATCTTCGTTCACCCGCTCACGGCCGAAGGAAACATACGTGTTCCAGGCCAGCCCTTCGCGAAGGACGCCACGCAGACCACCATTGACCTGAAAATCCAGCTCATCAAATGTTTCGATTGGAGAATATCCGTTCGGATAAAGCTCGCGTGTCGTATTGTTGTTGGCCGGACCACGGAAAAACCCGACACGATCCGTCGAACGATGCGCCAACGTTCCGGTCGCATAGCCCTCCACCTGATCCGTAATGGGGATATGCCCGTTGAAGCTGAACACTTCCGCAAGAGATTTGCTGACACCTTCGACGCGATTGACGTCCTGCCCGACGCGACGCTGCATCTCCGCATCCTGCGGCAGAGAATAGAGATTGGCCGTATTCAGGGCATCACGATGACTGGGAAGCTGGTTCAGAACCTGCCAGGCGATATCGATACCACCACCCTGATTGCCAATCCTGCGTTCAATGTCACCATAAGCCTCAACGGCCTGGCCATCCCCAGCGTAATATCCACTGTTCATGAGATTGACGGTGCCGCCATTTCTGGCACCGGATTTAAGAACAATATTAATGGCGCCCCCGATGGCATCCTGCCCGTAAAGAGCCGTGGCGCCTTCCGTAATGATTTCGATATGATCGATTGCACTGAGGGGAATCAGACTCAGATCCGCCGGCTGGGTTCCCTTCGCTGGGCCGTCTCCCCAGTTTCCGATGGCGCTGATATGACGCCGGACGCCATTGACCAGAACGAGAGTTTCATCGGCATTCAGGTTCCTCAGGATGACAGTCTGGGTCGGGGTCGTGGAATAGGCACCCCCGCCCCCGCCCGGTGGCGCGTTCAACTCCGGGGATGTCTGCTGCAACGCAGCAATGACATTGGTCTGCCCGGTCTGCAGAAGCTGTGCACCCGTAACGGTCGCAACCCGCACCGTACTTTTCGTCGGCGTGGAGACCCGAAACGCGGAGGCAACATTCTCCCGACTTCCCCTGGCCACGACCTGTTCCACAGATCCATGATCTTCCACATCCCTGGCGCGAACGGGATGCAATTCCACTCCAGAAAGCGTCTGGCGCATGGACACATGACTTTCAGGGCGCGCCTGCGTCACGTCAGCAGTCCTGCGACTTTCCTTGTGACTTTTCCGGACCGCCGCTTCATCATCGGTTGGTTTTGCCCCATCCGATGCAGCAGCCAGAGGCGCCATGCCCAGGGACAGAAGCAGGGTGGTAGCAAACGTCACAGGGCGTAAGCCTGCATACTGCAGGCGATCATAACTCCGTCTGTACAGCATCTCTATTTCACTACCAATAATGATGTTATGTCAGGCACGAATCACCAGACAGAAAAGTCCGTAAGAAGTCCTGATACATAAAAAACATTTTCGCAAGTTATTAATTAATTACTACTATTATTTTTAGTTTTTTTAAAATTCCGCACAAATCCAAGGATTTCGTTCCCCAACAAGGCATAAAAGGAGCGTGGCGCATCTGAAACAGACAGGAAATTTTTCTGATTCCGTAGCCAACCCCTGTCCATAATTATCATTTCAAGATAGCATATTCCCAATTAACACGAATATTTTTTGTTAATTATAAACCTCTTTCTGCCTGCGACCTCATCATTCCGAAGGTAAAAATGCCGGTTCCCGCTGCCTCACCTTTCCGGTCGCTGCCCGCAGGTCTGTTTGTCCTAGCCTGCGCGCTTTCCATATCCGGCGCAAAAGGTCATTCCCAGGACGGAACCATCACGTATCTGGACCCGCAGGAGCATACGAACCTTTATCCTCCCGCTGGAGGATTTTATCCCAATGGTGGAATTCTGAGCCAGATTACCGACCGTCTGACCTGGCAGGACCCCCAGACGCTGGAAATCAGGCCATGGCTGGCAACGGACTGGTCCATGAACGAGGATGATACGGAATACACGTTCCATATCCGTCCCGGTGTCACGTTCTCGGATGGATCGCCGCTTGACGCGCGGGCCGTAGCCCTGAATTACCAGACCTATGGAAAAGGCAATCCGGCGCTGCATTTTCCTGTTTCAGAGGCGATCAGCAATTTTGATCGCGCGGAGGTCATTGATCCCCTCACCGTAAGGTTTCACTTCACCCAACCCGCGCCCGGCTTCCTGCAGGCCACCTCCGTTCTGGGATCGGGGATCGTCTCATCCGGCACCCTGCATCACTCTTTCGACGAACTGGGAACGGCCACCAACATCATCGGCTCCGGACCCTTCATCGTCTCGGCAGATATTCCAGGCAAAGAAGTCGTTCTTTCTGCCCGCAAGGACTACATCTGGGGTCCGGAGAACCGCCCGGCGCGGGCAAAGATGGACCAGATCAAGATTCTGGTCGTGCCTGAAGACAGCATTCGCGTCGGCGCCCTTCTGGCCGGTCAGGCAGATATCATCCGTCAGGTCGAAGCATATGACGAAGAGCAGATCAGACATGCCGGATACAGTCTCCATGCGCCCTCGACCCGTGGTGTAAACACGGGCATCGCCTTCCGTCCCGATAATCCTCTTGTGGCGGATATCCGCGTTCGCAAGGCCCTTTTGCACGGAACGGACCGACAGGAAATCGTCTCTGTTCTCTATTCGGAGAACTATCCGCTGGCACGTTCCGTGCTGTCGTCGAAAGCCGCCGGATTTGTCGATCTTTCGGAGGAACTAAAGTTTGATCCGGGTCTTGCCGGTCAACTGCTCGACAGCGCCGGATGGAAACTCGGCGAAGACGGCCTACGCTACAAAAACGGCCACCCTCTGCGTCTGGGAATTCATATCTCCCTCCCTCACCCGCAAGACAAGACGATGCTCGAGCTCGTGGCGCAGCAATGGCGACGGCTGGGTGTCGAACTCGATATCATGTCCGGCTCGGCCGCAGGTGTATTGCTCGACAACCTTGATCCGCAGAGAACCCCTCTGACTGTTTCGGAAGTCGGACGGGCAGATCCTGATGTACTGAAAAGCGAGTTCTTCCCCAGAAACCGGGATGCCCTTCTCCAGAAGGGTGGGCAAAGCAGCAAGGTGCAGCATTTTCAGGACGAGACCCTGAACGCAATGCTGCTCGATATCGCCTCCCAAACCGATCGCGCCGAACGTCTGAAACAGGTCGTTGCGGTGCAGGAATACCTGATCGACAAGGCTTATGACATCCCGCTTTTCGAGGAACCGCAGGTTTATGCCTCCTCTCCCAGGCTGACGGGTCTCGGGTTCGAGGCCGTTGGAAGACCCGTCTTTCAGAATGTGGAATTGAACCGCCCATGAGCAGTTTCCGTCATGCCGGCATACAGTTCATCCGCGCCATCCTGATCCTGTGGGGGGCTTTTACGGTGACGTTCTTCCTGCTGCAGATGATGCCCGGCGATGCCGTCATGGTCCGGTTCATGGATCCCGAGCTTGGCCTCTCTCCCGATCAGATCGAAGCCATGCGCGTTCTCTACAGCGGCTCTTCAAGCCCCGTGCTCCAGTATTGCCATACCATCCTGCGGATGCTTCACGGAGATTTCGGGTATTCCGTCCAGCTCGGCGTGCCTGTCCGGACCCTGATCGCAGCCGCATTGCCCGTCACCCTGCGTCTGGCCGTGGTGGGTTTCATCCTTTCGCTTGTCTGGACGCTCCTGATCGCCACAGGCGCCAGCCTTCTTCCGGCTCGCCCGCTGCGTCAGGCTTTTCAGGCGATTCCCGGATTCTGGAGTGCAATCCCGCTGTACTGGTCGGGGATATTCATCATCCAGATCCTGTCCTTTAAACTCCGTCTTCTGCCTGTTGTGGGCGTAGGCCCCTGGGAAGGAATCATTCTTCCCGCCCTTGCCGTCAGCCTGCCGATCGCAGCTCCCCAGGCCAAACTCCTGCTCCAGCAGATCGAGGAAACCGAAAGACTGCCCTTCGTCATGGCAATCCGCACCAAGGGGGCCAGTCAGGAATCCGTCTTCTTCCGGCATATCCTGCCCAATTCCGTCACACCGTGTCTGACGATGGCCGGTCTTTCCTTCGGTGAACTGATTGCCGGAGCCATCGTGACGGAAACCATCTTCGGACTGAACGGACTGGGACGCCTGACCCGCGACGCCGTATCCGGACAGGATGTCGCGGTCCTGCAGGCTGTTGTCATGATCGGCGCCACAGGCTTCGTGACCGCCAATCTGGCGGTTGACCTCCTGATTCCCCTGATCAATCCGAGCCTGCGTTCCTCAGCGGCATGGAAGGAAAAATCCGGATCATGAAGCGTTTCGCACCCCTCGGCCCGGAAAGCGTCCTCTCCATCGGGGTTCTTGCCGTTTTCGGGCTGGCCATCCTGTTCCCGTCCGCCCTGACCCACAGCGATCCCACGACAGGCGTTGCAAAGGACCATCTTCTGGCCCCTGACTGGGCACACTGGTTCGGAACAGATCAGCTCGGCCGCGATGTTCTGACGCGTATCATCTATGGAGCACGGGAAACGCTGCCCGCGGCGCTTCTGGCAACCCTGACGGGCGTGGTTCTCGGCGCTTTCATCGGCGGCCTGGCAGCCCTGTCCGCGCCGGTTGTGGACGGGGCTCTCTCAGGCGTCATCGACGTACTTCTCTCCATTCCGGAACTTCTTCTGGCGCTGACCGTCGTGATCCTGACGGGTTTCGGCCCCCTCCATGCCGCTCTGGCCGTTGGCATCAGCCAGACCGCAAGCTTTGCACGGATCATCCGCAACCTGGTCCGCAGTCTCCGCGCCATGCCCTATATCGAAGCCGCGCGCCTGTCGGGAACGGGGTTTGGGGGCATGATCTGGTGGCACATCCTTCCCAATGCGTTTCGCCCGGTTCTGGGACTGACTGTCCTGCGCTACAGCATGGCGATCCTCTCCCTCGCTACTCTCGGCTTTCTCGGCTATGGCGCGCCCCCTCCAACGCCGGAATGGGGACTGATGATTGCGGAAGGACGCGACTATCTGGCGACCGCCTGGTGGATGACCACATTTCCAGGTCTGGCCCTGCTGACCGTCGCATTCGCCACAAACCGCCTGAGCCACGCTATGACACGCCCGAGAGAGGATCAGCCATGAACACGCAGCATCCTGTTCTCGATATCAGTCACCTTGGCATTTCCTATGACGGGAAACCGGCCGTGGAAAATATCTCCTTGCAGACATTTCCCGGCCGGACGATGGCGCTGATCGGGGAATCCGGGTCTGGGAAATCAACCATCGCCAAAGCGATCATCCAACTGCTGCCACCCAGCGCCCGCCTTACGCACGGCACCATCACCCTGAACGGCATCTCCCTTACGGACGCGACACCACGCGGCCTGAATACCATTCGCGGCCGCCAGATCGGCTTTATTCCGCAGGATCCTTCCAGTTCGCTTGATCCGCGTCTTCCCGTTGGCAGGCAGATTGAGGAGGTACTCCGTCTTCATACCTCCCAGAGCCGGGCGGAAAGACGAGGACACGTCCTTCACCTGCTGGAGCATGTCGGCTTTTCCGAACCCGAACGTCGCTTTTCACAGTTCCCGCATGAGCTGTCCGGCGGCATGAAACAGCGCGTGCTCATTGCAATTGCCGTGGTGCTTGCCCCTGCGCTCATCATTGCCGATGAGCCAACAAGCGCACTGGACGTCACCATTCAGAGCCAGATCCTGGACCTGCTTGACCGCCTGCGGGAAGAAAGCGGATCCTCCGTGCTGATGATCACGCATGACCTTGCCGTTGCACGGGATCGCGCACACGACATGATCGTCCTGCAGCACGGCCGGATCGCAGAGCAGAACACGACCCGCTCTCTGTTTGAGAGTCCCCGGTCTTCCTATACCAGAAAGCTGCTTGCGGATTCTCCTGCTTTCCACTCACGTCCGGCAACACCCGCTCGCTTTGTTTCAGGCATGCGGCCGGCCATTCAGGTTAAAGATCTTACAGTCGCATACGGGTCACAAACTGCTGTCAGCCACCTCTCATTCGACGTACAGCCCGGAACGACGCACGGTATTATTGGAGAGTCAGGCTCCGGCAAGACGACGCTCCTGCGATGCCTGATGGGCCTCATATCTCCACAATCCGGCTCAGTTCATGTCAACGGCAAAGACATCTTCTCCGAAACATCCGCAGAACGCCGCCAGCGTCTGCGGAACATGCAACTCGTTTACCAGAACCCCTGGAGTTCCCTGGATCCACGGCTGACAATCCGCCGGATCATTGAAGAGCCTCTGCGCAATTATTTTCCTGAAGGCCAGGCCTGGCGCCAGACACGTCTTCATGAGCTTCTGGAACGCGTGCATCTGCCATTGCATCTTCTGGAGCGGTATCCGTCGGAAATATCCGGTGGCCAGTGCCAGCGCGTTGCCCTGGCGCGCGCATTGGCGGCCCAACCTGACATCCTTGTTCTGGATGAATTCGTCTCCGCACTGGACGTAACAGTGCAGGCCCGAATTCTGGAGCTTCTGTCCGAATTGCAGAAAGAACTCGACCTGACATTCGTGTTCGTTTCTCACGATCTGGCCGTTGTCAGGCAGATTGCCGATACGCTTTCCATTATCCGGTATGGGAAACAGGAGGAATACGGTGATGCGGAACAGATTTTCAGAAAGCCTGCCTCTCCTTACACGCAGACACTGCTCCAAACTATTCCCGGGCAAAAACAGAATGGAAACCAGCCACAAAAATTCCTAGGCTCATAATTCATTGATTTTTCGATACGATTTTGATCCAGACTCTGTAAGGAGGCTGAACACGAGAAACCTGTATTGGCTAACGGATACCCAGATGAATCGTCCGCGGCCCTTTTTCCCCAAGAGCCTCGGGCAACAGCATAAGCTATAATCCGACCTGAGAGAGAACAGGTTTATGAGCAACGTTACAGCGGTCCAGGGAGAACAGACGCTGGCGACGTTGGCATCGAACGACAACGTGCATCAGACGATGATTGCGCAGTGGAGCCGCCAGGCGATCGAGGGGATGGCGGTGACTTTCTCCGGCCAGCCACCGGTTGAAGCGGTGGTCAGCCCCGCTGATGTAGAAAAGCCCCATTCAAAGAGTGGACAGTTAGGTCGAACGGGATTTTTTCACATGGCAATATGCGTTGCCTCAAAGTGCCCAACTTCGTGGCGATTACGCACAGGTTCGGACGAGCGTTCTGCACCATAAAGCCGCTTGTACAGAACCACGCTGGAGATATTGAACTTCAGATGCAGCTTCTGTGACCGATCCTACAATATCTGGCACAAGTATTCGCATACAGCAGGTAACGCAGCATTCAGAGCGCCTCACGTTCCTGTATGGCAGGCTGGCACGATGATCTGCCGTGAACCTTCGGACACGATGGCCCCTTCACGCATTTGCCGAAGACGACACGGAAAGAGCAGGCCATTGTCTGTATCCACTTCGCCAACCCACCGGTTTCAGGCTGGATAACCTGACATTCATCATGTGGTATTTTCTCCCACGCCTGAGCCGTGGCCAATGTCTGACGTATCCTTCACAACACTGACCCTGGACAGAAAGCCTTCCCGCCGGAACAGAGACAATCCTGTCAGTAAAGCCCATCGCGGTTTTCTAAAAATGCTCTCAAATGCCGCCGTCTGAGTGGGATATGCTTTGTTTTGCACAAGATATGCATCTTGGCACTTTTTTATTGCAGTGCCGTGACGACAGTGTTCTCATACAATTCCGTTAGTTAATTCTCGTATAGAACTAAATACAATAGTTCTATACGGCATGCTTTTGCGAGACCGGTCCTCCATGGAACTTACAGCGCTTACATATTTTGTGGCTCTGATTGATACCGGATCTCCGGCACAGGCAGCACAAGCTCTGGGGGTGAGTTCTTCCACGGTCAATCATGCTGTTCTGACCCTTGAACAGTCCATGGAATCTCCACTCCTCCTGCGCACATCCAAGCGTCGGCATCCTGAAGCGGTTCCAACCGCTTGCGGCCAGAGCCTGTATCGATCCGCCACAGCGCTGCTGCTCTGGAGCAGCACATTCGTCTCGCTTGCTGAAAATACGTCTTTCTCCTCAACGGAATCGCCGACACTTCCCGAGCTCAGGGCTCTGCTTCAAACCGGCCTGACGCTTCGCATGATCGGGTATTTCCTGACCGTCTGCGAACTGGGCAGCGTCGCAAAGGCGGCCCGCAAGTTGTCCATCTCGCAACCCACTCTCTCCCGTCAGATCCGGAAGCTGGAAACAATCCTGAACCGTGAACTGCTGATACGCTCTCCTTTCGGAGTGCGGCTTGTTCCGGCCGCCCGGATGCTGATGGAAGGCTGCCAGCGAGCGGACCAGATCTATCGCAGTATCATGAGAGACGAGAATTTCAGCTATTTTCGCCAGTTCCGGACACTGCGACTGGCCTCCATGATGCCTTCCAGCAGTGACAGTTCCCTTACGCTGACACTGGCCAGGCTTGTCCGTCTGTGGCGTGAACGCCGCTATCAACCCACCCTGACAGTCTCCACACTGGCGGCGCCGACCATGGTCGAAGGTCTGCTGGGAGACGTCTATGATGCAGGCCTGACCGACCTCCTGGATATTCCTCCAAATCTTGATCACATGGATCTGGAAACATCCGGACTGCATCTCGTTTTCAGTCGGGATCGCGCGCCGGCCGGTTCTACGCTCACGAGCCTGATCGAAGGGGAGACCCTGGCCATACCTGCCTTCGGCACGGGGTTGCGACGCCTGACCGACCAGTTCCTGCAACACTCCGGGACGGTTCCTGCATCCCTTTTTGAAACACAGTCGCTTTCCCTCATGCTGCGGCTCGTCATTGACGGAACCTGCTGCGCCATCATGCCGGCCGGATCTTTCCGGTCGCAGGACGTGGACTCCCTGCCGCTGCCCGCGCGCTATCGCATGACCACGCGCCTGATCTGGAAGAAGACCCATTCAAACCCTGCCAGCATCGAACGTCTGAAGTCCTGCCTTCTGGAAAACCGCCGGCGCTCTGGCGCGGAGAACGGTCGTCCACGGAAATCCGCAGCATGACAGTCATTCCGGCCATTCCGGGCTGGCGGCGACGTCTGAGCGTCTCCCTGCTCGTGATGGCAGGCTGCATCAGCTACATCGATCGCGCAGCCCTCTCCATCGGCAACACCGCCATCATGTCCAGCATGCACATGTCCTACACCGGCATGGGCTGGCTGCTGTCCGTCTTCGCCTGGGCCTATCTCGTCAGCCAGATTCCCGCAGGACTTCTGGCGGATCGTCTGGGAGGACGGATGCTGCTCGGGGCCGGTCTGTGCCTGTGGTCCTGTGCACAGATCGGCTTCGGACTGATGCAGGGCGTAGCGGGGCTGTTCGTATGCAGAATCCTGCTCGGCGTAGGAGAGTCCCCGCTTTTTCTGGCGGGGACACGCGTGCTCGTACGCTGGTTCCCGCCTGCGGAAAGAGGAACGGTCATCGGGCTTTTCAACGGCTCGGCGGCCCTCGGGCCAGCGCTTGCTCCTCCCCTGCTTCTGACCATCATGGCATTCCAGGGATGGCGCGGCATGTCCGTCAGCATTGGCATCCTCAGCCTGCTGCTCGGGCTGCTCTGGGTGCTCTATTACCGCGATCCGACGCGCACGGCGTCCGCCCCGTCGCCGCCGCCCTCCATCCTGCGCGATGATCTGGGATATCTTCTGCGCCAGCGCTCCAGCTGGATCGTGACTGCCGGTTTTGCAGGCATCATCTACCTGACCTGGCTGTATGCGACCTGGCTCCCGGCATGGCTCCAGTCCACCTATCATCTTACCGCCACACAGGCCGGGCTGCTCTCGGCTCTTCCCCAGATCTGCGGTTTTGCCGGCAACCTGACGGGCGGGGTGCTTTCAGACCGTCTGATGGCGCGGGGCATGGGGCGGCTGGACGCCTGCCGCCGTCCCCTCGTGATCTCGATGGTGGTGGCAGCCGTCATGACCGGGCTGACCGCGCTTGATACCGGACTGAGCATCTCGATGGTCTTCATGGCCGCCGCCCTGTTCGCGGGCGGGGTCGCCATGAGCGCGGGATGGACGCTCGGAACCGTCATTGCCGCAGAGCATCGCGTTGCGACGCTTGAGGCGATCCAGAACACGGGTGGCTCGCTTGGTGGCGCGCTGGCCCCTGTCATGACCGGCATCATGGTGGATCATTTCGGATCCTTCGCACCTTCGATGCTTGTTGCCTGCGGCGTTGGGCTGACCTGCGCCGCCATCTACCAGTTCGGACTTCGTGAAACGGATGCATCCGACCGCCACGCTCCTTTCTCCGTGTCCCCTTTCTCCCTGCCGGATCCGGCAAACCAAGGAACGATCAAATGATCACGCGACAGGCTCTCACGCTTTCAACCGTCCTCAGTGGCGTGGCAATGGTTCCCGCGCTCTTTCTGGGACTTGTTCCCAGTCCGGCCAGGGCAGCCGACACACCCGGCAAGGCACCGGAAGCGTCATCCGGAACGCCACATGCTTCCGTGGCTCCGAAAACTTCCAGAAAGGTGCCGGCAAAAAAGGAACCCCGGGTTCTCGGACAGGACGAAGCGATTACCGTCTTCGGTCATGGCTCCACACGCCAGATGACCAGCATCACGCACAGCATGATGCAGCAGAGCGCACCGGGAACCTCGCCGCTCAAGGTCCTGAGCCAGCTGCCCGGCGTCGTTTACCAGTCCGCCGATCCGTTCGGAGCCTATGAATATTCGAGCCAGATCTTCATGCGCGGTTTCAGCCAGTCCCAGCTCGGCTTTACGCTTGACGACATTCCGCTCGGCGACCAGCAGTTCAACAACTACAATGGCCTGAGCGTGACGCGCTCGATCATCTCCGATGATGTCGGGGGCGTGGACGTCTCACAGGGCGCCGGTGCGATCGACGTGGCCTCCACCAGCAATCTGGGCGGCGCGATCCAGATCCATTCCCTCGACCCCGCCCACAAGCGTGGCGGCACGGTCAGCCAGACCTTCGGCAGCAATTCCGCGATGCGCACCTATGTGCGGCTGGACAGCGGCGACCTCAACAAGACCGGAACGCGCTTCTACGTGGCCTATGCCCGCACGAACATGAACCTGTGGAAGGGGGGCGGCTACGATTATTCCGATCAGGTGAACGCGAAGATCGTCCAGCCGCTGGCGCGGGGATCCTCCATCAAGGCCTTCTTCGACTGGAGCTCGACACAGCAGTTCGACTACCAGGACATGACCATGAATTACCTGCATACGGTCGGTCCGAACCTTGCGAACTACTATCCGGATTATACAGCGGCCTATCAGGCAGCGCAGGGCATCTATCGCCCGGCGCTTCAGAAAACCAACGATCCGTATGACGCAGCCTATTATGCCGGCACGGCCAACCGCGTCGATTATCTGGGCGGCCTGACGCTGGACGAGAACTTCACCGACCGGCTGAACTGGAAGACCACGCTCTACGGTCACGCCGATACCGGCTACAGCACCTGGACCACACCTTACATGCCGTCCCCGAATGGCGCGCCGCTCTCACAGCGCATTCAGACGCCGGAAATCGCACGCGGCGGCTTCCAGACCGCGCTGACTTACAAGATTGCGCGTCATACGATCAACGCCGGCGTCTGGTACGAATACGGCAATTTCGACGAAAGCCGCTATTTCACCGAGGCCCCGGTTCTGGGACAGGGCACGCTTGGCAATCCGACGACGGGTTTCCCGACCAGCAAGGTTTTTGCCCAACCCTGGCAGGAAGCATTCTCAACCAATACATTCGTGTTCCACCTTCAGGACACCTACCGCATCACGAAGAACCTGACAGTCAATGCGGGCTTCAAGTCCATGATCGTCAATGCCGGGAACAGCGTTCCAACGCAGAGCCTCGCCATCAACGGCACGCAGATCGCGCAGGGACGGCTTGAGGCCTCCAATGCATTCCTGCCGCAGGTTTCGGCCAACTGGCGCTTCCTGCCGCATCATGAACTGTTCTTCGACGTCTCGCACAACATGCGCTCCTTCCCCGAAGACGGATACGGCACCAACGTCTCCGCAACGCCCTGGACATCCTCGCAGAGCGCTTTCCAGAGCACGAAGAACACGCTGCGCCCCGAAACCGACTGGGTCTATGAAGGAGGCTACCGCTACACGACGCCATTCCTGAGCGCCCTGGCCTCCCTGTACCGGATCAACTTCTCCAACCGCCTTCAGCTGATCAACAGCCAGTCGGGCATCAATCCGATCACGGCGGTCGAGAACGTGGGCGGCGTGACCACGAACGGTGCGGAAGCCAGCGTCACGATCCGGCCGGTCGACGGGCTGTCGATCTACAACTCGTTCTCCTACGCCCACTCCACCTACGATCAGGATGTCACGACTGCATCCGGTGTGGAGGCGACACGCGGCAAGCTCGTGCCGAACTATCCGCAGTTCATGTACAAGGGAAACATCACCTACCGCATCGGCGGCTTTGAGGTGCATGTCGATGGGACTTACCTGTCGAGCCGGCAGCTGACCTATACGAACGACCTGCACGTTCCAGGCTATTTCCTCGCCAATTTCGGGGCGCGTTACAATTTCGGCAATATCAGCGTCCTCAAGGGACTGACGGCAAGCCTGAACATCTACAATCTTGCCAACAAGACCTATGTTTCGACAACCAACGAGCTTGGCAACAATTTCGTCAATACCGGATACAACTACTTCCTGATGGGTGCGCCACGTCAGTTCTTCGGAACCGTCAGTGCCCATTTCTGAGAACAGGACGATACGCAGGCGGCTGATTGCAGCGGCCTGCGTGGGCAATCTTCTGGAATGGTACGATTTCGCGGTCTACGCGCTGTTCGCGCGCTATATCGCCGCTTCCATCTTCCACAGTTCCGACAGCTTTTCCCAGCTGGCCCAGAGCCTGATGGTCTTCGGGCTCGGAGCTGTGGTCCGTCCCCTCGGCGCCATCCTGATCGGGCGCTTCGCAGACCGGAACGGACGGGGGGCAGCGCTCACGATGACCTGTCTTCTGATGGGGATCGGAACGCTCATGATCGTCTGTGACCCGCCTTATGACACAGGGGGGCGCCTGTCCATCGTCATCATCTGCGTGGCGCGCGTGCTTCAGGGCCTGTCGGCAGGAGGCGAGATCGGGGGCGCCGCGGCTTTCCTGACGGAGCAGGCGGCGGCGGGTAGCCGGAGTATGACAGCATCGTTTCTTCAGGCAACGATGGGCCTGTCCAACATTCTGGGTGCCATGGTCGCAACCCTTGCCACACTGTGGCTCGATCCGGCACAGATGACTGCCTGGGGATGGCGGCTGCCCTTTGTTCTGGGGCTTCTGATCGTTCCCATGGGACTGTTCCTGCGGCGCGCGCCCGCTTTTTCCGGGGCCGCGACGATCCCGCGTCAGTCAGAAACACCGGTCCTGAAAACCCTGCTAAAGCAGTACCGGCCATCTCTGGGCATCACATTCGGAATTTCGGTCCTTTGGACTGCCGCCCCATATGCGCTGGTGATTTACCTGCCACTTTACATGCAGACTGCCTTCGGCGTTTCTTCCCATGTCAGCTATGCAGCCTATCTGACCGCGAATATTGTGCTAGTGATCACCTCACTGCTTTCAGGACGCGTGGCCGACCGATACGGCGCACGCAATGTCATGGTCTGCGGAATGCTGGCCGTGATACTGGCTCCGGCGCCGCTCCTGCTGCTGGCTGGAGCGTTCAGCCATCCGCTCGTCATCACCCTGGTCATGATGGTCCTGTTCGGGACGGTCGGGCTTTTTGCCGGAGCCGCTCCCGCAGGATTGGCCAGTCTGTTCGCGCCCGCAGTACGCGCAACCGGGATCGCGGCGCCCTACAATATCGCAGCAGCCATCTTCGGTGGCTTTGCTCCCATGGTCCTGACATTTCTGGGACCGGACTGGCATGGGGTGCCCTCTCCGGCACTCTATGTCCTGCTCGCGGCACTCCCGACCGGACTGGCCCTCTGCGCACCTTTGTGGCGTCAGACCGGCGACCACTTCCAGCCGGATAAAGCTATGGGACGTGCAACAGAAAGCATAACGCGTGACACCCCGGATGATGGGACAGTCAGGGAAGGATCACGGAAGGGAGAGCGGTTGTGAACGACATCACACTGACGGGCAGAACCCTGCCGCTCGCCGATCTGGTCAGCATTGCGGATGGCAGACAGGTCAGGCTTTCAGACGCCGGTCTGGAGCAGGTTCGTGCAGGCCAGACCGCACTTGGTGACGCACTGGCGCGTGGCGACGGCGTCTACGGAACGACCAGCATGGTCGGCGCCTTCAAGGACACCGTGGTGACACCGGAAGATCGTCCACATCATACATTGCGTCTCATGCGCTCGCATCAGCTTGGCATGGGAGCACCGCTGCCGGTCCGCACCGTCCGGGCCGCCATGGCGATCCGGCTGAATGGCATCCTGAGCGGCCATACGGGTGCGAGCCCGGATCTGGCCCGGGCGCTGGCACGTCTGCTCAACACCGGCATCACGCCGGTGGTTCCGGAATACGGCTCCATCGGCTGTGCGGATGTGGGTCTGATGGGGCATGTGGGTGCAGTCCTGATGGGCGAGGGCGAGGCTTTCGGGCCCGATGGAACGCAGCGGGCAACCGTCGCCCTGCTTGAAGAATCCGGAATCGCGCCTCTCGTTCCCGGCCCCAAGGACATGATGACCGTGCTGTCGAGCAATGCGCTCGGCGTGGCAGGGGTTGCACTGATCGTGGCGGAAGTCCGGGCACGGCTGCCGCTCTGGCTCGGGGTGTATACGATGTCCTGTGCCGGGTTCGGAGCGTTCCGGATTCCCTGGGAAGCCGCCCGGCGAACGGGAATGCCAACGGAACAGCGGATCGCCCGTTTTCTCGAACGCGTCAGCGGGGACGGTGGCTGGACGCCACGGAGGAACCTTCAGGACCCGCTGAGCTTCCGCTGCATGCCGCAGATTGGTGGCGCATTTCTGTCGGCGCTGGAGCGGGTGGAAACGTCCCTCGCCTACAGTTTCAGCCATTGCGACGACAATCCGATCCTGCTGGACGGGCGGGCCCTGACATCGGGAGCCTCACTCCCGCTGTCACTGGCGCTGGACGCGCAGGCCTTCGTACTGGCCCTGTGCCATTACGTCCGGGGCGTCCTGGGGCGCATTCTGGCGCTGTGCCGCAATGACCTGTCCGGTCTCTCGCGCAATCTGACGTTCGAACCGGGGCGGCAGGTCGCGTTTGGCGCCGCGACCAAGCTCGCTGCCGATCTGGCGACATCCATCCTGCGGGAGTCCACGCCGGCCTCGCTTTATCAGGTTCCCGTCGCCAACGGCTTTGAGGACGAGGCCAGCTATCTGCCGTCCATTGCCCGCGCGCTGCGGCTGCAATGCACGCTTCTTGAGCCTCTGGTGGCGCTGGAAGCGATGGCAGGCCGACAGGCCGTCCGGCTCTCGGGTGCCATGCCCGAAGGGCTGCCCGGCGCGATCATCTCGGCTCTGGCGCAGGACGTTCCCTGGCTCGACGACAGCCACGCGGTGGGCAAGGTGGTGCAGGCGACCGAAGCTGTTCTTGCAGCCTTCCCGCTTCCCCATGCCCCGGAATTCAACTCTTCCCAGTCTGACCCGATGGAGTACCTGTATGCATGACATATTGCTGAAAGGAACGGTCGTGACCCCCGCGGCCGTTCTGGACAATGGCTGGGTTGCCATTGATGGTGCCACGATCAGTCGTCTGGGTCAGGGGAAACCACCTGCGGCCCGCGAAGTGCATGATCATGGAACAAGCCTCATCCTGCCGGGCGGGATCGATGCGCAGGTACATTCGCGCTCCCAGAAGGGACAGGAAGACTTCATCTGGACCACCCGGGCCGCAGCGGCGGGCGGCATTACGACGATCGCCGACATGCCCTATGACGAGGGCTTTCTTGTCTGCACCGCAGACCGGCTGAAGCAGAAAGCCGCCGAAGCAGGGGAACAGGCCCGTGTGGATTTCGCCCTCTGGGGCACGATCGCACCGGGTGACAGCCTGCACCATATCGGCGAGATGGCGGCGGCCGGAGCCTGCGGGTTCAAGTTCTCGACGTTCGGAACCGATCCCAAACGCTTTCCGCGGATCCCGGCTGATCTTCTGGCGCGCTGTTTTGAGGCGGTGCGTGAGACCGGGCTGATTGCGGGCGTCCATAATGAGGACGATGAAATGGTCCGGGCGCGGCTGGCACAGGTGACGGAGGCAGGCATTACGGACTGGCGGGCGCACGGCCTGTCCCGTCCTCCACTGACCGAAACACTCGCAATGGCGCAGATCTACGAAACAGCGGCGGGCACGGGATGCGCGGCGCATGTGGTGCACTGCTCCGTGACCCGGGGCTATGCATTATGTGCGTCCTACCGCCAGCAGGGTTTCGAGACGACAGCCGAGGCCTGCATTCATTATCTGGTGCTGGACGAAGAGCATGACGTGGCCCGGCTGGGCGGCCGCGCCAAGATCAATCCGCCCGTCCGTCCGCGTGCAGAAGTGGAAGGGCTGTGGCATCATCTTGCCGCCGGGAACGTGACGGTCGTCTCCACCGACCATGTGTCATGGAGCCTGACCCGGAAATCTGATCCGGACATGCTGAAAAATGCTTCAGGCGCGCCCTCCCTTGAAGTCGTCTATCCCCTGTTCCTGACGGAACTGGGACGGCGAAACCTGCCCTGGACACATGCCGCACGTCTGCTGGCGGAAAATCCGGCCCGGCTGTTCCGCCTGACCGCACGCAAGGGCGGGCTTGCCGCAGGACGCGATGCGGACATCACGATCGCCCGTCACGAGGAATGGGTTTATGATCCGAAAGCCAGCGGCCATGCATTCGAGGACTGGAGCCCTTACGAAGGTCGGACCCTGGACTGGCGCATTTCCGAAACATGGCTCCGTGGCGAGCGCATTTTCGCAAATGGCGAGGTTCTGGCGAAACCGGGGCATGGCCGCTTCTTGAAGCCGGAGCAGCCATGAACGCCGCAGACTTCGTCCAGCCGGATCGTCTCTGGGCCGATCTCATGGCGCTTGCGGAGATCACCGACCCGGAGCGTCCGCATACCCGCCGCTCCTTTTCTGACCGATTCCTCGACGGACGACGCTGGCTGGAACAGCGCTTCACCGAAGCCGGGCTCACCTGCCATCTGGACGATGCAGGCAACCTGATCGGGCGGCGTACCGGGTCTGCTGCCGGGCTCGGGACCGTCATGAGCGGATCACATTCCGACACCGTTCCGGATGGCGGGCGGTTCGATGGCATTCTGGGCGTACTCTGCGCGCTTGAAGCCGCCCGCGCCTTGCGGGATGCGGGTCTGGTTCTGCGGCATGATCTCGAAATCGTCGATTTCCTCGCCGAGGAGCCAAGTGATTTCGGCCTGTCCTGTATTGGCAGCCGGGGCATGGCGGGAGCGTTAAGCACGGAACAGCGCGCCCTCGTCGCCCCGTGGGGAGAGACGCTGGCGCAGGCCATAATGCGGATGGGGGGGCGTCCGGACCAGTTGGACACGCCGCGCCGGACCGACCTTCGGGCCTTCCTCGAAGTTCATATCGAACAGGGTATCGTCCTGGAACAGGACAGGCTGCCGATCGGAGCCGTCACGGCCATTGCCGGCGTCACGCGTATCGAAATCCTTTTTGGCGGACGGGCGGACCATGCTGGCACGACACCGATGGACCGCCGGCAGGATGCCGCCGTGGCAGCGGCGTCTGTCATCACATTCGTCAGCCGGAGAGCAGGTGAACTGGCGCAGTCCGGTCAGGGACATGTGACGGCCACATGCGGGATCGTCGAGATCTCGCCCAATGCCTCCAATGTCGTGCCACGCTCAGCACGGATCGTGGTCGATATCCGGGTTTCGGAACGTGCCGTGGTCGAGGCTTTTCTGGAAGAACTTGAAGCCGCCTGCCACACGGCTGCCCCGGACGCTCATGTCCGGCTGGAGCGTTTCACCCGCCTGTCGGACACGAAGCCGGTCGCCTGTGATGCGGGCCTCGTTCGCATGATCGGGCAGGCTGCCGACCGGCTCGGGCTGAAACACCGCCTGATGGTGTCCGGCGCAGGACATGATGCCGCCTTCGTGGCCCGGCTGTGTCCGGCAGCCATGGTGTTCGTGCCGTGCCGTGACGGGCGCAGTCATGACCCGGAGGAGTGGTGCACACCGCAGGACGCCGCCAACGGTGCGCGCGTTCTGACGCAGGCTCTTCAGGACGTGGATCGGGATTTTTGAATGATGCGGTCTCCCTCGCGCAGGTGAGACGCAGGAAGACGGGAATGAAGCACTATGGGCAGAATACTGGTTGAAAAAGACGTGGAAGCCGCGATCCGTGGTGGATCGGTCTTCGCCTGTGGCGGCGGTGGCTGGGTCGAGCACGGGCGCATGCTGGGAACGGCAGCGGTCAATGCCGGACAGCCGGAACTCGTCTCCGCAGAAGAGATTGAGGATGACGCGATCATCGCCACCGCCGCAGCGATCGGAGCACCAGCAAGCACGACCGAATGGCAGATGCTGGGCGTCGATTACGTCAACGCCGTGAAGCTCGTGCAGAAGGAACTGGGCCAGCCGATCTATGGTCTCATGATCGGGCAGAACGGCAAGTCCAGCACGCTCAACGCCTGGCTGCCTGGCGCTATTCTGGGGACAAAGGTCGTTGATGCGGTCGGCGACATGCGTGCCCATCCTACCGGTGACATGGGCTCCATCGGGATGGCCAACTCACCGGAAACAATGATCCAGGCCGTTGTCGGCGGCAACAGGTCCCGCAACGCTTATATCGAGATGGTTGCGAAGGGGGCGACTGCCCGCATTTCGCCCATCCTGCGAACCGCCTCCGACATGTCAGGCGGCTTCATCGCATCCTGCCGCAATCCGCTTCCTGCGTCTTACGTCAAGCGCCACGCGGCATGGGGCGGCATTTCCCGCGCGCTTGCGTTGGGAGAAGCCATTCTCGCAGCATCCGGCAAAAGCGGAAGTGCCGTAGTCGACGCCATCCTGAAGACGCTCGACGGGATCATTCTCGCGCAGGGCAAGGTCAGCCGGAAATCGGTCACCTACACGCCGGAAGCGTTCGACGTTGGCACTATCACGGTCGGACAGGGAGCCTCTGCCGTGACCCTGCACGTCATGAACGAATACATGGCTGTGGAAGATGCGGACGGTCAGCGTCTGGCATCCTTTCCCGACATCATCACGACCCTCGCACCGGATGGCTATCCCCTGAGCGTTGGCGAGATCGAGGACGGCATGGAAATCCTCGTCCTGCATGTAGAAAAATCAAAATTTCCGCTTTCCTCAAGCGTTGTGGACCCGGCCGTCTACCCACCCGTCGAGCGCGCCCTGGGCATCGATCTGGCCAGCTATGCGCTCGCCCCCTCTTCCACTGGCAAGGACTCCTGAGACATGACCAACCGAAGCTTCGACGTCACGTCCGGCAACACACTGCGCTGTCGAGGATGGCGTCAGGAAGGGCTTCTCCGTCTTCTGGAAAACGTTCTGTCCGTCGGTGAAGATCCTGACAATCTTGTTGTCTATGCCGCTCTGGGCAAGGCCGCCCGGGACTGGCCGTCACATGATGCCATCGTGCAGATGCTGAAAACCATGCGCGATGACGAGACACTCATCGTCCAGTCTGGAAAGCCCATCGGCGTGGTGCGCACGCATGACCGTGCGCCGGTCGTGGTCATGGCCAACTGCAACATGATCGGGCAATGGGCCAAGGCGGAAGAATTCTACCGGCTGGAAAAGAAGGGCCTGATCTGCTGGAGCGGCCTGACGGCCGGCGACTGGCAGTATATCGGCTCCCAGGGCGTCATTCAGGGAACATATGAGATCTTCCGATGCATCGGTGAACGTCACTTCAGTTCGGACCTGTCCGGCAAGCTGATCCTGACCTCCGGCCTTGGCGGCATGGGCGGCGCACAGCCTCTCGCCGGGCGTCTGGCAGGCGCCGTAATCCTGTGCGTGGAAATGGACAGCGCACGCATCAACAAGCGCATGGAAGCCGGCTATCTGCAGCACCGGGCGGAAACACTCGACGAAGCCCTGAAACTGGTTGCCGAAGCCCAGCGCAGGGGCGATGGCTGTTCGATCGGCCTACTGGGCAATTCGGCAGACATCCTGCCCGAAATCCATGCCCGCGGCATCGTTCCCGACATCGTCACGGACCAGACATCCGCCCATGATCTGGTTTACGGCTATATTCCTGCCGGACTGTCCATCGAAGACGTTCAGGCATTCCGGGAAAACGAACCCGAAAAACTCGCCGGGCTTTCGCTGACGTCCATCGCCCGTCATGTGCAGGCCATGCTGGATTTCCAGTCCGCAGGATCGATCGTCTTCGACAACGGCAACCTGATCCGCACCCAGGCAAAAAAGGCAGGGATCGAGAATGCGTTCGACATTCCGATCTTTACGGAAGCCTATCTGCGGCCTCTGTTTGCACGCGCAATCGGACCGTTCCGCTGGATTGCGCTGTCGAACGATGAGAACGACATCCGCAGGATCGACGATTATCTGCTGGAAACATTCGCGGATAATCCGTCCGTCGTGAACTGGATCACACTGGCCCGGGCGCATGTGCCTTTCGAAGGGCTTCCGGCGCGTATTGCCTGGCTCGGTCATGATGCCCGCACACAGGTTGGCCTTGCCGTAAACAGGATGGTCCGTGATGGCGTGCTGGCCGGCCCGGTCGCCTTCACGCGCGATCATCTGGACGCTGGCGCGATGGCCCATCCGAACATCATGACGGAGAACATGAAGGACGGATCGGACGCCATTGCAGACTGGCCGCTGCTGAATGCCATGCTGGCCTGTTCCTCCCAGGCCGATCTGGTCGCCATCCATTCCGGGGGCGGCGGATATGCCGGGTACATGACCAGCGCAGGTATTACGATCGTCGCAGACGGCTCCAGCGAGGCAGACGAGCGGCTGCGGATCGCCCTGACAAACGACACCAGTTTAGGCGTAATGCGCTATGCCGATGCTGGTTATGAAGACGCTTACGATGAGGCAAAGGATCGTGGCATTCGCTGGTTAAACCTGAAGGAACGCAAAACCGTTGATTGAAACCGTAATATCCTGATTGGGGCTCTGGCGGCATTGAATTGTTAGCTATGACAGGGCACGGCTTGAGATGCAGCTTTTTCCTATGGATCTTCGAGACAAAGCCCAACTTGCCTGTAAAGGATTCAGCGGCTTTTGAGCGATATACCGTGTCCGCGCTGCCAATGTACGCACTTCCTGTAGATTTTCTTATTCCAATAGGACTTTCACGAGTGCCCATTCTCTTCAGCCCGATTACGCCAGAGCACGCCCGTATCTGGAGCAGATGGTTACGGGTGTAGGTCACCCCCGCTTTGAACCTGCGGGTGCCAAGGCATTGAAATGATGGGGGATTTGATAGGCGTCTGGTGCTTGGCA